>JAISAZ010000090.1 GCA_031266435.1 Accumulibacter sp.
CCCTCCCTCACTTCCAGATTCCTGGCAAACTCACGTATGTAGTGCCAGACAGGCCTTTTTGTACCTGCAAGCTATTGATTCTATAACAACTTTTTTTGGGGGCGTTAAAGTTGGGGTAGGTCCATCGCTACCTTCATTCCTTTTCCAAAGTGCTCCTGCCTTTGTCGATTTTGCCTTGTGGCACGTACGATCTGGAAAAGGAATCAGTCCGATAATTCGTAGCCAGTGCTACGTCCGCCGCCGGGTGACTTCTTCAGGATACCCAATGTCAGCAATGGCGCGATGTCGCGTAGCGCTGTATCGGGCGAGCACTTGGCGATGGCGGCCCACTTGCTGCTCGTGAGCTTTCCCTCGAAGCCGTCGAGGATTCGGTTCAGGAGTTTCACCTGCCGCGCGTTCATCGGCGTACCTGCCCAGCGTTGCCAGAAACGCGACTTCACGAACACGGCGTCGAGCGTGGTCTGCGCGCGGGCGAGGGCGCGCCCGAGCGCGTCGAGGAACCACGATAGCCAGCCGGTAACGTCGAGGGTCCCTTTCTGCGTCCTTTCCAGCACGTCGTAGTAGTCCTTTCGCTCGCGCTGGATTTGCGCCGACAGGCTGTAGAATCGTCGCGGGCTACCATCGGCGTGTGCGAGGAAGAGGTCGCCCACGGCGCGGGCGATGCGACCGTTGCCATCGTCAAAGGGATGTAGCGTCACGAGCCACAGATGCGCGAGACCCGCCTTGACGAGCGCGGGTTCGCCGGTTTCCGTGTTGGCCCACCCCAAGAAGCGCGCCATCTCGACGGGTAGTGCGTTGGCAGGGGGCGCCTCGAAGTGAACCTTGCGCCGCCCCACCGAGCCGGAAACTACCTGCATCGGTCCATCAGCATCATCGCGCCACTGGCCGACGGCTATCCTGTTCATGCCCGAATACCCGGTCGGGAAGAGCGCCGCGTGCCATGCGTAGAGTCTCTCGGCAGTCAATGGCTCGGCACTGCGCGAAGTGGCGTCGAGTACCATCTCCACGACGCCTTCGACGTGTCGATCCACCGGAGCGACCGCGCCGATGTCCAGACCCAGGCGTCGGGCAATCGACGAACGCACCGATTCGGCATCGAGCACTTCACCTTCGATCTCGCTGGTCTTGACTACGTCCTCGGTTAGCGTGGCAAGGCTGGATTGATCACGCAGGATCAAGCCCACGTCGGCCAGACGTCCCAGCAATACGCCTTGGGCGTGGCTGACTTCGGCCAGCGGCAGAGCCAGTACAGACAGGTCATAACGCCAGTTCGGCCAGTCGTCGGTTTGCCAGATATAGAGTTTTTCACCGCTTCTCATGCGGAGATTAAACACCCAATTCACCGCAAAGGCAAGTCAGAGCAGCGCATGGTCAATCTGTTCAAGGTGCTGTGAAGAGCAGGGACGGAAGAGTGTAGTCTTCCGGGGTGAGAGAGGAAACTACAACGCAAAACCCACCCGAAGGGGATGAGCGGCGATTGTAGTCTTCCGGGGTGAGAGAGGAAACTACAACTACTCCACTTGCACAGATTTGCGAGTGAGTATTGTAGCCGACAGCGGTAAAAGAGGAAACTACGACACCCAGCGCGGTCGATGTCGCGGACGTATAATTGTAGTCTTCCGGGGTGAGAGAGGAAACTACAACGCTGGATCAGCATGCCCTACGCCGCGAATAATTGTAGTCTTCCGGGGTGAGAGAGGAAACTACAACGCTTAAGTCTCTCTAAGCCGTATCGGATAAATTGTAGTCTTCCGGGGTGAGAGAGGAAACTACAACGAAACTTCGGACGCTTCGACAAAAGCCCCTATTGTAGTCTTCCGGGGTGAGAGAGGAAACTACAACTTTTCCGCACTAAACTGCCCCATAAGTATGATTGTAGTCTTCCGGGGTGAGAGAGGAAACTACAACAGCGTTTGCTGTCGAGCATCGGGCGAATCCATTGTAGTCTTCCGGGGTGAGAGAGGAAACTACAACTTATGAGATAATGTATCCGTCACGTGGGAAATTGTAGTCTTCCGGGGTGAGAGAGGAAACCGCAAACCCCACACTTCGCGTAGCGTTGTATGTCCTCTCATTCCAGAAGAATTGAAAACTCGCGGCACGATTTTGCTTTCGGAAAAAGCTGAGAAAACGGGTTTGCCGCCGTATCGCTTCGAAGTAAAAATCGGCGCTTTTTGGATCATGGGGAGTCTGGACGTATGTACCATCTGAACCATCCGTACCATCTGTACCACTCGCTCAAAATCGTGTTTTTCCTGGTGCTGGCGCTTGGCGCCCGCGTCTGTGCCGCCCAGAGTACGCAGGACGGCGCCGAGTCCGGCGCGCGTGCTGAAAAGAACTTCATCCTGAAGGTGGCGGCGATGGGGGACATCATGCTGGGTACCGAAAGCCGCCTGCCGCCGGATGCGGCGGCGGGTTTTTTTCGGGAGGTCAAGCCCTTTCTGAAAGACAGGGACGTGGTTTTCGGCAATCTGGAGGGGCCTCTGACCGACCGGGGCGCACCCACCAAGGTTTCAGCCGCTGGCCGCTCGTATTGCTTCCGCACGCCCCCGGCCTACGGGCGGCGGCTCAAGGACGCCGGTTTCAATATCGTCTCCCTGGCCAATAATCACGCTAACGACTATGGGAACGAGGGACGGGGGCAGACGATCGAGGTTCTGGAAGAACTTGGCATCGCCCACACCGGTGCTCCGGGGCAAGTGAGCTATCTGACTCTGAAAGGTCGCCGGACGGCCTTTATCGGTCTGGCCCCGAACCTGGGTTGCCAGGACATCAACGATATTCCCGGCGCGGTGGCTTTGGTGAAGAAGGTGCTGGCCGAAGACCCCAATGTGCTCGTCGTGGTTTCGATGCACGGAGGCGCCGAGGGTTCCGCGCATATGAGTCTGCCCATCGGGCCCGAAGTGTATCTGGGAGAGAGGAGAGGGGATCTCGTGAAGCTGGCGCACGCTCTCGTCGACGCTGGCGCCGACCTTGTTCTGGGGCACGGGCCTCACGTACCCCGTGCTCTCGAAGTTTACCGGAACAGGCTCATCGCGTATTCCCTGGGCAATTTCGCCACGGCGTCCGGCATCAACGTCCAAGGGGCTACAGGATTGGCGCCGCTGCTGCTTGCCGAGATTGACGGCGAGGGGAAGCTGCTGAATCATCGGATCGTGAGTTTCCGGCAGTTGGCAAACCAAGGCCCCCGGCGGGACGCGAAGGACGAGGCTCGTCAAGTCATCGAGTCGCTTTCCAGAGAACTTGAAGCGGCTTTGGCTCGCCGCAGATAATCCGCCCTTTACGAAGAACCCCGCGCGCCGCCGACGATTCGAAGGCGGCGCGCGATCGGGGGGGCGAGATCGAGGTTTTGTGGGATACCTCACAGCCAACCGTTTTCGGCGAACGACACGGGCGCGGACTGGGCGCCGACGATGAAGTGATCGAGCACTTTTACGTCGATGAGCGCCAAGGCTCTTTTGAGCCGTTTTGTCAGTTCCTTGTCGGCGTCGGACGCGTCGGAGACGCCCGAAGGGTGATTGTGCGCGAAGATGATCGCCGCCGCATTGTGCGCCAGCGCCTTCTTGACGACTTCGCGCGGGTAGACGCTCGTGTGCGTCAGCGTTCCCTTGAAAAGCTCTTCGGCGTGAATCAGACGGTTTTGCGCGTCGAGCCAGAGCGCGAAAAAAACCTCGTGCGCGAGTCCGGCAAGGTGCAGACGCAGGTAATCGCGCACCATTGTCGGCGAAGAAAAGGCGTTCTTGAGTTTCATTTCTTCGGTGAGCGAGCGTTTTGTCATTTCGAAAACGGCTTGCAACTGCGCGTATTTCGCCGGACCTACGCCGGGAACCGCCGAGAGGTCGGAGAGCCTCGCGGAAAACAGCGCGCCGAGACTGCCGAAAGACGCAAGGAGTTCGCGCGCGAGGTCGACGGCGCTTTTGCCTTTGACGCCGACGCGCAAGAAAATGGCGAGAAGTTCCGCGTCGGAGAGCGCGGATGCGCCCTGCGCCAGCAGGCGCTCGCGTGGACGCTCGGTTTTCGGCCAATCGCTGATCGGCATTGTGCGGACTCGGTGAATTCCTTTTCCAGTCCATTCATACCGAGAAGACGAGCCGCAGACAGTACAGGTAGTACGGCAAGGCGAAGTCGACAAAGGTAGTGATGAGCTGGAAATGGAATAAAATAAAAAATTCAGGGTTTTCGACCCTATTCTAACGTTCTAACGGGGATTTTGTATGGAACTTGCGGAAAAACGCATCGCTCTGGGCATCACGGGAGGAATCGCCGCGTACAAGTCGGCGGAACTCGTCCGCCTCTTCGTCAAGCAAGGCGCGTCGGTACAGGTCGCCATGACGCAGGCCGCCACGCACTTCGTGTCGCCGACGACTTTTCACGCGCTCTCGGGCAATCGGGTGTTCACCGACCCCTGGGACAGCAACACCGACAAAGGGCTTGCGCACATCAATTTCTCGCGCGAAGCCGACGTGCTCGTCGTCGCCCCGGCGTCCGCGAATTTCATCGCCAAGGCCGCCCACGGGATCGCCGACGACTTGTTGAGCACCCTGACCCTGGCGCGGAATCGTCCGCTCCTCCTCGTCCCCGCGATGAACGCCCAGATGTGGCTGAACCCCGCGACGCAACGCAATATCGCGGTTTTGCGCGCCGATGGCGTCACGATCCTCGGTCCGGCCAGCGGCGAACAGGCCTGCGGCGAAATCGGCGAAGGCCGGATGATCGAGCCGGAAGAAATCCTGGAAGACGTCATCGCCTTTCTTCAGCCGAAACACCTCACCGGGAAAAGGGTACTCGTGACCGCCGGCCCGACCTTTGAAACGATAGACCCCGTGCGCGGGATCACCAACCTCTCCAGCGGGAAGATGGGTTTCGCCGTCGCGCGTGCCGCGCGCGAATCGGGCGCCGACGTCACGCTCGTCAGCGGGCCGGTCAACCAGCCGACGCCGCGCGGCGTTTCGAGAATCGACGTCACGACCGCGCTCGAAATGCACGCCGCCGTCCTGCGGCAAGCGAACGACATCGACGTATTCATCGCCGTCGCGGCGGTCGCCGACTACCGCCCGAAAGTCGTCACGGCGCACAAAGTCAAGAAGGACGCCGGGTCGCCGCCGACGATAGACCTCGTCCAGAACCCGGACATCCTCTCCGATGTCGTCGCGCTACCGAACCCGCCGTTCTGCGTCGGATTCGCTGCGGAAAGTCGCAACCTTGCCGAATACGCGGAGAAGAAGCGCCGCGCGAAAAAAATCCCGCTGATCGTCGGCAACCTGATCCAGAACGGATTCGGCGGCGACGAAAACACGCTGACCCTGTTCGACGACCACGGCCAGACCCAGATGGCGTCCGCGCCGAAACTCCACCTCGCGCGCCAACTGATGGCGCGCATTGCGATGCTGCTGAAAGAAAACGATGCGGCGCATTGACCTCCGCATCCTCGACCCGCGCCTGGGCGACGCCGCGCCGCGTTACGCGACGCCGGGTTCCGCGGGCCTCGACCTGCGCGCGTGCATCCTGGAGCCTTTGGAGCTCGAACCCGGTCAAACGGTGCTCGTTCCGTCGGGGATCGCCGTCCACCTCGACGACCCGGGGATCGCCGCGATGGTGCTCCCGCGTTCCGGGCTGGGGCACAAACACGGGATCGTACTCGGCAACCTCGTCGGTCTCATCGATTCCGACTACCAAGGCGAAATCATGATTTCGGTCTGGAACCGGGGGCGGGAACGCTTCACGCTCAACCCGCTCGACCGCCTCGCCCAACTCGTCGTCGTCCCCGTCTTACAGGTCGACTTCAGGGTCGTCGACACATTCGACGCGAGCGCGCGCGGCGAAGGCGGTTTCGGCAGCACGGGGAAAAGCTGAGTTTCCCGGAGGTCGAGCGTGACGCCGATTTCTTTTATTTGAATGGTATGGTTGGGTATTTAATTACAACGCCCTGCGCGCGAAAGCGGGAATTCAGGATTCATTTGGCGTACCCTGAAGTCATTTTTTCCTCTTTTTTGGCTTTGGTAGCGGAGTGACTGCTTCGAGAGCGGCGACGACCGTTCGCGTCAGATCGGCGTCGTCGATGTCGAGAACATAGTGTTCCTTTGCGCCAACGTAGGGAAAGCCGCGCTCCGCACCGGCCATCGCGGCGTCGAGGCAGGACAGGATTTTCACGAAGACGCAGTTGTCGCATACGAGCAGAATCGGCTTGTCGTTAACGTAGACCAGGTACTCGCCGAACATCTTCCGGTAGCGGATTGCGCCGAGACCGGCGACGCATTCCGCGACGTATTCGATGGTTTCGTTTGAAGTGGCCACCGGGCTATTTCCGGCGAAAATGGAATACGAATACGCCGTCGTCGTTCCTGAGCGAAGAAATCAGCGCGTTCCCCGTTTGACGGGCGAAAGCCTCGAAGTCACCGGTAGCGCCGGGGTCGGTTGCGAGAACGCGTAGCACCTGACCGGAATCCATTTCAAACAGCGCTTTTTTCGTTTTCAGGATCGGTAGCGGGCAGTTCATTCCCTTCGCGTCGAGTTCCCGGTCGAAGAGCGCGGCGTCCATTTTTTCTTTCGGGAATTCCATCAGAATCCGCCGCTCTTCCTGAGCCTGTCGTCTTCGTCGCGCAAGCGGCGCAGTTCGCGCAGACGCGCGTCGACGACCGATTGCTCGTAAAAATTGCCGTCGGTCGCTTGTTGCGCGAGTTGAAGCTGTTCGATCGCAAGCCCTGGGAGACCTTGCAGCGCGTAGAATTCCGCGAGCGCGCGATGCTGGAGCAGACGCCTGCCCTGCGATGCGTAAATTTGTGCCTGGATTTCGTGAAGCTCGAAGTCCGAAAGGTTGATCTGGAGTTGCGCGTTGACGAATTGTAGCGCTTTGTCGTATTGGCGCTGCGAGTGAAGGAGCCTCGCGTAGCCGTAGACGAGACCCCTGGCGTGCGGATAGCGCTGGAGCGCGTTGCGGTAAATCGTTTGCGCGCCTGAGGCGTCGCCGAGCGCCTCGCGGATTTCGGCGGACAGCGAGAAAATCATCGGAGAAATCACTTTGAGTTTCTGTATCGCGTCGATTTCCTGCTGCGCCGCCGCCGCATTCTTGACGCGCATTTGCGCGACGGCGAGGCCGTAGCGCGTCGCGGCGAGCGAGGTGTATTTTTTTTCCTGGAGCCGCCTTTCGAATTCGGCGACGGCCTCGCGCGGCATACCCTGCGTCGCGCGGAGTTTCGCGCGGACGAGTTCGAAATCGATGCTGTTGAGGACCTGCTTGTACGCGGACGACTGCGCGCGGTTCTGCATATCGGACAAGCGCTCGATCGTGAGGGGGTGCGAGCGCAGGTAGACGGGCGCGTTGCTTTCGTACAGGCGCCCCGCGCTTTGCAGGCGCTCGAAGAAGTCGGACATTCCGCGCGGGTCGAAGCCGGCTTTCAGGAGCATTTGGAAACCGACGCGGTCGGCTTCGCGTTCGTAATCGCGCGTAAAGGCGAGCTGGCTCTGGACAACGCCTGCCTGCGCGCCGACGATGCTCGCGGCGGCTACCGACGAATTCGACCGCGCCGCGAGAACGCCCGCGAGCATGACGAGGATGCTCGGCAGCGTCATCTGCCTTTCGTTGGCGATTTGCCGGACGAGGTGATTCTGGGTCACGTGCGCGATTTCGTGCGCGATCACGCCCGCGACTTCGGATTCGGATTGCGCGGTCAGGAGCGTCCCGGAGTTGACGCCGATGAAACCTCCGAACATGGCAAAAGCATTGATCGAATCGTCGCGGATCGCGAAGAAATGAAAGTTCCCCGTCGCCTCCGAACCCGCCGCGACGATGCGGCGCCCCAGGGTATTGAGGTAATCGCCGACTTCGGGGTCGCTGATATACGACGGCTCGTGCAGACGGATTTCGTTCATGATGCTTTCGCCGATTTTTCGCTCCATCTGCGGGGAGAGTTCGGCGCGCGCGGCCTCGCCCAAATCGGGCAGACCGTCCGCGCGGGCCGCCGGAGCGCCCGCGAGCGCACCGGCGAAAAGCAGAATTCGCGCGGCGCGCGCCGTGAGGGATGGAAAGGCTTTCATCGCTTCGTCAAAAAACCGGAAAAACCACCGGAGAAATCGTATCCATGATACCGGATTCCAAGTATTTTATTATTCCAGAAATTTTCAAAAGCGTCGCAAAAGGGGGAAAAAACGCCGTTACCTGCCCGACGAAAGAGAAAAGCGCAGGGTGCGACGAGAAAAGCGCGGCGAAAAAAAACCCGCCAGTGGCGGGTTTTTCAGAACATCGGGGAAATCAGACTCGTGCAATATTTGACGCCTGCTTACCTTTTGCCCCCTGAGTTACATCGAAGGTGACTTTTTCGCCCTCCTTGAGCGTTTTGAAGCCACTCATGCTGATTGCCGAAAAATGCGCGAAAAGATCTTCGCTGCCATCATCCGGAGTAATGAAGCCAAAGCCTTTGGCGTCGTTGAACCACTTTACTGTACCTGTTGCCATATTGCACTTCCTTGAAAAAAGACGGGAACCGGGCTTTTGCCCGTTTTTCATGTTTCGGATTCAAAGTAATTTGATCAAAAACAGTTGGCTTTGTACGCTAGTTCGAGAAGGGCGTCAATCTTTTTCAAGCGAATATTTTTGGGGCGCGTCAATTTGTGGACAAAAAAGCGAAAAAGGCGCTTGCGGATTCGTCGGCGCCGGGTAGAATGATTCCATGGTGAAACAATTTCAGGGCATTCCCGTACTCGAAACGAAGCCGTCCCGCTTGGCGCCTCCGCCGTTTTATACGGTCGTATTGATCAACGACGATTTTACGCCAATGGATTTCGTTGTCGGCGTGCTGCAAAAATTCTTCTTCAAAAATCGGGAAGAAGCCGAGCGGATCATGCTCAAGGTACACACGGAAGGGCGAGGCGCCTGCGGCGTTTACCCCCGCGACATCGCCGTGACGAAAGTCGAGCAGGTCACGAACTTCGCAAGGAGCAAGCAACACCCGCTCGCGTGCGTGATGGAAGAAAACCGATGATTACGCAAGAGCTTGAAATCAGTCTGCACATGGCCTTCGTCGACGCGCGGCAGAAGCGCCACGAATTCATCACCGTCGAGCATCTCCTCTTCGCCCTGCTCGACAACCCGTCCGCGTCCGCGGCGATGCGCGCCTGCGGCGCCCGACTCGAGTTGCTGCGGCTGGAACTCGCCGACTTCATCCGAAAGAACACGCCGAGGATCGAAGGAAACGTCGATATCGAAACGCAGCCGACACAGGGCTTTCAGCGCGTGATCCAGCGCGCGATCCTCCACGCGCAGTCGTCGGGAAAAAAAGAGGTCAACGGCGCCAACGTCCTCGTCGCGATTTTCGGCGAAAAGGATTCCTACGCCGTTTACTACCTTCTCAAGCAAGGCGTTTCGCGGCTCGATGTCGTCAACTTCATCGCGCACGGAATCACCAGGATTCCCGGAAAGCAGCCCCACGCCGAAACGCTTGAAACCGAAGCCGACCCCCGCAAGGCGGACGTGCTCGAAAGCTTTACGGTCAATCTCAACCGGCTCGCCTCCGAGAACGGGATCGACCCCCTGATCGGGCGCGGCGGAGAAATAGAGCGCGTCATCCAGGTTTTGAGTCGGCGCCGCAAAAACAACCCGCTGCTCGTCGGCGAAGCCGGCGTCGGGAAAACCGCGATTGCGGAAGGACTCGCGCGGAAAATCGTCGAAGGAAGCGTTCCCGAAATCCTTTCGAACGCGACCGTCCACGCGCTCGATATCGGAGCGATGCTCGCGGGGACGAAATACCGCGGCGACTTCGAACAGCGTCTCAAAGGCGTCATCAAGGAGTTGCAGGGCCTGCCCAACGCGATTCTCTTCATCGACGAAATCCACACGCTGATCGGCGCGGGCGCGGCTTCGGGCGGAACGCTCGACGCATCGAACCTCCTCAAACCGGCGCTTTCCGGCGGGCGTTTGAAATGCATCGGCGCGACGACCTACACCGACTATCGCGGCGTTTTCGAAAAAGACCACGCGCTTTCCCGCCGCTTCCAGAAAATCGACGTCGTTGAGCCTTCGACATCCGACGCGATCGAGATACTCAAGGGCTTGAAGTCCCGTTTTGAAGCGCACCACGGCGTGAAGTATTCGATTCCCGCGCTCGTTTCCGCCGTCGAGCTTTCTGTGCGCTTCATCGCCGACCGCTTCCTGCCCGACAAGGCGATCGACGTCATCGACGAAGCCGGCGCGGCACAACACCTCCTGCCGCGTTCGAAGCAGAAAAAGATGATCGGCAAACCCGAAATCGAAGATGTCGTTGCAAAGATGGCGCGCCTGCCGTCGACGCGCGTATCGTCCGACGACAGGACCGCGCTGAAAAACCTCGCGCGCGACCTGAAAGCCGTCGTCTTCGGCCAGGACGTAGCGATAGAAGCGCTCGCCAAGGCGGTCAAGCGCGCGCGTTCGGGCCTCGGCGCGCCCGACAGGCCGATCGGGAGCTTCCTGTTCTCCGGTCCCACGGGCGTCGGAAAAACCGAGGTGGCGAAGCAACTCGCGTACTGCCTGGGCGTCGAACTCCTGCGCTTCGACATGTCTGAATACATGGAGCGTCACGCCGTATCGCGGCTGATCGGCGCGCCGCCGGGTTACGTCGGTTTCGACCAGGGTGGGCAGTTGACCGAGGCGGTCGCAAAAGCACCCTACAGTGTGCTCCTCCTCGACGAAATCGAAAAAGCGCACCCCGACATCTACAATATCCTGCTCCAGGTCATGGATCACGGGACGCTGACCGACAACAACGGCCGCAAAGCCGATTTTCGGAACGTCATCATCGTCATGACGACGAACGCCGGACAGGAAGCCTTGCAAAAGGCGCGCATGGGTTTTACCGACACCCGCCGGACGGGCGACGAAATGGTCGAAATTCGACGCTTGTTCTCACCCGAATTCCGAAACCGCCTCGACGCGATGATCTCCTTCCACCCGCTCGACCACGACGTTGTCCTTCTCGTCGTCGACAAATTCCTGATGCAGTTGGAACAGCGGCTGAACGAAAAGAAAATCGAAGTCTCCTTCTCCGACGCGCTCAAAAAGCATTTGGCGAAGAAGGGATTCGACCCCTCGATGGGCGCGCGACCGATGGCGCGCCTGATTCAGGACACGATCCAGGCCGCGCTCGCCGACGAACTCCTGTTCGGGCGATTGGTCAACGGCGGCCAGATCGCCGTCGACATCGACGCCGACGGAAAAGTCAGGCTGGTTTTCGAGACAGGAGACAGGGGACAGGAGACGGGAGACAGAGGCTCGATTCCAGAGCGCTCGCTACCGCTCGCTTTGTGATCTGTTTTGCGGATTCTCGTAGGGGCACGGCGTGCCTATCAGGGATCAGATGTCAGGGATCAGGGATCAGATGAAAACCGATCGGTGTTTCAAAGCTCTTTCTCTGGTGGCGAAGCCGCCGCTGACTTCTCTGTCTCCTGCCTCCTGCCTCCTGCCTAATGACTGCGAAGCACCGGGAGGCTGCAATCACTGTAAAACACTTCACAATTTTTTGTCTTCTGCTCACAACGCTGTTTGGAAGCACTGATTGCGTTTTCCGCAGAACCAGAACTATAAACGGAGAAGAATTCATCCCCCCAGACGAGCGCTCCGCATTGATTGGAGTAAGAACCGACTATTTCGCAATTCTGTCCTCCTTTCCTTTTACATTTGAAAAGGGCGGCATTCTCCGCATGTAGCTTACTGGACAAACGCTCTGCTCCAACGACTCCAACATTGGGGGTGGTTTTATCGATAGCGATTGCCTCGTATTGATTCTCCCAATACTGCTGCGGAACTTGGGGGCCGCGAAGTATCGGCAGGCTGCAGTCACTGTAAAACACTTCACAATTTTTTGTTCTCCGCTCACAACTCTGCATGGAAGAAGTGATTGCGTTATCCGCAGAACCGGCACTATAAACGGAGAAGAATTCATCCCCCCAGACGAGTGCTCCGCATTGATTGGAGTAAGAACCGACTATTTCGCAATTCTGTCCTCCTTTCTTTTTACATTTGGAAAGGGCGGCATTCTCCGCATCTTGCTTGCTGGACAAATGCTCCACTCCAACGACTCCAACATTGGGGGTGGTTTTATCGATAACAATCGCCCCGTACTGACGCTCCCAATACTGCTGCGGAGCTTGTTGCGGAGCCTGGCGTCTGCGTGAATACGGGGGATCCTGCACTCGATAGCGTTCCATTACATCAGGAGGCATGCAACCCGGCGTATTGGGAATGCCTTGAGGGCACTGAGCGTATAGAGAAAAGCTCGATACCGAGAGTGCGAGAAGAAGAAAATATCCGGTTTTATTCATGATTCGATCTCATGCTGGACGGAAAAGCGCGACCCGGAATCGTTCCGAGGACTCGCCGCCGAAAAAAAGCACCCAAAAGGAGGAAGGCGTTTCGATTCGGATTCTTTTTTTGCCCCCGTCTCCCGTTGTCACGAAGTGTATCGTGAAACCTGCCAGAAAGCGAGTGTTGGCGGAATCGTTGGGCTGCGCGAAGCAAAGCCCAACGATTCCGCAGGCGTATGAATGAGGGTAGGTACGGAGGAAAGGTATTCAAGGGAGGCTCATTCCAAGCTATGGCCTTTTGCAACCAGCCCCGCGATCGTTGGGCTTCACATTCGTTCAGCCCAAGCTATAGCCCGCCCAGCCCGCGTAGGTTAGCGTGAAAGACATTGGAGCGCGGGCGTCTCGCCCGCTTCGTGGTTTTTCTTTGCGGGCGGGACGACAAGCGCTCCATTGTAAAAACATCTTTCATCATCCGGGGTGGCGACAACCGCCATGACCGTTG
>JAISAZ010000080.1 GCA_031266435.1 Accumulibacter sp.
GCGCGTTTTCAAGCCTTCAAAACCTTCTTTGTCACATCATTCACGCGCATACGGAATCGTTGGGCTTCTCTCCGTTCAGCCCAACCTATACCGCCGATAGGGCACGGCACGCCGTGCCCTGTCAGGTATCAGGAATCAGGAGACAGGGATCAGATCGGTCAGCGGCGGCTTCGCCGCCGGAGAAAGATCGTTGAAACACCGATCGGTTTTCGTCTGATTCCTGTCTCCTGATCCCTGATCCCTGACCTCTATCCCCTGCCCGTTTTTTTCGGCGCTTCGACGAGTTTCAGGATGGCGACCGAAATATTGTCGCCCGCGCCGCGCGCACGCGACCGGGCGCGCGTAATGAGGAGGTCGGAGGCTTCGCGCGCGGAATGCGAGGCGAGGACATTGCCGAGTTCCGTGTCGCTGAAATAACCCCACAGCCCGTCGGAACACAGCAGAAAGCTGTCGCCGACCTGCAGGTCGCTCGACTCGCCGAAATCGACCTTCGGGACGCCCTTTCCACCGAGCGAGGTCGTCAGGACGTTCCGGTTCGGGTGCGCCAGCGCCTGCGCGGGCGTGATCTTTCCTCGCGCGACGAGTTGTTCGACGAAGGAATGGTCTATCGTGTGAAAAAGCGCCTTGTCGCCCCGAAAACGGTAGAGGCGACTGTCGCCGCAGTGCGCCCAGATCACCATTCCCGGTTGAAGCAGCATCATCACGGCCGTGCTGTGCGGGTCCTTTTCGTTGATGAAGCGCGACGCCTTGATCAGGACGTGCGCTTCGTTGAAAACCGCTTCGAGCATTTCATGCGGGGATTCGGTCTTCGAGGAATAGGATTCGAGGTTGTTCCGGGCGGTATGGATGACCTGCTGCGCGGCGAGGACGCCACCCGTGTGACCTCCCATTCCGTCCGCGACCACAGCCAGCGCGACTCCCTTTTCCTTCGGGTGAGGCAGAAGCGCGACACGGTCCTGCTGCTCTTTTCGATCACCCTGATGCTGGGCGACGCACGCATCTATGATTATTGCCATGTTATTGTTCGACGAGTCGCTTCCCGATGGTGTCCTCTACTTATTGGAAGAGTAGCATAGTTTCAAAGTGCGAACCGTACAAACCTTTACAAACAGACACGCTGAACGCGAAAAAATGCCGGCTCCACAACAAAAAATCGGGCATAATCCCCTTTGGAATGCCGACCCCGGTATTTCCCGTCGAAAAGCGATGATATGTCCAACAAGAAATCAGCGGCGGAGCGTCCAGAAAGACTGTTCAAAATGTTTCTGAGGGGCTTCGCTTCATTTCCAGAAATGTCCGGCGCCTTGCCGGCGGCGGATTCCGCGCTCGCTGCCGCTCGCGGGCGCAATTTCTACCCGGCGTCGGCTTTACGATGAAAACACCCGTCGACCTTATGATCGAAGCGCGGTGGATCGTACCGGTCGAACCCGCGCGCGTCGTCCTCGAAAACCACGCGGTCGCCGTCGACAAGGGCAGGATTGTCGCAATCCTGCCACAATCCGACGCCGCCGCGCGCTTTGCGCCCGCCCAAACGCAGACGCTCGCGCACCACATCGTGATCCCCGGCCTCGTCAACCTCCATACGCACGCGGCGATGTCGCTCTTGAGAGGGATCGCCGACGACCTTCCCCTCCAAAAGTGGTTGAGCGAATACATCTGGCCGCTCGAAGCGAAACACGTTTCCGAACGCTTCGTCCGCGACGGGACGACGCTCGCCTGCGCCGAGATGCTGCTCGGCGGGACGACCTGCTTCAACGACATGTATTTCTTTCCGAAAGACGCGGCTTTTTCGGCGCTCAAACTCGGAATGCGCGCCGCGATCGGCCTCCTCGTCTTCGACTTCCCTTCGTCGTACGCCGCCGACGCCGACGATTATCTGAACAAGAACATGCAGACGCGCGACGAACTCAAGAACGAGCCGCTGCTCAGCTTCTGCCTCGCGCCGCATTCGCCCTACACGGTCGGCGATCAAACCTTCGCCCGCGTTCTGACGCTCGCGGAGCAATGCGACCTGCCGATTCATCTGCATCTGCACGAGACCCTCCAGGAAACCGAAGACAGTCTGCGGCAGTTCGGCGTCCGCCCGATCGAAAGGCTGCGCCGCCTCGGTCTGCTCGGACCGGGTCTGATCGCCGTCCACAGCGTCCACCTCGAACCCGACGAAATCGCGCTTCTCGCGCGACACGGCTGCTCCGTCGCGCACTGCCCAAGTTCGAACCTGAAACTCGCGAGCGGGATCGCGCCGGTCGCCTCGCTCGTGGAGGAAGGCATCAACGTCGGCTTCGGAACCGACAGCGCCGCGAGCAACAACCGGCTCGACCTTTTTTCCGAAATGCGCCTCGCCAGCCTGCTCGCGAAGGCTTCGAGCGGGAACGCCGAAGCCGTCGATACCCACCAGGCTTTGCACATGGCGACCCTGGGCGGCGCGCGCGCGCTCGGCCTCGGAGAGACGATCGGCTCGATTTCGGTCGGAAAATCCGCCGATCTTTGCGCCGTCCGCATTGACGACCTGCGTTTGCTTCCCTATTATGACGCGGTGTCGCTTCTCGTCTACTCGGCGGGACGGGAATTTGTCAGCGACGTCTGGGTTGCGGGGAAAAAGCGCGTCGAAAACGCGCGTTTACTGGGTTTTGACGAAAACGAGTTGATAAATTCAGTCTCTTTATGGCAGAATCGACTTCATCCAGGTCGCAACCCCTAGATTTTTTACGCATTGCCCATTAGCATTTCGAATCGATAACAAATATACCCGCAGTCTTTGATCAAATTTAACTGAAGAGGAATATTCGATGAAAACATTGAAACACACCCTGATGGCCGTCGTCGCCACCACCCTCGGCCTTTGCGCCTCGCTCGCTTACGCGCAAGCGCGTGTATACGCCGTCGACCAGCGTGGCGTCGTCGTCAAGAACAGCACCGGCCTCTGCTGGCGTACCGGCTACTGGACGCCTGCCGCCGCCGCGCAAGACGCCGCCGGTTGCGAATGCGACAAGGACCTCCTGCCGCGCAACGTTTGCGAAAAAACGCCCGCGCCGCAACCCAAGGCCGTCATCGGTGATGAAAAAGTCACGCTGGCCGCCGACGCGCTCTTCGACTTCGGCAAAGCGGATCTGCGCCCCGAAGGCAAGGCCGCGCTCGACAACATCGTCGCCCGCTCGCAAAGCCTCGCGCTCGAAGTCGTGATCGCCGTCGGTCACGCCGACCGCATCGGCAGCGCCGCGCTGAACCAAAAGCTTTCCGAACGCCGCGCCGCTTCGGTCAAGTCCTACCTCCTCGGCAAGGGCATCCCGGCCAACCGTATCTACACCGAAGGCAAGGGTAGCCAACAACCGGCCACCAAGGCGGGTGAATGCGCCGGCGGCAAGAGCGCCAAGGTCATCGCGTGCCTGCAACCGGATCGCCGCGTCGATATCGAAATCATCGGAACCAAGAAGTAATTCTTTCCGAACCCTTGAAAAGCCCTGCTAGGCGGGGCTTTTTTTTATTTAGAAAAGGAATGATCCAGACCCAAACCGTCCTATGTCCGCCAACACAGACCCCGTCGAACTCGACAAGTTCAGCCGCGCCGCGCACCGCTGGTGGGACCCGGAAAGCGAATTCAAGCCGCTTCACCGGATCAACCCGCTCCGCGTCGAATGGATCGGGCGCCACATCGAAACGGCGGGAAAAAACTTCCTCGATTTAGGCTGCGGCGGCGGAATCCTCTCGGAAAGCCTCGCGCGCCGCGGCGCGAAAGTTCTTGGAATCGACCTCTCCGAAAAAGCCCTCGGCGTCGCCCGTCTTCACAGCTTCGATGCCGCCCTCGACGTCGATTACCGGGCGATCTCGGTCGAAGACCTCGCGGAGGAAAAACCCGGCGCCTTCGACGCGGTCGCGTGCATGGAAATGCTCGAACACGTTCCCGACCCCGAAAGCGTCGTCTCGGCGTGCGCAAAACTCGTAAAGCCCGGCGGACACGTCTTTTTCTCGACGATCAACCGCAGCCTCACGGCTTACCTCTCGGTGATCGTCGGCGCGGAACGTTTTCTGAGAATCCTCCCGCCGGGAACGCACGAGTTCGCGCGCTTCATCCGCCCGTCGGAACTCGTTCGCGCGACGAGGAAATTCCGCCTCGAAACGGATGACCTGACCGGCTTTGCGTACAACCCGGCGACGCAAACATGCCGGATCTGCAAAAGCGTCGACATCAACTACCTGCTCCACGCGCGGCGCCTCCCATGAACCCGACGCCGATCGAAAACACGCAAGACGCGCGCGTCGAATTTGCACGGGCCTCCGACCTCGACGCGATGGCCGAGCTTTTGGCCGAACTCTTCGCGCTCGAAGGCGATTTTCATCCCGAACGCGAAAAACAGCTCGCCGGTCTGCGCCTCGTCCTCGAAAATCCAGACGCCGGCCAGCTTTTCGTCCTGCGGGCGGGAAACCGTGTCGGTGGCATGGCGAACGCATTGATCACCGTCAGCACCGCCGAAGGCAAAAAAGTCGTTCTGCTCGAAGACGTGATCGTCGCAAAGGATTTCCGGCGCCGGCGTTTCGGGCGCCTCCTGGTCGAAACGGTCTGCGAATGGGCCGGCGCGCGCGGCTTTTCGCGCCTGACGCTGCTCGCCGACAAAACCAACGAAAGCGCCCTGGTCTTTTACCAAAGCCTCGGCTTCACGCATTCCACGATGCGCGTCCTGCGGAAAAAACTCGCCTGAAACAGGGATAAGCGGCGGTACGGGAAAGGCGCACGTCCTCGACAGCGCGCTAAGCGCCGGAACCGATGTTGACCATTGTGAGGATATCCTCCATATGGTCTTCCACCCGCTGGTCGCTGTTGCGGCAAGCCTCGCGTGCGCGTTCCAGTACCGGCAGGAAGTGGCGGTACTGGGAATACTCCAGCACCCGAGCCAACTGGCGCGCCAGCCAGTATTCGTTGCCGTTTTCGTCGCGATGACGGATGCCGTCGAAGGTTGTCTGCGGCGTGCCGACTTGCTTTCCGGTCATGACAGCTTTCCTTGTTTGTTGAATGTCTGCGCCAGTATCCGCTCCGGCGAGCGCTCGATTTCTATGAGTCTCCGATTATGTCATAACATGGGAAGAAGGAAGACGAGAGTATTCCACTCGCTGAATTCCGTTCAGTCACTCATCGAAGTTGACGAGACGTGGTTTACAAAATAGAATCATTTGTGTCAATTTATAAACCAGGATACGGAGATCGCCATGATCGGGAACCGACTCAAGAGGGCACGTGAAGCTCAAGGATTGTCATTGCGCGAGTTGGAGACCGCCATTCAGGAACAGGTCTCCGCGCAGGCCATTGGCAAGTACGAGCGCGACGAAATGATGCCGAGTTCCACCATTCTTCTGGCGCTCGCCAAGACGCTGGAGGTTTCACCGGAATACCTGCTCAGCGAGCGCAAGATCGAACTGACAGGCGTGGATTTTCGCAAAGCGCCGCACGCGAGCGCCAAGGACGAGCGCACTCTGGAAGCATCGGTACTGGAACAAGTCGAGCGCTATCTGGAGTTGGAAGAACTGCTACCCGGCGTCGACCAGCCTTGGGAGACTCCCGTCGACGAAGCTTTCGATATCCGCCGCATCGAGGACGCGGAGCAGGCTGCCGATGCCCTGCGGCGTCTATGGAAGCTGGGGGGCGACCCAATCCCTTCCATGGCTGAACTTCTGGAAGACAAGGGAGTAAAGGTGGTCGCTCTGGACTTACCGGAAAACATGTCGGGATCCAAGGCATTCGTGTGCCGCCCAGGTCACGGAAATGCGCCAATAATCGTCGTCAACCAGAGACACAATGGCGAAGGCCAGCGTTTCACCCTGGCCCATGAATTAGCCCACTTGGTCTTGCGATTCTCCGAACTCGGCAAACCAGAGCAGGAAAAGGCGGCCGACCGGTTCGCGGGTGCTTTCCTGATGGCTCAGGACATGGTCTTGCGCTTGCTAGGCTCACACCGCACGTCGATTTCTCTCGGCGAATTGGCGGAGTTGAAAAAGGTTTTCAAGGTAAGTATCGCTTCGCTCGTACTGCGCTGTGCTCAGCTCAGTATCCTCTCGAAAGTAGCCTACAGCCGCTTATGGGATCAAATCAAGGGCTTGGGCTGGAACACCGAGTCACTCTCCGAGCCACATCGTCTCCCTGCCGAAGTCCCCCAACGCATGGAGCGCCTGTGTCTGCGCGCGGTGGCCGAGGGCGCCATTTCTGAGGCGCGTGCCGCCGAATTGCTCAAGGTCAGTGTCCGCGCGTTGGACTGCCGGCTTCTGGGACAAATCGCCTGAGCGACCATGATCATTCTGGTCTCGGACACTTCCGTCCTGATTGATCTTGAGCGCGGCGGACTTCTGGAGCTTGCGTTTTCGTGCGGGCTTGCGATGGTGGTGCCCGACCTTTTGTACGAACGGGAGTTGGCATCAAGCAACGGGCCGTTGCTGCGGCAGCTTGGCTTGGGCGTCGTCGCATTGGCGCCAAATGAAGTGATCTTTGCGCAGCAGTTGCGCAAGCAAATACCGGGTTTGTCACTTCCCGACTGCTTCGCACTGAGCTGTGCGCGGCGGTCAGATCACGCGCTGGTGACCGGCGATAAACTGCTCCGAACGGAAGCGCAATCCCGGCAGTGCAGGGTCCATGGGCTACTCTGGCTCCTCGACCAAATGGAAATGTCCGGGAAAATCGGCGCAACGATGCTTTATGAGGGCCTCACACGTATTTCGAAGCACCCGCGTTGTCGCCTTCCCAAGGCCGAAGTGTCCGCTCGACTGCAACGATGGTGGGTACAAAACAGATAATGCCGGTAGGCGTTGCAGTCTTTCCCATCACTTCGCTCTTTTCCCAGACCGCGTGCGCCGAAACCCTCAGCCGACCCCGGCGGGTTTCAGGCGCTCAAGTACCGTCTCGCGCGAGAAGAGCGCGATGACGCCGTCGATCGACGGCGTGTGCTCGCGCCCGGTCAGAAGCACGCGCAGGGGCATCGCCAATTTCGGCATCTTGAGCTTGTGCGCTTTCAGGCAGTCCTTGACGAGCGCGTTGATCGTCGGCGCGTCCCAGGGATCGAGATCCGGGATGCGCGCGGCGAAGTCTTTCAGCGCCGGCAACGCGTCGGGCGTCAGGTGCCGCGCCAGCGCGTCGGGTTCGGGCGTGGGCGGCGCGTAAAACACCCTGACCTCGTCGGCAAGCTGGTCGAGGCGGCTGACGCGCTCCTTGTAGAGCGCGACGACGGCTTCGAGCGAAGGCGTTTGGGAGAGCGTCACGCCGAGCGCGGCAAGGCGCGGAGCGAGCAGCGCGGCGAGACGCATGTTATCGGTCTCTCTGAGGTAATGCGCGTTCAGCCAGTCGAGCTTTTCGGTATTGAACTGCGCCGCCGACGGCGTGATGTGGTCCAGATCGAACCATTCGCGGAACTGCGCCATCGAAAAAACCTCGTCGTCGCCGTGCGACCAGCCCAGGCGCGCGAGGTAGTTCAGCACGGCTTCCGGCAGATAGCCGTTTTCGTCGTATTGCATGACGCTCACCGCGCCGTGGCGTTTCGACAATTTCTGCCCGTCGTCGCCGAGGATCATCGAAAGGTGGCCGTAGCGCGGAATCGGCGCGCCGAGCGCTTTCAGGATATTGATCTGGCGCGGCGTGTTGTTGACGTGGTCGTCGCCGCGAATGACGTGCGTGATATTCATGTCCCAATCGTCGACCGCGACGCAGAAATTGTACGTCGGCACGAGGTCGGCACGCGCGATGACGAGGTCGTCGAGTTCCGCGTTGTCGATCGCGATCGAACCCTTGACCAGATCGTCCCACGCGACGACGCCGTCGAGGGGATTCCTGAAGCGCACGACCGGTCGGACGCCGTCCGGCGGCTTCGGAAGAGTCTTGCCCGCTTCGGGACGCCACCTTCTATCGTAGCGGGGCTTCAGACCCTGGACGCGCTGCGCTTCGCGCAGGCGGTCGAGTTCTTCGGGCGTCGTATAGCAGTAATACGCGCTCCCCGATTCGAGCATTTCGTGGACGACGGCCTTGTAGCGCTCCATCCGCCGCATCTGGTAGATCGGGCCCTCGTCGTAATCGAGGCCGAGCCAACGCATGCCGTCGAGAATCGCCTGGACGGCTTCGGAGGTCGAACGCGCGACATCGGTATCCTCGATGCGCAGGATGAATTCACCGCCGTGGTGCCGCGCGTAAGCCCAGGAAAAAAGCGCCGTGCGTGCGCCGCCGATATGCAGAAACCCCGTCGGTGACGGCGCGAAACGAGTGCGAACCATTTTTTCTTCCCGTAAAAAAAACTGTGCCTTATTGTATAGGATGCGTTCGTTTTCGTGCATCCAAGTCGTCGCCGAGTGTCATCAAATTGACCATCGGGCCAAGTTATGCTTAAATCCACTCCCCTGACGCGCGGTTAACTCAGCGGTAGAGTGCCACCTTCACACGGTGGAAGTCACTGGTTCGAACCCAGTACCGCGCACCATCAGACAGGGAACGGGCGCCAATTCACGCAATTCTCTCCAGGCGCTTGCCTTTCTCATGTTTTTGCATATACAATAACCTGGATGGAAACCGTTAGAACCCGTTCCGGGCGTGAATTCATACTCCCCACGCCGGAAGAAGACGCCGCGATCACGGCAGCCGCGCTCGAAGACCCGGACGCCCGCCCCTTCACGGACGCGGAACTGATCGAGGCGCGGGCGAAGAGTAACGGCGGGCGTCCGCGAACGCCTACCCCCCGGAAAAACATCTGCATTCGGCTTTCCCCCGATGTCGCCGAAGCCTTTCGCGCCACCGGCAAGGGCTGGCAAACCCGCATGAACGCGGCGCTCGCCGATTGGCTGAAAACGCATTCGCCCGGAGACCTCACGCTGGGTTGAACACCGCATTTCACGCGACATCGATCTGGCGAAAAAACGCTACGACCAACGGATTCCCTTTCCAGTTCGTTCCTGCCGAGAAGACAAGCCGAAGACAGTACAGGCAGTACGGCAAGGCGAGTCGACAAAGGCAGGGACGAACCGGAAAGGGAATTACCGGTCCGCGACGGGTTCGATCCGGTACAGTTTGTGGCACGTGACGCAAAACCCCTGGAGCGCGGACATATGCTTCAGCGCCTGTTCGGGACTTCCGCCCCTGGCCGCGTCGCTTTCGATCTTCGCCCACGTTTCACGCATTCCGAGGAGCATATTGAGGTAGGGCGGCGGGAGGTTTTTCCTCATTCGTAAAAAAAGCGCTTCGTCGCCCTTGATCTGCGGCAGGCGCCCTTCGGGCGGGAGCGGTTTCCCGGAAGCGAGCGCGCGGATGCGTGCGAGCGGAGGCCGCGCCTGTCGGGCGACGTTTTCGGCGCGCGTCATGTCGCGGACGGCGAGCGCGTCGATGAGCGCGTGCTGCTGTTCCATGAAGCGCACCATGTCATTTTGCATCTGTTCCCGGTCGGCGCGCGGCAGCTTTACGACGATGCGTTCGTCGCCGCGCGCGCACGGCGCGAGCGCGAGAAGGACGACGGCGACCACCGGGAAAAACCAGTGGAGTTTCGTCGCGGCGCTCATGACGGTCGTGCGTCTTCCCGGACGGCGCGGCTCAGGGGGCAATAGCCGCGAAGCACCGGGATCGCGGTCGAGCACTCCGAATCGGGCAGGCGGAGGCGCTTGACGGGAATCCGGTAAAGTTTTGAAAGCGCCTCTTCGCCGAGCACGTCTTCGGGCGGCCCCGAAAGCTGGCGTTCGGGTTCGGCCATCAAGAGCACCTGGTCGGCGAAATCGAGCGCGTGTTGCGGCGCGTGCGTCGTAAACGCGACCGCAAGGCCGTCGTCGGCGAGTTGACGCAGGAGGTTCAGCACGTGCGCCTGACGATGCCAGTCGAGCGCGGCCGTCGGTTCGTCGAGCAGCAAGACGGCGCTCGACGAGACGAGCGCGCGCGCGATCAGCACGAGTTGGCGTTCGCCACCCGACATGACGTCGAAGGCGCGGTCGGCGAGGTGAGCCGCTTCGAGCCGCGCGAGCGCGTCGCGCGCGGCCGCGTAGTCGGTAGCGGTCGGCGCGGAAAAAAGCGAAATCGAGCGCGCGCGCCCGAGCAATACCATGTCGAGGCCGGTGAAGGGCAGCGTCGGTTCGAGCGATTGCGGAACGAGCGCAAGACCGGTCTCCCGACGCGATACCGTGCCTTCGACGGGCGTCCTGATCCCTGAAAGCGCGGCGAGCAGCGTCGATTTTCCGCAGCCGTTCGGGCCGAGGATCGCCGTCAGGCAAGCCGCCGGCAAACGAAAATCCAGATGCCGGAAAACCCAGTCGCGGTCGTAGCGATACCCGAGGTCGCGTGCGACGATCGGCTCAGGCATCGGTTTTTCCGCGAAGGCGGCGCAGGAGGACGGCAAAGATCGGGGCGCCGAGCAGCGCCGTCAAGGCGCCCAGAGGGATTTCGGCGGCGACGAGCGTACGCGCCGCCGTGTCGACGAGGATCAGATAGCCCGCTCCGCCGAGCAGGGTATTCAGGAAGAACCAGCGGTGGTTCGCGCCGAAGGAGAGGCGAACCAGATGCGGGACGACGAGTCCGACCCAGCCGACGACGCCGGAAACGGCGACGGCGGCGGCCGTCGCGAGTCCCGCCGCGCCGAGCGCCAGGAGCCGGACGGTTCGGACGGGGACGCCGAGGTTTCGCGCGTCCTCCTCGCCGACGGCGAGCGCCGAGAGGTGGAAGCGCAGGCCGAGAATCAGCGCGGCGGAGAAAAGGATCGGCGGCGCCGTGACGTAGAGGCTTTTCTTGTCCGCCGCCGCCAGACTTCCCAGAAGCCAGAAAACGATCGCCGGAAGCTGATTGTCGGGGTCCGCCGCGTATTTCACGAGCGCGATCCCGGCGGCGCCGACGGCGCCGACGACGAGTCCGGCGAGGACGAGCATCACCGCGCTGCCGCGCCCCGCGCCCGTTCCGCCCGCGAGCCAGAAGACGAGCGCGAGCGAGGCGATTCCGCCGGCGAACGAACCGCAGATCGTCGGCCAGCCGGTTCCGGCGAGAAGGATGCCGACGACGCCGCCGAGCGCCGCGCCCGAAGAGACACCGAGGATTTGCGGGTCGGCGAGCGGGTTCCGAAAGAGGCTCTGGAGCGAAGCGCCGGCGAGCGCGAGTCCGGCGCCGACGAAGGCCGCGAGCGCGACGCGGGGGAAACGCACCGCCCAGACGACCTGCGCTTCGGTATTGCTCCAAAAAGCCGGAATGTCGAAGAGTGGTTCGAGAAGGATCGCCGCGACCGTTTTCAGCGGGATGGAAAAGCGCCCCAGCGACAGCGAGACGAGCGTCGAAAGGAGCAGCGCCACGAGCAAAACGCACGCGCCCGTTCTCCCACGCATCCCGGACGTCATGCGGGGACAGGCTCCTTTCGGGAGGCGCGCGCGAACAGCGCGCGTTCGGCGATTCCGTCGAGGAAAGCGGTCAGCGCGGAACCAAAGCGCAGCGAAAGGACGTGGTCGCGGTACAGGCGCGCCGAGAGCCCGTAATGCGCTTCTTCGACGAAACGCGCCTCCGATGAATCGGGGATAAGTTCGCGCAGCAAGGGGTCGCCGACGACGAGGTCGAAGTCGCCTTCTCTCAGGCACCGGATCGCCTCATCTTCGTTCGGAAGGGGGCAGTCGCCGACCTCCGCGTACGCGGCGTCCCACGCGAAAAAGCTGCCGACCGTGACTTCGAGGCGCGGATGGCGGCTCAGCAGTTCTTCACGGAAGGCGTTCATTCGGAACTGTTCGCCAACGAGGAAGATCGTCGCGCTTTTTTCGTCCCGACGGACGCGCGCGCGCGGCGTCTCGGGCCGACGCCGGATCCGGTTTTCGAGCGCGCTTTCGGTTTCATCTCCGAGCGGCAGACCCGCGACCCAGGGGATATTCCATCGGCTTTCCATGTAACGCGCGAACGGCAACGCGGACGCGGCGACGACGACGTTGAGCTTCGCGCCTGCCGCTTTCGGGATCGACCGCCATTCGTCGCCCTGCCCCCAGACGGAGACGACCGGCAAACCGTTTCTTTCGAGGAAGGCGGCGATCGACGCGACGGCTCCGGCGTCGAAATTGTCGAGCGGGGACGCGCCGAGGATGTTCGCGCCGTCGGCCTCGCCGCGCGGCTCTTCGACAAAGCGATCGGCGAGCGCGAAAAAGGCTGCCGACAGACCCTGCTCGTATCGCGCGAACCCGGTCGTCGGAAAGCCGAAGACCGGAATGCCGAGATCGGCTTCCGCCATCCGCGCGAAGCCGTCGAAATCGAAGCCGACGAGCATCGGGACGGGGCTTCCGATGAGCGCGACGAAATTGAAGTCCTTCGCCTGGGCGGCGTTGCGGATATTGTCGAGCAGACGTTCGTCGTTGCCGACGATCGCGTCGAATTCACGCAAGCCGGAACAATACACGCTCGATTTTCCCGAAAACCAGCGCGGCTCGTCGTAGCCCGTGAAACTCCCGGTACACCCCGACGCGTCGTGGATCACGACGAGGCCGCCCAGGTCGTGCAAGGCGGACGCCACGCCGGAATAATCGGCGGCGAACGGGGGAAGGTACTGAAAAAGGTAACTCAAGGGAATCGCTCCTCAAACGACAAGACCGTATTCGCGCACCATCTCTTCGAGGCTGCCCGAAATTTGCCCATCGACGGCGCGGAGGACGGCGTCGAGCAGCATGCACATCCCGTGATGCCCGTACATGCCTTCGTCGAAGGCCGTAGGAACGACGCTGGGAGCGCACGAAAGGTAGGCCGCGGTAAAACCGATCGCAATGTCGGCGGTCGGCGTATCCGGGCGAAGCCAGCTATTGCTGTGATGTTCGGGCGAGGTCACGCGAACGCGCGGCGCGTTCTTTGCGAGCCAGTCGAAGGAAGGACGGTCGAAGGTCGGCAGCTTTTGCGTAAAGATTTCGGAGACATTGAACCCCGCTTCGCACAAGGCGCGCGCGAGGTCGAAGGGGCTGCACGTCGCGGTGTTGTCGATCGCGATCGTCTTTTGCCCGAGCTTTGCGAGCACGCGCTTTTCGGTCTCGCGCCGCTGGGCAAGCGCCGCGTCGCAGACGAGCGGGGCGCCGAGGAAGTCGCCGATTTTCGCGTAACGTTCAGAGATCGTCGATTCGCTGAAAGCGACGGGCGCGAAGACAAACGGCGTGCCGAATTTTTCCCGCAGGTTTTTCGCAGCCTCGGTCCCTTCGGGGCGGACGACGAGATTCAGGCGCGCGCGACCGAGCTTTTGGTAATCGTCGAAGTTCGCGCAATCCGCGAGGTGCAGCAACGACGGCAGACCCTTGGCGCGCAGGAGATCGCGTATCTCGGAATGCTCGTCGAGATTCTGGAACGCGCCGAGAACGCAAACGGCATCGTCGCGCGCTACGGGCGCTTCGAGGAAGTCGTACATATCGCGCTGGATGCGTTTACCCGGCGGTAGCTTTGCGTCGAGCGAAATGGGGTTCATGCGCCCGATGCGGAAGGGAATGCGGAATTCCGCCTCGAAGTCGGCGAGCATTGTCTCGTAATCGGTTCCCAGGAGGTCGTCGATACACGAGACGACGATCAGAAAAGCTCTTGGACGCGGCTTCAAGCGACTCAGCAGGACGGGAACCGCGTCGCGCAAGCTTTGCTCGTAACGCCCCATCGCGATCTCTTCCTCCTCGATGCAGAGGTAGCCGACGCGGCTTTTTCCGCCGTGCTCGATCGCGGCGATCGCCCCGTGACGCCCGCAGGCTTCGGGACAGACGAAAAGCATATACATTTCCGGGACGAGCAGCGCGGTGCGGATCACGCCCCACCCGCCGTGCGTCGGCGCGCAATAGTGGAGACAACTCGACGACGCGGCGCCGCCGAGCAATTCTTCGGGCGCGCCGCCCCCGACGGGCATCGTCCTGCGGGCGAAGCTGGAAAGAAAACGGACGGCTTGCGTGCGCATCACAGAATCGCCTCCCGGAGGGTCGCGTCCGCGTCGGGATGGAAAAAACGCGACAGTTCGGCGTAAACGGCGGCCTGCGGCGAATCAGGAAAACACTCGACGACGGTCTTTCCGGCGTTCTCCGCCTCCTGAACGAGGTCGGAACGCGGAATGATCCCGACGACGCGCGTCTTGATCTCTTCAGCCGCCTGCGCGACGAGCGCGTCCTCATTGACGATGTTGCGGGAATTCTGGACGATGCCGGCGAGCTTCGCGTAGCCCCGCGACGAAAAATTGTTCAGCGCCTGCGCGATATTGTGCGCCGCGTACAGCGCCATCATTTCGCCGGAACTGACGATCGCGACCTCGTCCGCGTAGCCGTAGCGCATCGGCATCGCAAAACCGCCGCAGACGACGTCGCCCAAAACGTCGAACAGAACGACGTCGGGCTTGAGTTCTTCGTAGGCGTGCAACTCTTCGAGACGGTTGAACGCGGTAATGATCGCGCGACCCGCGCAGCCGATCCCCGGTTGGGGGCCGCCCGCCTCGACGCAGAAAACGCCGTGATACCCCTCGAAAACGAAGTCTTCGAGGCGTGACCCGCCCTTGGCGCGCAGAACGTCGAGGACCGACGGCACGGCGCGGCCCGCAGTCAGCGTTTTCGTCGAATCGGACTTCGGATCGCAGCCGATCTGCATGACGCGCAGACCCCGCTGCGCGAGCGCGGCGGAAAGGTTGGAAACGGTCGTCGACTTTCCGATTCCGCCTTTCCCGTAAAAGGCGATCTTGCGGATCGGTTTCTCCGCGCCGGCTCCAGGCGCCCGCGGCGCGCGCACCTCGCGCGCGGAAACACTGGAAACCTTCGGGGCGTCGCAAACGTCGCGGCGGCTACTTTCCAAATTCACTCTCCTTCCTCTCGTTCTCTCAATGGCTGAACTTTTTAGAATAGTTCAGGCTATCGTTATTGTCAATCATTCTCATAATTATACCTATTTCGCTCGCGTTGAGCGTATGGCCGTAGAGGCGCCGGTAGGTTTCGACGATTTCGCCGCGCAAGGGGGCGGACGGCGCGTCCGGGTGAAACAGCGCGAACAGCCAGCGCCATGCAAGCGGCGTCTCCTGGCTCGGCGGATCCCAGCGAAAGCCGCCGCGCGGATAGAGGTAGACGCGCTTGTCCTTCACGGCGGGCACCGAAGCGAAGAGCGCGCTCTCGAACAAAAGCGCGGGTTTCAAGTCCTTGTCGAAATTGCCGAGAAGGACAATGTCCGGCGCCCACGCGAGCACTTGCTCGGCGCTGACCGACGCGTAGGCGGTAAGGTGCGACGCGGGGTTGATGCCTCCGGCGAGGCGAATGTCCGAATCGACCGTCGTTTTTCCGCCCGCGACCTGGAAGGCGTTCCCCTGCCTGCGATACAGATAGACGACCCTCGGTCGGCGCGATTCGGGGATTTGCGCGACGCTTTTTGCGATCTCGCCCTTCGTGGCGAGAAAAGCCTCGGCGAGCGCCTCGCCGCGCGCCTCGCGTCCGGTGAGTCCCCGCCCCAGGATACGCAACCACTCGGCGGCGATTTCACCGCCGCCCGCGCTGTTCAGCGTCAGCACCGGCAGACCGACCTTGACGATCGGCGAGAGCGCCGCGTCGCCCCGATCACCCCATTGGACGACGAGATCGGCTTTGGACGCGAGCAAGGCCTCGACATTCGGCGCAAAGCCCTCGCCCGCCACGTCGGCGCGTATCTTTTTTGATTCGGGAAAAAAGCGACCGAGCATTCCGTCGACGATCTCCGCGCGCGACGCTGGGTGGATTCCCACCAGGCGCCCCGCGCCCTGGTCGAGCGCGAGAACCATCGACGCCGCCGGAATGACGAGCGTCGCTACGCGCTCGACCTTCGCCGGAATCTTCACTTCCCGACCGTTCTGGTCGATGAGAACCACCGGAGTCCCCTCGGGCAGCGCCGCGCCAGCCGCGCAGGAAAAAAGGAAGAAAACGGCGACGGAGCACCGCAGGCATTTAAATTGTTTGGGTTTCATGGACTGAAGACAGAAGCTCGCATAGGTTGGGGTGAGCGAAGCGATGCCCAACGATTCCGTATGCGCATGAATGGTGCGATAGGGGCGTAGTGGAAATGGAATAAAACCCTGGGCACGGCACGCCGTGCCCCTACGGCGGTATAGGTTGGGCTGAACGAATGTGTGAGCCACAACGTTTCCGAGGCGCATGAATGATGGAACAGGGGGGCAGATTTCCGTGTTCGCGGGTTCTCGTAGGGGCACGGCGTGCCGTGCCCATCGGCGGTATAGGTTGGGCTGAGGAACGAGAGCCACAACGATTCCGCATACGTATGAATGATGCTGGGCCTTGCTTCACCGGAATCGGCGGTACGCGCACCTCGCTGACGATTCCATGATTTTCCATTTCAATCCTCCCATAACAATCCGCCATGGTCAGGGTATCCTTTCGGGCCTGTGTATACGGAACCGCGTCGGCGTGGAACACGCGGTCTTCGGGCTGATCGGGTGTCTGCGCGCCACCGCAGGCCGAACCGGTTCCTTCGGGTTCATCGGGTGTCTGCGTGCCGCAGGCCGACTGCACCGACCGGATGCCGCCATTATCCACCAGGGAATGTTCGGTTTCCCGACCATTTGGGGGTCAGATGAATTGTAGGGGCACGGCGTGCCGTGCCCCTACAATTCCTCTGTCTCCTGTCCTCTGTCTCCTGTCTCCTGCCTCACCGCCCGAATCTTTCGCGGTAATGACGGCTTTCGCCATTCTCCGCCATACGGAGGACCTGGTCGAGGTCGTCGGCGCTCACGGTACGCCCGTAAAAGACGCGGTAGCTGTCGAGCATTTTTTCGCGCAGCGACGGGACGCGCGCTTCGGGGTGGAAGAGCGCGAGCAGCCAGCGCCACGCGAGCGGCGTTTCGTGGCTCGGCGGGTCCCAGCGAAAACCGCCGAGCGGAAAGAGATACACGCGCTTTTCCCTGACCGCGGGCAGCGACGCGAGCAGCGCGTTCTCGAAAATCATCGCGGGACGCACGCCCTTTTCAAAATTATTGAGCAGGACGACGTCGGGCGCCCACGCGAGCAGTTGCTCGGCGCCGACCGCCGCAAAGCCGGGAACGTCGGCGGCGACGTTGACGCCGCCTGCCAAGCGGATATCCGAATCCATCCCGGTTCGGTTTCCGGCGACCTGAAAGGCGTTCCCCTGCGCGCGGTAGAGATAGACGACTTTCGGGCGTTTTTTATCGGGAAGCGCGGCGGCGGTCTTCGCGATTTCGTCGCGGACGGCGAGAAAGTCCCTGGCGAGCGCCTTGCCGCGCGCATCGAGCCCCGGAACGCAGCGCCCCATCAGTTCGACCCACCCCGCCGCGAGTTCGCTTTCGCCGTAACGCAGACTCAGGACGGGCAGACCGACGCCGACGATCGGAGCGACGATCGCCTCGCCCCGGTCGCCCCATTGGACGACGAGCTCGGGGCGCGCCGAGAGCAGAGCTTCGACATTCGGCGCGAAGCCCTCGCCCGTCATGTCGACGCGGATGTTTTTCGCTTCGGGGAAAAGCTTGCCGATCAAACCCTCGACGAAGTCCATGCGCGAAGACGGGTGCATTCCGATCAGGCGTCGCGGCCCTTGGTCGAGCGCAACGACGATCGACGCGGCGGGGATCGTGAGCGTCGCGATGCGTTCGACTCTTTCCGGGCACTGCACGACGCGCCCGTTCTGGTCTTTCAGCGTTTCCGCCGCGAAAACCCGCGAGACGATCGAGAGCATCGACGCCGCGAGAAACGCGGCGACGGCGAAACGCCGCGCGGAAGGCAAAAAACCGGCGCGCGCCGGATGGTGGATTTTCGAGGGGAAATCTGAAATCATTCCATTTCCAGTTTGTCCCTACCAATGTCAACTCGCCTTGCGGCACGTAAGTACTGTCTGCGGCTCGGCATCAAAGCATGAACGAACTGGAAAAGGAATCATTGCGAAAATGAAATCATAGCAAAAACGGCAGGAGAGCGCCTTGTGGGCGCTTCCTGCGTTTTTTACAGCCTCACAACCACGACTCGATGCTAAAGCGGGTTTCAGTAGTCCTGAACCAGTCTCAACATAAAGGAGCGGCCCGGCTCGATCAGCGGATTGCCGACGAGTTTGTTGCTATATGCTGAACTTTCCGCGACGACCGGGTTGACGATCGTCTGGTTGAATACGTTCTGGATACCGAAAACGGCTTTCCAGTTCTTGAAGTTGCTGTCGAGCATCTGGCCGAGGTCCGCACTGGCAAAGATGTCAAACGCCACATGCCCTGGGCGCTTACGTTCCAAAGGAGCGGTAACATTGGGCGCGGGCCTGGTAATACTGTCGTCAACGCGTGTGCGTTTCATCGCACCGCGGACGACACCTTCGATATGCCAGGGAGCGCCCTCGACACCGTAACGCGCCGAGATGCGTCCCGACAAGGGCGGAATGCCTTCGATCGGCTTGTTGTCTGTCTTGTTTTTTCCGTAGGTCCAAGTCAGCGCACCGCGCAGCAACCAGGATTTGTTGGCTCGCCATTCGCCGTCGACTTCGACGCCATCGATCGAAGCCGCCCCGATGTTCTTGCGCTCATACCAACCGGGAGTGCTCGCAAGAGGCGCAAGCAAAATCAAATCCCTGTAACGGCTGTGGTACGCCGTCAGGTTGAAGCGCGCATCCTGCGTGTTATAGCGCACGCCGACCTCGTACGTCGTACTGTGTTCGGGCTTCAATCCCGGCGCGGCAACTGTTGGGATCGTGCCCGAGGAACTCGACGTTGCGCGCGCGTTGCCCGACGGCGCGAGAAAGCCCTGGCTCACGTTGGCAACGGCGCTCCAGCTCGGCGCGAACTTCCAGACGCCGCCGAGACTACCCGTCAAGGGCTTGTCGGTACGCTTCCTGCCCGCCGCGTTGATCGCATTTGTAATCTCAGGGCGTTCAAACGGAATCGCGTCCTTGTCGATCACAGTCTTGATGTAGTCGTAGCGCAAGGTACCGGAAAGCATGAGGTTTTTCGTGGCTTGCCAGTCGTCGTTGACGTGGATGCCGATATTCGTCTGCTCGGTTCCACGCTCCATCAAACACCACGATCCCGGAGGCGATCCAGTAGGATTTGCGTTGCCCGTCACAGGGGGGCAGATCGTCCCAGGCGCCAGATTAGGCACCGGCCCTCCGGTTCGTGATGCCTGCAATTTGCGGCTGTTGAAATTCTCGTTGTAAAAGTCGGCGCCGTACGCGAGCAGGTGGTCGCCCAAGCCCTTTGTCGCGTTCACGCGCCCGCCGTAGACGGTCGGCGTATTGACCTGGATGTGCATATTCATCACAGGCCCTCCTATATTGCCCGTCGAATTGGGGTCGGCGTTACGTTGATAGATGTCGGTTTCGAGTTTGCGGACGTAAAAACTCGCGGCGAGCGTGTCGGCCCACGCGCCGACTTCGCTCGATTCGACGCCGAGCTTCAGGTATTTTTCACGAATCGGGTCTTCGGTAACCTTCAAATACGGCAAACCCGGCGAAGCGCCGAGTCCGCCCGCGCGGCCCGTCGTCACTTCCTGATAGCGCCCCGCGAGTTCGAAGCGCGTTTTCGCCGTCGGCGAGTAGCCAACGCGGAAGTCGACACCCTTCGATTCGTAGCGGCTGTTCTCCGCCATGCCTTCGGGCGTTCGGTAATCGTCGGCCTTGCGGTAATTGACGCCGACCAAGACGTCGAATCCGTTCCCGCCGCCGATGACTTCGGCGCGCCCCGCGTGCATGTGGTTCACGCTGTTGTATTCGACGCCGCGAATCTTGGCACTGAGCGAAAACGGCGCGTCGCGCGAAACGCGTGCCCGCCGGGTGATCACGTTTACGACACCGTTCATCGCGTCGGCGCCCCAGATCGCGGAGGCAGGTCCACGGATCACTTCGATCCGCTCGACCGCGAAGGGGTCGATCATATTGAGTTCGAGCGTGCTCCGACCCCGGAAGCGGTCGCCGTCGATCGCAAGCATCGAACGCTGCGTGTTGGAATTGAAGCCGCGCATGACGATCTGCCCGCCGAGTCCGCCGGTTCGCGCGAATTCGACACCCGGCAAAGCGCCCAGGGCTTCCTGTATCCCGCCGGCGGCACCCTGCGACTGCATGTCTTCTTTCGTAATTACGCTGATCGCGCGCGGCGAATCCTCGTTCTGCAAGGCAGACTTCGTCGTCGAAACGAAGATTTCGCTGAGCGTCACGTCGCGCTCGGCGGTCTGCGCGCCGGCGGCAAGCGGAAACGCCGAAGCGAGCAATAAAACTTTCAAAACGCTTTCCACTCGATTTTTTCCGCCGCGCTCCGCCCCGGCGTTCATCGCATCACGCAAGATTTCACATCGATCCATGACTCTTCCCCAATTCATCCCTCGATAAAAAAAGTTTTCGACGCCCGCCGGACGGGATGCCCGGAACGTTGAAAAGCGTCGGATCGACGGCGTTTTCGTCCGTCGCTTCAAGGCTCTTGTACCGGGATGAGATTATAAGAAAATAAATCTCATTTAGTCAATGGGAACTATTATTATTTATATTCATGAATTGGACAAGCTCGGCCAAACATCTTTACGCTTCCATTTTCCTATTCCGCCGTAGGGGCACGGCGTGCCTATCAGGAATCAGATGTCAGGAATCAGGGATCAGATCGGTCAGCGGCGGCGTTGCCCCCGGAAAAGAACAACAAAATACCGATCGGGAACCCCTCCCCATCCCTCCCCTTATCAGGGGAATCAGGGGAGGGAGTCACGCTTCTCCCCTCCCTGACAAGGGAGGGGTCGGGGGTGGGTTTCAGGGAGCAGATGTCAGGAGACAGGAGACAGATCAGTCAGCGGCGACTTCGCCGCCGGAAAAGATCGTTGAAACACCGATCGGGAACCCCTCCCCATCCCTCCCCTTATCAGGGGAGGGAGTCACGCTTCTCCCCTCCCTGACAAGGGAGGGGTCGGGGGTGGGTTCTTTTCTGTCTCCTGTCCTCTGTCTCCTGTCTCCTGATCCCTGACATGCCCAAACCGACCCCCGATCTATTGCAAGAACTTTTCACCTTGCGCGATGAGATAGGCACCGCGCCGCGCGGCGAACGAAGCGCGCGCGTCCGCCGCTTCGCCGAGCGGATTGGCAAGAATCCCTCGACGGTCTACACCTGGCTGCGCGCGCACGCGGGCTACCGATCGGGCCGTAAGAAGCGCGCGGACGCCGGGAGCACAGCGCTGCCGAAGGAAACACTGCATTTCATCGCAGCGGCCAAACGCGAAGGCATTCGCGGCAACGGCAAGGCCACGCTGCCGACGGCGGTCGCGATGAACATCGCGCACACCAACGGCATCGAAGTTCCGATCTCCGAAGGCCGCGTCAACGCGCTTCTGCGCGCGCACCGCATGGACGTCAAAGCGCAACTCGCCGCGCGCAACCACATCACACTGCGGAGCCTGTACCCGAATCATCTGCATCAGATCGACCCCTCGCTCTGCCTCCTCTATTACACACCCAAAGGCCAGGCGATCATGCGCGATGAAGAATTTTACAAAAACAAACCCGCGCGCATCGAGAAGGTACGTCTCAAGGTCTGGCGCTACGTGCGCTACGACCACGCAAGCGGCAGCATCGACGTGCGCTACTTCGAAGCGGTGGGCGAGAACCAGCAGAGCCTCTTCGAGTTCCTGCTTTACACCTGGGGCCGGCAGGAGGGCCGCGTCTCGCACGGCGTCCCGCGCATCCTGTTATGGGATAAGGGTAGCGCCAATACCAGCTTCGCGATCCGCAATCTGCTCGACGCGCTCGGCGTCGAGCACCAGACGCACGCGGTCGGGCATTCGTGGGGCAAGGGCGGTGTAGAGCAGGGCAATAACCTCGTCGAAACGCATTTCGAGAGCCGTTTGCGCTTCGAACCCGTTGAATCCGTCGAACAACTCAATACCGCCGCTGCGGCCTGGGTGCGCGATTACAACGCCAACGCGATCGCGCACGTCGATTGCCGCCTGACCCGCGCGAGCGGTGAGGCGATGGTGCGCGACGAACTCTGGCAACTCATCCTGCGTACCCCCGGCGCGCTGGTGCAATTGCCGCCGCGGGAAGTCTGTCAATGGTTCATGGCCGGGCAGGAACTGACCCGCATCGTGCGCGACCTTTCGATTCGTTTCGCGCACCCCGAGCTTGGCCGATCGGCGCGCTACGACCTAAAGCCCTGGGCCGAGTTTCTCGGCAACGGTCAGAAGCTGCGCGTCACGCCGCTCCTCATGCAGCAAGGCGCGCTGCGCATAGAAATCGAACGCTTGGGCGAAAAGCCGCTCCTGGTGCAGGTCGCGCCGGAGAGCGAATTCGACGCCTACGGCCGAGCGCTTTCCGCGCCGGTCGCGGGCGAGGAATACGCCCGCGCACCGTATACCGCGAGCGAACGCGCCGCCAAGACACTTTCCGTGACAGCCTGGGGCGATGGAACGACGGTGGACGGCGCCGAGGAAAAGCGCGCCAAACAGGCGCGGCCCTTCGGGCACCTCAATTCAGGCCGCGGTGTCGTCGCGCATAGTCACCTGGGCCAAGCCGAACTGCCACAGCGGCTTGTGCCCAATGCGGCCACCATTTCAACGCCGCAGATACGAAGCCTGCAAAGAAATCCCCCAACCGTACAAGTCATGCTCACCGTCCCCGAAGCCGTCCGCTCAATCAGGGAGCGCTTGGGCGACGACACCCCCGCCGACCTCTACAGCCAAATCAAGGTGGCGTTTCCAAACGGCCACGTGCCCGAAGCCTGGGCCGAAGAATGGGTTTCAGAGGACAGGAGACAGGAGACAGACGACAGAGCGGCCTTCGGCCTTTGTAATCAGTTGTCTGTAATCCGAAGGAGGTAACCCATGCGACCACTGAACAGAGGACAGAGGACAGAGGACAGAAGACTGAGCGCAAGCTGCGCTTGCTTTGTGACCAGTTATCAGTTGTCTGTTGCCACATGGGTTGCTCCGTTCAGATTACAGATTACTGAAGACCATTCTGTCTTCAGTCCTCAGTCTTCTGTCTTCTGATAACTGAAAGGAAACCGATATGCTATTGCAAAAACAAACCCTGAGCGCCGAAGCGCGCAGGCACTTCAATCTCGCCGCCGACCCCTTCGCCAACGACATCAGAGAAACGAGCGACGTATTCATCAGCCAGGACATTCGCTTCGTGCGCGAAACGCTTTGGCAACACGCCAAGCACGGCGGCCTACTCGCGCTCATCGGAGAATCCGGCAGCGGCAAATCGACCGTGCTCGCCGACTTCAAAGACCGTTTGCAGCGCGAAGGCCGCGACGTTCTCATCATCGAACCGAGCGTTCTCTACATGGAAGAGAACGATGCAAAGGGCAAAACCTTGAAGAGCGCCGCGCTCGTCGAAGCGATCCTCGCCACGCTCGCGCCGGGCCTGCCGTTAAAGCGCGATACCGAGGCGCGCGACCGGCAGATGCGGCAACTTTTGACCGCGGCGCACCGCGCGGGCCAGCGCCATCTCCTCATCATCGAAGAAGCGCATTGCCTCCCGCTCCCGACCCTGAAGCATTTGAAGCGCTTCGCCGAACTCAAGGACGGCCTGCATCCGCTGCTCTCGATCCTCCTGATCGGCCAGCCGGAACTCAAAAGCCGCCTCGCGGTGAATAACGCCGCCGTGCGCGAAGTCGCGCAGCGCTGCGACCTCGTCGAACTGCCGCCGCTCGACGGCATGCTCGGCGAATACCTCAAATTCAAATTCGCGCGCGTCGGCGTAGAACTCGGGAAGGTCATCAACAGCGACGGCATCGAAGCACTGAAGGAGCGCCTCAATTTCTCTCGACGTAGAAACAGCCCCCACGCTCACATTCGTTCGCTGCCCCCCGAGGGGGCGGGCGCCGCCTTGGGGCGGCCCGGCGGCGGCGCCGGTAATTCCAAATCCGCGCAGACGGCGCAGCAATGGGTGAGTCTGGCGTACCCGCTGGCGGTCGCCAACGCGCTGACCGCCGCGATGAATCTTACCGCCGCCCTCGGCGCGCCTTTCGTCGACGCCGCGATCATCAAGGATATCTGAATCAGGAGACAGGAGACAGAGGACAGAACGGTATTCAGTAATCAGTAATCCGATGGAGGAAATCATGCGACAACAGACGACTACAAACATATCAGAAACGATGAAAGCATTCGAAATCATACGGTTTATCCGCCGCGTCCATCTGGCATGGCGGCTGAAAAAAGCGATCGGCTACGCATGGCGCATGGCATGGGCCAAGGCGGGGAGATGATCAGGAAACAGATGTCAGGAGACGGGAGACAGATGAAAACCGATCGGTGTTTCAAAGCTTTTTCTCCGGCGGCGAAGCCGTCGGTAACTTCTCTGTCTCCTGTCTCCTGTCTCCTGAAGAGGAAATACCATGAACGAACTTGATCCCCGAGTTCGCCTCATCCGCCTGATCCACGTCGGAAAGCGCGAACTCGGTCTTTCCGACGAGACCTATCGCGCCCTGCTCGCCGGCTGTACGCGGAAGGACTCGACAACGCGCATGAGCGTACCGGAATTGGAGCGCGTCTTCGACCGCATGAAGCACAGCGGCTTCAAGGTGCAGGTCAAGTCTGCTCGACATGCTGCCGCTCAAAGCAAACCGAGCCGTCCTTTGGCGCAATCCCCCCAAGCCAGGAAAATCCGCGCACTCTGGCTTTCGCTACACACGGCGGGCGCCGTTCGCAACGCTTCCGAAGCGGCGCTGGCGGCCTATGTGCAGCGACAAACCGGCATCGCGGCGCTGCAGTGGCTTGATTCCGCGCAGGCCGGCAAGATCATCGAATCCTTGAAATCCTGGCTTATCAGGGTTTCAGGAGACAGGAAACAGGAGACAGGAAACAGGAAACAGGAAACAGAGAAATATGAAAAAAGCAACGAAACACCGATCGGAAACCCCTCCCCATCCCCTTGTTAGGGGAGGGAGCCACGTATCTCCCCTCCCTGATAAGGGAGGGGCCGGGGGTGGGTTTTCTGTCTCCCGTCTCCTGACATCTGTCTCCTGATTCATGAAAGGTAAACATATGAACGAACCCCTCGAAACGATGCCTTTTCCCGAAAACTACCCAGAACTCCTTGAGCAGATCGGCCAGGTCATCTTCCGCAGTCTGCGGCGCTACGATGTGGCGCGGGAGAGTGCGATTCAGATGACCTTCAGCATCGTCGAAGCCGTCCGCACCGAAATCGGCGGCGCGCAGCAGTATATCCCGCGCGGGCTATCCTTCGAGCTTTCAAAGCGCGATCTGGAAATCTGGCGGAAGTTTAGCGGCGGCAACTATCTAAAGCTCGCGCGGGAATACAAACTCACCGAAATGCAGGTGCGGAATATCATCCGGCGCGCCCGTGCCCGCGAGACGGCTGCGCGGCAAGGCTCGCTCTTCACCGAGCAGAATTAAAGCCCTTTACTTTCTGCTTTCCCTCTGTCGCCAGAAACTGACGGCATGGTGAACTCCCGCTCCCTCGACGATCTTCTGCCGCCCGTTCGCGCGCGGGCGCAAGCCTTTCTCGAAGCCTGCGAGAAGGCCGGCATCAAACTCCTGATCACCAGCACCTTCCGCGACCTGGAAAGTCAGGCCGCGCTTTACGCACAGGGCCGTACCGCGCCCGGCCGGATCGTGACCAACGCCAGGCCCGGCAAAAGCTATCACAACTGGCGTGTAGCCCTTGATGTGGTGCCCTTGCGCGATGGGCAAGCGGTATGGAGTACCGTCGGCGCCGATGGAAAACTCTGGGAAAAAATCGGCGCGCTCGGCGAGGCGGCAGGGCTCGAATGGGCAGGGCGCTGGACGACCTTCCGCGAGCTTGCCCATTTTCAATACACGGGCGGCTTGTCGATCGATGCGCTGGCCGCGGGCGAGATTCCAGCGGAGGCGGCGTGAATCTCTCCGACCTGATCGCTTGTCCGGACGGCAAAACGCTTTCGCATACGAAGCTCTGGGCCAATATCGGCTACGCAGCCGCGACGGCGGCTTTCATACGCCTGAACTGGATCGGCATCGCGCATACCGAGGTCTGGCTGGCCTACTTGGGTTGCGTGGCGGGCGCGGCGACGGCCAGCAAATTCCTCGCGCTCAAATACGGGAACACCGGAAATAAAGGCGGTGTGCCATGAATTCCTTCCTTCTCCAAGGGCTAGGTCTCATCGCTCTTGTCACCGCGTCCTTCGTCGGCGGCTGCCGGCACGGCGAGGCCACGATCACGGCGAAATGGCACACCGAGCGCATCGAAACCGAAAACAAGTTTCAACAACTCACCGCCAAGCAGGCGCAGGCAAGCGCGCAGGTGGTGACGGAATACGTCCAGCGCGCCCAAGAGGTGAAAGAGCGCGGCAAGAACATCGTGAAGGAGGTCAAGGTCTATGTTCCCAGCAAAGCGGATGCTGCCTGTACTGTGCCTCGCGGCTTTATTCGGTTGCACGACGCCGCCGCCCAAGGGGTCCTTCCCGGCGCCCCCGGCCTTGCTGATGCAGCCCCCTCCGGGCTTGCGTTCTCTGCCGCCACCGCCACAGTTGCCGACAACTACGGGCGATGCCATGAGGTCGCCGAACAATTGAAAGCCCTGCAAGGCTGGGTGCGCGAGCAACAGACGCTCTTCGAAGGAAGTATGCAATGACGATTCAAGTGGATTTCTGGCAACTCGTGAGCCTGTTGCTCGGCTTCATCGGCGTCTTGGCGACTTTCGGAAAAATTCTCTTGAAGCAACTCGATACGCGCATCGAGCAGCAGAACGAACGCGTCGGCAAACTCGAAGCGCAACTGAACGCCTTTCTGACCAAGCTGCCCCTGGAATACCAACGGCGCGAGGATGCCATTCGCTTCGAAACCGTTTTGAACGCCAAGCTCGACGCCATCGGCGCGCGTATCGAGCGCCTCATCGAGCGCCCACCGAGTATGCGTCGGGCGACGGATTGATTTCATGGAGAAGCCTGTATGACCCCCGATCTGGAAAAAGCGCGGCGCGAGAACCTGCGCTGGCTCATTCTGCTGGCTTTGAACTCGGCGCAACCCATCGGCACGAGCGAGCAGGTCGTGCTCTCGGCGATTCTGCCGATGCTGCCCGACCTGACGCAACTCGAACTGCGCCGCAATCTCGACTATCTCGAAGAGCGCGGTCTCATCACCCTTACGGGACGTACGACACAGCCGCAATGGTTCTGCAAATTGGATCGCTACGGTATCGACATCGTCGAATATACGGTCGAATGCGAACCCGGAATCGCCCGCCCGGCGAAATACTGGTGAGCTTTTATGCCGCGCCGCTCCAAGGTTGAAGGCTTGCCGCCGGAGGTCAAGGCCTGGCTCGACCAAGCGCTGGTGGAAAACAATTTCAGCCAGTATGAATTACTCTCCGCCGAACTCGCCGAGCGCGGCTTTGAGATCGGCAAGTCCGGCCTGCACCGCTACGGTCAGGCTTTCGAGGAGCGCCTGAAAACCCTGCGCGTCGTTACGGAACAAGCACGCGCCGTCGTGCAGGCCGCGCCCGACGAGGACGGTGCGGTCAACGACGCGCTCGTGCGGCTCACGCAGGAAAAGATGTTCTCGATCCTGATGGAGATGAACGTCGACCCCGACGCCGTCGACCTGCCGAAGCTCGCGCGCGCGGTCGCCGAACTCGGCAAGGCGTCGGTCGCGCAGAAACGCTGGCAGGCCGAGGCGCGCAAGCAGGCGCTGATCGATGCCGCGAAAGAGGCTGGCGAGGCCGCCAAGGGTGTGGGCCTGACCGATGACGCGGTCGTACAAATTCAGAATCGCATCCTGGGAATCTCGGCATGAGCGCGGCGGTACTGCTGCCCTATCAACAGGCCTGGATGGCCGACCAGGGAAAGGTCAAACTCTGTGAGAAGTCGCGCCGCGTCGGCCTCTCCTGGTGCGAAGCGGCGACTTCCGTACTGGAAGCCTCGAAGCAAAACGGGCAGGATACTTGGTACCTCGGCTATTCGCAGGATATGGCGCAGGAATTCATTCGTGACTGTGCCTGGTGGGCCGGCCACTTCCAGCTTGCCGCCGAGGCGATGGACGAGACCGTCATCGACGATGAAGACCGCGACATCCTGGCCTACCGCATCAAGCTCGCCAGCGGCTTCCGCATCACCGCGCTCTCCTCCAGTCCGCGCAATCTGCGCGGCAAGCAAGGTCGCGTCGTGATCGACGAGGCCGCTTTTCATCCCGACCTGCCGGAACTCTTGAAGGCCGCGTTCGCGCTGCTCATCTGGGGCGGCAGCGTGTCGATCATCAGCACGCATTTCGGCGTCGACAATGCATTCAACGAACTGGTGAACGATGTACGTGAAGGCAAGAAACCCTACAGCGTCCACCGCATCACCTTCGACGAAGCGATCGAACAGGGGCTATGCCGTCGTGTATTCGCTACAGCCAAACGCGAATGGAGCGAGGCGGCGCAGATAGCCTGGGCCGAAGAAATCCGCGCCATCTACCGCCCGAACGACGCCGAGGAACTCGACTGCATTCCGTCGAACTCGAGCGGCGCCTACCTTTCTCGCGCACTCATCGAATCGCGCATGAGCGCCGACGCGCCGGTACTGCGTTATTCCTGCCCGCAGGGTTTCGAACAGCAGCCCGATGCAGTGCGCGAAGCGCATGCGCTCGACTTTCTGGAGCGCGAGGTCGCGCCACTGCTGGAGAACCTGCCGAAAACGGCACGCAGCAGCACGGGCATGGACTTCGGGCGCAGCGGCGACTTGTCGGTATTGATTCCGCTTCTCGAAGGGCAGATGCTTGAGCGGAGTAGCCCCTTCATTGTCGAAATGCGGAACGTGCCTTTTCGTCAGCAAGAGCAGATCGTCTTCTGGATCGCCGACCGCCTGCCGCGCTTTTCCTTCGGCGCATTCGACGCGCGCGGCAATGGCCAGTATCTCGCCGAGGTCGCCATGCAGCGCTACGGCGCGAATTGCATCGGCCAGATCATGTTGACACAGCAATGGTATCTGGAAAACATGCCGCGCATGAAAGCCGCTTTTGAAGACGGTACGCTGGCGAGTCTCCCCAGCGACCGCGATATTCTCGACGACCTGCGAGCGATCAGCGTCATCAAGGGTATCCCGCGCATTCCCGAAGGAAAGACCAAGACCGGCGCCAATCAGCAGCGCCACGGCGACGCGGCGGTGGCGCTGTGCCTGGCATGGTTTGCCACCATACAGGGCGGCGGCCTCATCGAATACATGGAAGTGCCGCTGCGCGCCGAACCCGCCGACCCGCCGCGCGGCGGCCATTTCATGCGCCCTGCGCCCGACTTGGACTTCCAGTTGGACGAGGGCCGACGCGCATGGTGAGGGAGAATTCTCATGGTGATTCTTGACCAGTTCGGCAAACCCATCGACCTCGAAGACTTCGCCGAGCCGCAGACCTCACGCCTGATCAGGCTGCATCAGCAAGTGGCCGGACATCCGACTCGCAATCTCACGCCCGCGCGTCTCAACACGATCCTCGAAGCCGCTGAAAACGGCGACCTGATTGCACAGCACGAGCTTTTCCGCGATATGGAGGAGCGCGACGGGCACGTCTTCGCCGAACTCTCGAAGCGTAAACGCGCGGTCATCAAACTGCAATGGGATGTGCTACCGCCGCGCAATCCGGGCAAGGAAGAAGAGGCCGGCGCGGCCTACGTGAAAGAACTGCTGCTCGATATGCCCGACCTCGAAGACCTGCTCTTCGACGCGCTCGACGGCGTAGCGCACGGCTTTGCCGCCATCGAGTTTGAATGGCAGCGCGTCGGCGGCAACTGGACGATCCTTCGTGCCCACCACCGCCCGCAGACATGGTTTCAACTCGACCGCGAGACGCGTACCCGCCTTCTGCTGCGCGACGGAAGCCTTGACGGCGCCGCTCTGCGCCCCTTCGGCTGGCTCATGCACATTCACAAAGCGATCTCCGGCTATACGGTGCGCTCCGGCCTGGGCCGGGTTCTGGTATGGCCCTATTTGTTCAAGCATTTTTCGATCGGCGATCTGGCCGAATTTCTGGACATTTACGGTCTGCCCTTGCGTATCGGAAAATATCCCTCGAACGCCAGCGATACCGAAAAGGCCACGCTCTGGCGCGCGGTCGCGGGCATCGGTCATAACGCGGCGGGCGTCATTCCCGCAGCGATGGCCATCGAATTCCAGGAAGCCGCGAAAGGTTCGGAAAAGCCTTTCGAGACCATGATCCGTTGGTGCGAGCTTACGCAATCCAAGGCCATCTTGGGCAGTACGCTCACCAGCACGACCGACGCCACCGGCCTCGGTTCCGGCGTCGCCGAAATCCACAACGAAGTACGCCTCGACATCCGTGATTCCGACTGCAAGCAGCTTGCCGGAACGCTCACCCGCGACCTGATCTATCCGCTGCTCGCGATCAACAAGGGCTGGGCCGATTTCCGTCGCTGTCCGCGCATCGTGTTCGACGTGACCGAGGGCGAAGATATCGAGACCTACGCCGATGCGCTCCCCAAGCTGGTCGCCATCGGAATGCAAATCCCGACGCAATGGGCGTACGAGCGCTTGCGGATTCCGCAGCCGAGTTCGGAAAAAGAGGCCATCCTCGCCGCCAAGACCGCCGAGGCCGAACCGGGCAAGCAGATCGACGCCAAAGCGGCGCTGATGGCCGCGCTGCGCGATGAAGCTCTCCCATCCGAGTTCGCCGACCAGGACGCGCTCGACGGCGCGCTGGAAGAACTGGCCGCCGTGATGCAGCCACAGGCGGCGGCCTGGTTGAAGCCCGCGCTCGACGCGCTGGCAAGCAGCGCCAGCCCGGAAGCGGCGCTGGCGCTACTCACCGGTGAAAACCCCTTGACCGACGACACCCTGCTGACCGAAGCGATCGCCCGCGCCTTGTTTGTGACCGAGTTGCTCGGCGCAAACGGTATTCGGCAGGAACTGAAGCCATGATCGACCAAGCCGCGCTGCTGGCCGCGTTCAACATGCCGCCCGAACAGGCGGTCGCTTTTCTGCGCGGCAAAGGCTTGCAGGTCAGCGAGTCCTGGCGCGACCTCTGGCAGACCGCGCACCGCCGCGCCTTCACCGTCGCGCGATCGGCGGGCTACGACGTACTCGAAGACATCCGCTCGGCGTTGCTGGAATCCATAAACAAAGGCGAGACTACTCAGCAATTCATCGACAAGCTCACGCCCACGCTGCAAGCCAAAGGCTGGTGGGGCAAGGCAATCGACCACGAGACGGGCGAAATCACGGTGTACCCTGGAACCAGCCGCCCGGTGGAATTGGGAAGCCCGCGCCGCCTGAAGCTGATCTACCAACAGAACCTGCAAACCGCTTTCATGGCCGGGCGCTGGCGCGGCATGAAGGACGCCGTAGCTACGCACCCCTACTGGCGTTACGTAGCCGTCCTGGACAACCGGACGCGACCCAGCCACCGCGCGATGCACGGACGTCTTTTCCGCTACGACGATGCGGCTTGGTCGATAGCCTACCCACCGAACGGCTGGCGCTGTCGTTGCCGAGCGCAACCGCTGACCGCAGCCACCCTGCGGCGTGAGGGCTACACTGTGCAGACCGGCGACGGTTATATCCGGCAGGTGGACGTGCCGCAGAAAGACGGCTCCATGCTCAAAGTCAAGCGCCTGCAACTCCCCGGCATGGACAAACCGTTTCAGCCCGATGCGGGGTGGGATTACAACCCCGCCGCCGACTACCACGGGGAACAGCAATGACCGGCTTCCGCATCGACGTGCGCGGCGACGCTATCCAGAAAATCACCGCGTTACAACGGCGGCTTTCCAACCCCACTCCATTGATGGCCGGAATCGCCGCCGAACTGCTGTCCATCACCGAAGACGCTTTCGAGCAAGAGAGTGTGATCGGCGAGAAGGAATGGAAACCACTAGCGCTCTCGACCATCCGGCAACGCAAGAAGCGCGGCCAATGGCCGGGCAAGAAGCTGCAACGTTCCTCAGGCGGCTTGGCCGCGAGTATCCAGCCATTCCACCAAACCCACCAAGCGGGCCTGACAGTTTCCAAACTCTACGCCGCCATTCATCAATTCGGCGGGATGGCCGGTCGCGGTCACAAAGTGGAAATTCCGGCGCGACCCTACTTGCCGATCAAGCGTGAGAGCGGCGAGTATCAACTGACGCCTCACGCGCATTCGCGGCTGATGAAGATGGTGACCGACTTCGTCGAGCGCGGTTTGTGGTTGGATTATTGGGGCGCGTCTGGTTTTTGACTGTTGCAAATCTTTTTCAAAGCCGTCCCGGTTCTTCCCCCTTGTTCCGCCTTCTTCCCGGACTTATCGCGTTTTTCTTGTAGGAACTATCGTGGTTCTGTTCACTTTGCTTCGCCGCAGCCCAACCTTGTATGTTGAAGATATCGTCTGCGAGACGATAATTGAGGAAGGCACCGGGGAGGCCGTTCCAACCCAGAGGCATCTCGTATGACCGCGCACATAGATCGGCCCCCCGCCT
>JAISAZ010000096.1 GCA_031266435.1 Accumulibacter sp.
GCGGTCGGGGTTGCGGTAATGCCGATTTCTCCGATCCCGGTGTTGCCCTTGAGCTTCGGCGCGTCGATTTTCTGTCCACTGGTCGTCGCTTTGGCTTCGCCGTCGAATTCCCGGTCGAACGCTACTCCCGCGTAGGCTTTGACGCTGCTGCTGAGCGTGTGCGTAAGCCGCGCGCCGATTCTGAGTCGCTTCGAGTCGATTGCGTCAAATTCGACGCGGTCGCCTGTCGATAAGCGTACTTTGTCACTCGCTTGCCGTGTCCAGATGCCTTTCACGTAGGTTTCAAGGTCGTTTTGCGTATTCAGGGTCCACTTCTTCCCGATACCCAGATGTGCACTCGTGTAGCCGCTCTTTGCGTCGTATCTGGCACGGGTACCATTTGCGTCTCTCAGGTCGTCCGATCGGTAGTCGGTGTCGACACGTCCGGTACGCGCGGAGGCTTCGAACATGAGTCCATTGGCAAGACGATAGTGTGTGAGAAGACCGATTCCCTTGTATCCGGTATCTCCTCTGCCTTTGACCTTGCCACCCGAAACACTGTTGTAGGCGTTGTAATCTCCATTTCCGTATTCGAAGAAGAAGGCGCCGGTGAGTTCGCCCGAATCAAGGCGTTTTCCAAACGCAAGCCCTGTGACGAGGTTGTAGCCCTTGACGGCGACACTGGAACCCGTTTGGTTGTGTACTTTGCCGTAGCCCAAGGCGGCGAAGACTTCGGGGCTGTTCTGGTTTCCTCCCGCTACAGCAGTCCGTGCCGCAGCAAGACCCTTGCCGAGGAGAAAGTCAGCGCCTTGGGCGAGGAAGGACGTTCCTGAGAGATAGCCTTCGGAGAGGGATTTGCTTTGTTGAGATGCGCCGACACTGGCGACGGTTGCCATGAGGTCGTTACCGTTTTTGTACAGGTCGAAGTTGTATTTGAGCGTGACGCCGTGCATTCCCTGACCGCTCGTCGTGTTGTTGATCGGTGCGCCGGTGAGCGTTCCCGCCGCGTTCAGAAGTGTGATCTGATTTCCGACCGCCAAGGGAGAGGAAGAACCCGCGACCCCTACATGGACGGTCGCGCCGGAGATATCCGCGTTGCCGTTCACGTTGAGCAGGGTGCCGCTGCTCATCATGCTCGGTACGTAGAAGTTCATCGTTCCGTTACTGACGTCGAGGGCGCCGTCATAGGTCGCGGTCGTCGCGCCACCCCGAATGTCGAGTTGAGCGAGCGTTGGTACCGTGCCGCCGCTTGCGTTGAATGTCGCGCCGCCGTGGAGCGTCAGTTGGTCGGAAGTTATACTGCCTGTGAGTATCAGCGTTCCGCCTTCGACGGTCGTCATCCCGGTGTAGGTGTTCGTTCCGCTCAGAGTCAGGGTTCCGCCGCCAGCCTTCGTCAGGCTCGCCGCCGAGCCGTTGTCGGAGATCACGCCGCCGAAGGTGCCGCTTTGCACGGTGAGGGACTCGTTGCTCGTAACGTGTCCCGTGCCACCCTATTCACCGATGAGGCGCGCCGCGCCGCTGCCGTCGTAGGTCGCGCCGCTATTGACGACGGTCAGCTTGGTGTTCGCGGCAATGTTGCCGGCAAGCGTTCCCGCTGTGACGGTCGTGTCGCCGCTGTAGATATTGTTTCCGTTCAGGGTCAGGGTGCCTGTACCGGTTTTGTCGATCCCGCCCGTGCCGTTGATGACCCCGCCGAAATCGACGCTGTAGGTATTGGTGTTGAGTGTGACTTTGGGGTTGCCGCTCGCTCCGGTGGGTGTGGTGTCCAGAGTGCCTATACCCGCGTTGCCGCCGGAAGTGAAGTTGAGGGTCGCCATATTGTGTACGGAAGTGATGGTATTCCCGGCGGCGAGATTCAACGTGTTGCCGGTAAATACATCGCCGGAACTGTCAAATGAGGACCCGCCGTAAACGTTGCCGAACGTCGTATTACTGCTGTTGATGTTCACGATATTGCCGGTCGCCGTGTCAGAAGCGGCGTTGCCAGCGATATATCCTCCGTAAATATCGCCGGTGATGTTGCCTGTGAAGGAATTATCAATGGTGACGGTGTTGGTGTTGCTGTTGGTGGTACTTATGCCGCCGAAAACATTAGCGGTAACAAGGGCTCCGTTTTTGATCGTGACAATGTTTGCGGTGGAACCGCCACCACCGCCTTGTCCACCTACAACCGCAACAGTCACCGTTCCTCCGTTGATGTTGACGGCATTTCCTGTAGCGGTGGCAGAGATGCCCTGGGCAACTCCACCGTGGATATTCCCAATCGTGCCTGCGTTGATGGTGACGGTATTATTGTTGGCAGAGCCGCCTTCCTCGCTTGTGCCGCCATGTACCGTCCCAAGGCTACCTGTCATGGCATTGAGTGTGATTTCATTGCTGTTGGCGGTGCCGCCTGATATTCCTGTATAGCCGCCAAAGATGCCGCGGTCGCCGGCAGTGAAGCTTCCGCCGTTGATGAAAACCTTATTGCTGTTGGTATCCGACGACCCGCTATATCCTTGGCCGCCAACGACATCCCCGCTTACCGTGGCAGACGTAAGGGTGATCTCGTTCTCGCTGCTGGTGCCGCTTGTGGGATCAGTTCCGGTTTGAATACTTCCCTGACCGTTATAGTTGCCGAAAATGTGAGTATAGGTTCCGCCGTCATTAATAGTGAACGTATTATTCGCAGCCATTGCGCCGTTCGGTAAAAAAAGGCTCCAGGCCAAAGGGCAAGCCGCGAGGCCGAAGACTGCGAAAGAATGCGGGATGGAACGCGGCAAAGCGTGACGCATGACGACTCCTTTATGAAATATTGAGTGATGCTCGAAAATTCGGCCCCGCGCTTCCATCGGCTTGGCAAGACAAGCCGAGGCGCGGAGCATTGATGACGGAAAACGAAAAAGCCGCGTTCCGGGGCGGAACAAGGCCCGGCGCGTAAAGGCGCGGACGCTCGCGGCGATGCCGCGAGCACTGTGAATCAGAGAGAGAGAGAGAGAGTGTGTGTAGCAAGAATCGTGCCAGGGCGATCAGCGCAGATGTTTTAGCGTGGGTTCGGGCACGAGGCATCCCCAATCGCACCGAGTCGCTCTCCGCCGTGCGTGGGCGGCGCGTTGAAACGCGATTCGGCTTGTGTGCGGTCATGGCGAAGAATCAATGGACGATCTTCGCTTTGTATCTCTTTTTTATACGGCTGCCTATTACCCGAAAGGGTAATACGGGGGTGTTTTTTGCGTCAGAGATCAGGAATCAGAAGACAAGAACCGCGAAACACGCGAAAAGCGCGAAAAAGTTTGGAAATACAGACCTTTCGCGTCTTTCGCGCCTTTCGCGGTTGAAATCGGTTTTCATCCGATCTCTGTCTCCTGATATGCGCCTGCGGAATCGTTGTGGCTCTTCCTTCGCGCAGCCCAACCTATACCGCCGATAGGGCACGGCACGCCGTGCCCCTACGGTCGGTCATCGACGGGGAAGAGCTTTTGAACCTCCGATCGGTTTTCATCTGATTCCTGATCCCTGATTCCTGATCCCTGATGAGGCCGAAGGCCGCTCTGTCCTCTGTCCTCTGTCTTCTGTCCTCTGAATCCCCTCACGCGGTTATACTTCTCTTTTTGGCTTTTCGAGACCGCATGAAACGACTCGGCATTCCCGAACTCGTCTGCCCCGCTGGAGGCTTGCCCGCGCTGAAGGCGGCCGTCGATAACGGCGCGGACGCGGTTTATTTCGGCTGCCGGAACGACACCAACGCGCGTAATTTCGCCGGACTCAATTTCACGCCGAAAACGATGGCCGACGGCGTCGAATACGCGCGCGCGCGCGGACGCCGCGTCCTGATGGCGGTCAACACCTTCCCGCGTCCGGGGCGCGAAGAACTCTGGCGCGACGCCGTCGACGCCGCGGCGGATTTCGCGGTCGACGCTGTCCTGCTCGCCGACATCGGTCTGCTCGATTACGCGAGCCGCCGCCATCCCAAGCTCGCGCTCCACCTTTCCGTCCAGGGTTCGGCGACGAATTATGAGGCGATCAACCTCATGCACCGCGAGTTCGGGATACGGCGCGTCGTCCTGCCCCGTGTGCTGACGCTCGACCAGGTCGCGCACATCGTCCGCAACACGCCGGTCGAAGTCGAAGTCTTCGGATTCGGCAGCCTTTGCGTGATGAACGAAGGGCGTTGCTGGCTCTCGTCGTACGCGACCGGCGAATCGCCGAACACCCTCGGCGCGTGTTCGCCCGCGCGCTTCGTGAAGTGGGAAAATTCGTCCGGCCAAACCTCGACCCGACTCAACGGGATTCTGATCGACCGCTGGACCGACGACGAGCGCGCGGGTTACCCGACGCTTTGCAAGGGGCGTTTCGAGGTCGAAGGCGAAACCTACTACGCTTTCGAGGAACCGACGAGCCTGAACGTTCTCGAAATCCTCGCGGACATCGCAAAAATCGGCGTCTCGGCGGTGAAGGTCGAAGGACGCCAGCGCAGTCCGGCCTACGTCGCGCAGGTCACGCGCGTGATGCGCGCCGCGCTCGACGCCCTGGAGCGCGGCGCCGACGCTTACCGCGTCGACCCCGCGTGGACGGCGGAACTCGCCAAGGTCTCGGAAGGCTCGCACGCGACGCTCGGCGCTTACGACCGGCCGTGGCGATGAAACTCGCGCTCGGACCGCTGCTCTACTTCTGGCCGAAGGACGACGTATTCGCGTTCTACGCCGAAATGGCCGCGATCGAGGCGATCGATATCGTCTACATCGGCGAAGTCGTCTGCTCGCGCCGCCGACAGATGCGCGTCGAGGACTGGGTCGCGCTCGCGCGCGAACTTCGCGACGCGGGCAAGGAAGTCGTCGTCTCGACGCAGGCGCTGCTCGAATCCGAAAGCGACCTCTCTTTCATGCGCCGACTGATCGACGACGCCGATTGCACGGTCGAGGCCAACGATCTCGGCGCGGTCAAACTCGCCGACGGACGATCCTTCGTCGCCGGACCGCATCTCAACATCTATAATCCGTCGACGCTGGAAACTTTCCGCCGCTTCGGTCTCTTTCGCTGGGTGCCGCCGCTCGAAGCAGGACGCGACGCGATCAAGGCGATCCACGCGCGGAAAGCCCCTGGAATCGAAACGGAAATCTTCGTTTATGGTAAATTGCCACTGGCGTTTTCGGCGCGCTGCTTCACGGCGCGGCGCCACGGATTGAACAAGGACGACTGTCGCTTCAAATGTATCGAGCACCGCGAGGCGATGACCCTGAGAACGAAAGAGGGGCAGCCCTTCCTCGCGATCAACGGCGTACAGACGATGTCGGCGCAGACGTGCAACCTGATCGGCGCGATTCCCGAAATGCGGAAAATCGGCATCGACATCGTCCGCCTGAGTCCGCAGCCCGACCGCATGGCAAAAATCGTCGCGGCCTTCGACGCGGCGCGGCGCGGCGAAATCGTCGTGTGGGAAGCGTTCGATTGCGCCGGCGAAGCAAGCGTCAATGGCTATTGGCACGGAAAACCCGGCATCGCTGCCGTTCGGGACTCGTTCGGGCCACGCCCGATTGACTCCGATTGACTCCGTTTGACTTTCAGTACAAGGAAATACGCATGCGCGGCACCGATTTTTTCTCGATCCCCGGCTTCAGCTTGCCGGACTTCGTCCCGGCCCTGGCTTCCCGCCTGCCGCAATGGCCGTACGCCGTCGCGCTGACGGCAGCGATGAACGCGGCGCTCCGAATCGGCGTCGTACCGAAGGAAGACATCGAGGCGCTGGAAGGAAAAACCTTCCTCATCGACATCCTCGACGCCGGCGCGCGTGTCTGTTTCACCTTCGGCAACGGAATATTCCACCCGTCCTTCGCGTCGCCCGAACGCGCCGACCTCGTCTTCCGCGCCAGACTTTCGGCGTTTTTGCAACTCGCGGCGCGTCAGGAAGACCCGGATACGCTTTTCTTCAAGCGCGAACTTTCCATCGAAGGCGACACCGAACTCGGACTCATCGTCAAGAATACGCTCGACGCGATCGAGTGGCCCGATCTCACGGCGCTCGCCGCGCGACCGATATTGAAGTTTCACGGTTTTAACCTGGAAACCGCAGTTGACCACTGATTATTTGCGTTGAAGGCCATGTGATGACAAGCTTCTCCGGTTTTTTTACCGCTCACCCACTTGGGGGCGTCCGTTACATGCCTGGGAGCACAGCCCCGCAGCGCGCTGGCGGTGTTGCTCCTCCTTGCAGGCATGAGCCTGCCGCGTCGTCGCGCCTTGCCGGCACACTTAAGGGACAGCACTCCCAGGCACGTCCAAAGCGGTTTCCAGGTTTAACGTCATCGAACACGCACATTACACGAGGCATTCCAAGTGAATAAGGCATCAAAAGAGACCGCCGCGCCGCCAGTCCCCGCCGGCAACTTCATCCGCACGCTCATCGAATCGGACCTCGCCGCCAGAAAAGACGCGCAGCGCCGCTGGTCGGGGCGTCCCGGACTCGCGGAACAGCACCTCGCCGGCGGAATCGACCCGGCGCGGATACGCACGCGCTTCCCCCCCGAACCGAACGGCTACCTGCACTTCGGTCACGCGAAGTCGATCTGCCTGAACTTCGGCCTCGCGCGCGACTACGGCGGGCGATGCCATTTGCGTTTCGACGACACGAACCCAGAACGGGAAGAGAAGGAATTCGTCGACTCGATCGTCGAATCCGTTCGCTGGCTGGGGTTTTCCTGGGACGCGGACGGTGAGGAAAACCTCTATCTCGCATCCGACGACTTCGACGCGATGGCGCGTTGCGCCGACTATCTGATCGACACGAATCACGCCTACGTCGACAGCCAAAGCGCCGAAGAAATGCGCGCCAACCGTGGCACGCTGACCGAAGCGGGCAAGGATTCGCCGTATCGGGAACGTTCGCCGGAAGAAAACCGCGCGCTTTTTCAGCGCATGCGCGCCGGCGAATTCCCCGACGGAGCGCAGGTCCTGCGCGCCAAAATCGACATGGCGTCCCCCAACATCAACCTGCGCGACCCCGTCCTCTACCGGATCCGCCACACCGCGCACCACAACACGGGAGAACTCTGGCGCGTCTACCCGATGTATACCTTCGCGCACCCGATCGAGGACGCGCTCGAAAACATCACGCACTCGATCTGCACGCTCGAATTCGAAGACCAGCGCCCGTTCTACGACTGGCTCCTCGAAAGACTCGCCGAAGGCGGACTCATCCAGCGCCCCGCCCCCCGGCAGATCGAATTTTCGCGCCTGAACTTAAGCTGCGTCGTCCTCTCCAAACGCAAGCTGATTCAACTCGTTGAAGAAAAACACGTCGACGGTTGGGACGATCCGAGGATGCCGACGCTCGTCGGCGCGCGCCGTCGCGGCTACACGCCCGAAGGCTTCCACCTCTTCGCGGAGCGCATCGGCGTCTCGAAATCCGATACGCTGATCGATTATTCCGTACTCGAAGACTGCATGCGCGAAGTGCTCAATACATCGGACGAACGCCGCATCGCCGTCCTCGACCCGCTCCGCCTCGTCATCGACAATTACCCGGAAAACGCAAGCGAGGACTGCTTCGCGCCGAACCACCCCTTGAAGCCCGAACTTGGAAAACGCGCCCTGCCCTTTGGCCGCGAACTCTGGATAGAACGCGACGACTTCATGGAAGCCCCGGCGAAAGGCTTCCATCGCCTCTACCCCGGAAACACGGCGCGCCTGCGCTACGCCTACGTCGTCAAATGCACAGGGATTGAAAAAGACGAAAACGGCCGCGTCTCTACCGTTCATTGCGACTATATGCCAGATTCGAAAAGCGGAACACCCGGCGCCGACACCTATAAATGCAAAGGGAACCTCCATTGGGTCTCGACGCGAGAGGCTCACCCTGCGATCGTCCGCCTCTACGACCGTCTTTTTTCCGTCGCATCCCCCGGCGCCGACGGGCGAAACTTCATCGACGACATCAACGCGGCGAGCGTCGCGTGCGTCACCGCACAGATCGAACCCGCGCTCGCGGCGGCGGAACCCGAAGCGCGCTTCCAGTTCGAACGCCACGGCTACTTCATCGCCGACCGCTTCGACTCGAAACCCGGCGCGCCGGTTTTCAACCGCACGGTGACGCTGCGCGACTCGTGGGGGAAAAAAAGGTGAATTTCGTCGAAGCGCTCGGCGCCGCGTGGAAAAAAAACGACTCGCTCCTCTGCGTCGGCCTCGACCCCGATCCCGAAAAGTTTCCGGCGCGTCTGGCGAAATATCCAGATGCGATTTTCAGATTCTGCGCCGAAATCGTCGACGCGACCGCCGACCTCGTCTGCGCCTTCAAACCGCAGATCGCGCACTTTGCGGCGCACCGCGCCGAAACGCAGCTTGAAGACCTGATCGCGTACATCCACCGGAACCACCCCGACATCCCGGTCATCCTCGACGCCAAGCGCGGCGACATCGGCAGCACCGCCGAACGCTACGCCGCCGAAGCCTTCCTCCGCTACGCCGCCGACGCCGTCACGCTCAACCCCTACCTGGGCGGCGACTCGATCCGCCCCTATTTGGCCTACCCCGACAAGGGCCTCATCCTGCTCTGCCGCACGTCCAACCCCGGCGGCGCCGACCTCCAACTCCTCGACGTCGGCGGGATGAAACTCTTCGAAGCCGTCGCCCGACTCACCGCCGCCGAGTGGAACGCGACGGGACAGTGCGCGCTCGTCGTCGGCGCGACCTACCCCGCCGAAATCAAGCGCGTCCGTGAAATCGTCGGCGACCTCCCGCTCCTCGTTCCGGGCGTCGGCGCGCAAGGCGGCGACATCCGCGCGACCGTCTGCGCCGGACGCACGTCTTCGGGCACCGGCCTCATCATCAACTCGTCCCGCGCGATCCTCTACGCTGACCGCGAAAACCCCGCCGAGGGCGCCAGACGCGCCGCGTGCCAAACGCGCAGTGAAATCAACCGCTACCGTTCGTCAGGAATCAGGAATCAGATCAGTTAGCGGCGGCTCCGCCGCCGGAAAAGAACTTTGAAACACCGATCGGTTTTCATCTGTCTCCCGTCTCCTGATATCTGTCTCCTGAGCCTATGGCTCGCGCCTCTTGCGCGCCAAGGACTCGCGTAGCGTTCGCATCGTTTTTCGTCCGATCCACGCATATTTCAGGCAAAAGAAATTTTTTCCAGACAAAAAAAAACGAGAACAAAAGTCCTATAATCCAAATCAAAACAATAGGCATTCCCACTCATTTCCGTCAATCATCCTGTGAGGAGATCACTATGCGTGTATTGAAGAAGATTGCCTCGGCGTGTGCCGTCGCGGCATTGTGCGGCGCTTTCTCGGCGGGCGTTCAGGCTCAGGAACAGAAGCTGTACGTCTATACGTCGATGAAGGAGTCGATGCTCAACGATATCCGGGCCTCGTTTGCGAAAAAGCATCCCGAAGTCAAGCTCGAATACCAGTCCGCCGGCGCGGGCAAGCTGATGGCGAAGATCGCCGCCGAGCGCGAATCGGGGAAAATCCTCGCCGACGTTCTCTGGACGAGTGAAGTTCCCGATTTTTACCACCTGAAGAGCCAGGGCATCCTGCTGCCCTTCATCCCCGCCGAAATCAAGTCGATCCGCAACCCGTTGCCCGACTACGACGGTTCGTTTACCGCGATCCGCCTGGGGACGCTCGGCATCGCGTACAACACGCGCTTCATCAAGGAAGCCCCGAAAACCTGGGACGACCTGAAGAAATCCGAATTCAAGGGCGCTTTCGGTATCGCGAACCCGGCGCTTTCTGGAACGGCGTACATGAGCGTCGCGACGATCTCGAAGACCTTCGGCTGGAGTTTCTTCGAAGCCTTGCGCGCGAACGGCGCCAAAATGGGCAAGGGTTCGGGACAGGTGATCGACGATACGGCGTCGGGTGATCTGGTCGCGAGCTTGGCCGTTGATTACATCACGCTCGACAAGATCAAGAAGGGCGCGACGATGGCGCTCGTTTATCCGCCCGAAATGCTCGTCATTCCAAGTCCGGTCGCCATTTTCAAGGACAGCCCGAACGCCCTGGCCGCGAAGAAATTCGTCGACTTCATGGTCTCGAAGGAGGGGCAGTCGATCATTGCCGAGCAAGGCACGCTACCGGTGCGCCCGGACGTGAAGCTTCCCGAGAGCTACAAGCTCCCGTCGGTTGAAGACGCGGTGAAGCGCGCGATGGCGATCGACTACCAGCAGTTCATGCAAGAAAAGGAAAGCAATATCAAGAAGTTCACCGAAATAATGCAAAAGAAGTAATCGCCGGGTCGCGCGCATCATGGCGGATGTTCGTATTTCGGAAGTATCGAAACGCTACGCGGAGAAAAGCGTTCTCGAATCCCTGTCGCTCGAGGTGCGCGACGGCGAGTGTTTCACGCTCCTGGGGCCGTCCGGCTGCGGCAAGACGGTCCTCCTGCGCCTGATCGCCGGTTTCGAGTCGCCCGACAGCGGGACGATCAGCATCGGAGGCGAGTCCGTCGCCGATGCGGCGACGGGGCAACGTTTGCCGCCGGATCAGCGCGGCCTGGGGATGGTTTTCCAGGATTACGCCGTCTGGCCGCATATGAGCGTTTATGAGAACGTCGCGTATCCGCTCAAGCTCGCGGGTTCGACCGCGTTGCGCGAGCGGACGATGCGCGCGATTGGTCTCGTGGGGCTCGATAAGCTTGAGCAGCGTTTTCCGTCGCAGCTCTCGGGCGGGCAGCAGCAGCGCGTCGCGTTGGCACGCGCGCTCGTTTCCGAGCCTCGCCTTCTTTTGCTCGACGAGCCGCTGAACAATCTGGATGCCCACCTGCGCGAGGAAATGCGCTTTGAAATCAAGGCATTGCAACGGCAACTCGGCGTCACGATCCTCTATATCACGCACGACCAGGAAATCGCTCTGGGGATTTCCGACCGGATCGCCGTCATGGACGAGCGTGGGCGCCTGCGCCAGATCGGAGCGCCTGACGAAGTCTATGAACACCCGGTCGACGACTTCATTTTCCGCTTTCTCGGCGTGGCCAACTTCCTGCCGGTGAGGCGCGAGGACGGCGTCCTGCGCATTGCGGGCCTGCCCGAACCCTGGCGCGGACCCGCGCCCGACAAACCCGGCGATGTTCTGACGGTCGGCTTTCGCCCCAGCGACGTGGCGCTCGCGCCCGAAAGCGGCGATTCGACCGGTTTGTCCGGCGTCGTCCGTCGGGCGAGTTTTCTGGGCGCGCAGATGGATTATCTGATCGACGTTGCCGGGACGCAGATTCGCGCGGCGCTGCCGAGCCACGAGTGCGTCGCGCGCGGCCTCGTGTTCGCCGAAGGCGATTCGTGCAGGGTCGAGCTTGCGAACGCGCACTGGTTCGAGGGCGAGATCACCAACAAGGGAATCCTCTAGCATGGGCAAGACCTCCCGTTTCGGCACCGCTCAGCTTTTGTTCGTGCTCTCGGTCGGCATTCTCGTCGTCGTCGTCGCCGTTCCGATGCTGCTGATTTTTTTCAACGCCTTCTGGGTCAATGGTCACTTCAACGTCGCGGACGTGATCCGCGTGCTCCGGCAGAGCGAAACCTACGAAGCCCTCTTGAATTCGCTCTTCCTGTCGTCCGGCGTCACGATAACCGGGACCTTGGTCGGCACCTTTTTCGCCTGGCTCGTCACGCGGACCGACCTGCCTCTCAAAAAGACGATGAAGCTCCTCTTCCTCGTGCCCTTCATGCTCCCGGCCTTCATCGGAGCGCTCGCGTGGAAGATGCTGCTCTCGCCGCGCGCGGGCTATATCAATCGCCTGTTCATGGACGTTTTCGGTTTCAGCAGCCCGATTTTCGACATCTATACCTACGCCGGGATCATCCTCGTCGAGACGATGTACCTTTTCCCTTTCGTCTTCATCCAGGTCAGCGGCGCGCTCGAACGCATGGATCCCACGCTCGAAGAATCGGCGCGGATTTCCGGCGCCGACCTCTTTACGATCACGCGGAAGATAACGATCCCGCTCGTCATGCCGTCGATCCTTTCCGGCGCCTTGCTGATCATGCTCTATTCGATGGCGCATTTCGGAACGGTCGCCGTCCTGGGCGTCGAGACCGGAATCTATAACATCCCGACCCTGATCTACGAAAAAATCCACCAGAGCGCCGGGAGCTTCGACTCGATCCGAACGGCGACGGTTCTTGCGACGGTCCTCGTCATTACGGCGGCCTTCATCCTCTGGCTCCAGAACCGCGTCCTGAACCAGGGGCGCTACCAGATCATCGCCGGGAAGAGTTTCCGACCCTCCGAACTCAAGTTGCGCACGTGGCGGATTCCGATGCTCGTTTTCTGCCTGCTCTACATCGGGCTGACGATCGTCTTGCCGACCGTGACGATCTTCATGGTCGGCGGCCTGAAGACCTACGGCCTGCCCTTCGTCTCAGAAAACATGACGTGGGAAAACTATCGCTACATCCTGTTCGAATGGGATCTGACGCGCGACGCGATCTGGAACAGCGTCTCTCTCGGCCTGTCCGCCGCGCTGATCACGATGTTCGCCGGGGTCATCATCTCGTACGTGATCGTCAAGATGAAGGTGCGCGGGAAAGGCATCCTCGAATTCCTCGGCATGCTGCCCTTCTCCGTTCCGGGGTCGGTGATCGCTCTCGGCGTCATCCTGGCGTGGAGCGGAAAATACGGAATCAACCTCTACAACACGGTCTGGATCATCCTCGTCGCCTACGTCGCGCGCTATATGGCGTTCTCCTTGAAAGCCAACTCAGCCGCGCTCGAACAGGTTCACGATTCGCTCGTCGAAGCGGCGCGCGCATCGGGCGCGACGATGTGGCAAGCGCTGAAGGACGTGGTCGTCCCCCTCGTCCGCCCAGGGATGATGGCGGCGTTTTTCCTGATCTTTCTTCCGGCGCTCCGCGAACTGACCGTGTCGGTGCTGCTCTACGGCCCGACGACGCGCACGATCGGCGTCGCGATCTACACGCTCAACGAGGACGGCGAGACCGTCTATTCCGCCGCGCTCGCGGGGATCGCGCTCGTCATCATCGTGACCGGAGAAATTCTGATCAAGCGGCTCGTCGCCGGAAAAAGCAACGCTTAGGAAAGAATGATGGCCTATATCGAATTGCGCCAGGTTTCCAAGCATTTCGGCGACGTCGTCGCCGTCGATCGGCTCGACCTCAATATCGAGCAGGGCGAATGCATTGCGATGCTCGGCCCGTCGGGTTGCGGAAAGACGACGACGCTACGCATGGTCGCCGGTTTTGAAGACCTCGACGACGGCGAAATTCGCGTCGGCGAACGCTGTCTTTCCTCAAAAAAGAAAAATTTCTACATTCCGCCTGAAGACCGCAATTTCGGCATGGTTTTTCAGGCATTCGCCGTCTGGCCGCACCTTTCGATTTACGAAAACGTCGCCTTCCCGCTCCGCATCCGCAAATTGCCGAAGGAAGAGATAGCCAAGCGCACCGAAGAGGCGCTCAAACATACGAACCTCTTCTCGGTGGCGTCGAACCGCCCCGACGACCTGTCGGGCGGCGGAAAACAGCGCGTCGCGCTCGCGCGCGCGCTCGCAATCCGTCCCGACGTCATGCTCCTCGACGAGCCGCTTTCGAGCCTCGACCCGCACTTCCGCGAAGAAATGCGCTTCGAGATCAAGGACCTTCAGCGGCGTTTCGGTTTTTCCATCCTCTACGTCACCCATGACCAGTCCGAGGCGATGGCGCTTTCCGACCGGATTCTCGTCATGCGCCTGGGCGTCGTCCAGCAGACCGGAACGCCGCTCGAAGTCTACGGCAGCCCGAGCAATCGCTTCGTGTTCGAATTCATCGGTCTTTCGTCGTTCATCGAAACCGCCCTCGGCGCCGACGGAATGTCAATCGACGGCGTGTCTTATCCCTGGCCGAACGGTATGCTTCCGGCGGAGGACATCCGCGCGGACGGGCGCGGCGTGCTCGCCGTGCGTCCTTTCGAGATCGAATTTCTCGACCCCGTGGGTACGGCGGGCGTTCCCGGCGCCGTGACGCGCAAAGTCTTTCTGGGCGAGACGATAGACTACCGCATCCAGGTCGGCGGAACCGAAGTCCGCGTGCAAAAGACCCGGCGCGACCCCGGCCCCGCGGTCGGCGAAAACGTCAAGCTGGGATTCCCGCAGCCGCACTGGTACCGCGTCGGCGGAGATTGACCCTATCAGGTATCAGGAATCAGATCAATTAGCGGCGGCTTCGCCGCCGGAGAAGAGGAACGAAACACCGGTCGGTTTTCATCTGATCCCTGATTCCTGATCCCTGTCTGTCATTCCATGTCGAACTCGAAGTCGGCAGCCAGTCCGTCCTCGACGATCACCTGAAGGTGGCGGTGTCCGGCGGGTTCGTCGGGACCGACGACCCATTCGCCGAAGATGCGGTTTCCGGCGGGGACGAGCTGCCGCTGGCTGACCTGCACGCGTCGCTCGTGCGGGAGGAAAAAAACGGTGCGCCCCGATGCATCGCGCGTCTCGGAAGCCGTTTTTTCCGAAGACGGCAGGAGGTATTCCTCGCGGACGCTCAAGCTACGCTTTTTCGTCCGAACCTCGATGACCCATCCGTAACGCTGTTCTTTTCGGCGCGGCACGACGGAAGTTTCGGTAAACCGGGTCTTCCTCGGATCGCCGGCGTCGAAAAGACCGAATTCAGCGCGAACGATCTCGACGGCGTCGTCTTTCGGCGCGTCGGCGAGGACGCGCGGCGAAAAGCAGAGCGCGAGTACGAAAAGGAGTGACGGAAGCGCGAAATTCATCGCGCCTCCGAGAGGGTTGCGATCTTGCGCGGCGGGTAGACAGGAACGTGAAGCATTGCGGCGACTCCGGGAATGATCAAAACGAACGGTCGGGCGCTCTTTCTGGATCGGTGCGCGCCCGATTTTGGGCCATTGTCGCCGATACGGCGGCGTTTTGCATTACGAAAAGTTTTTCTCGCCGAATCCGGCGTGCAATGGAAAAAATCAGCCGTCAAACGCGTATTACCCAGTGCTGCGGTGAGATAATCGTGTCTGGACGCGCCGGGATTTTTTTGCACGGCGCGAGGGAACAGCTTATGAATATCCATTTATCCGACGAAGTGACTGACAGGGAGGCGATCGAAGAATTCGTCGAATCGCTGAGCGATTCCGTGTCGAAGATCGAAAGCAGTCTCGCCCGCCTGAAAAACGATCCGAGACACAAGGAGACGATCGAGTCGCTTTACAGCGCGGTACGCAATATCAAGGACGAAGCGCTTTACTACAAGATTGATCTGGCGGCCAAGCTCGTCCTGCCGATCGAAGTCTTGCTGATGCGCGCGTGCAACAACGAAATCACGTTCGAGAACGCGCTTCCAGACGCGCTCATCATGGCGTTCGACCAGATCGAACTCGCGATGGACGACGTTTTTTCCGGCGAAATGGCGAGCAGCCTTCCTCGGCTGACCGAGGGGCTCGAACGTCTGGCGTCGTCGTCGCCGCAGCACATCGACCAATGCGCGATCGAGTTGATCGATTCGCTTGGCGGAAGGCGGCTTCTGAGAGCGTCGAATTCGGAGCGCCGCAAGGCGGTCGGTGCCGCGTCCGTCGCGCGCTCCCCCGAACAGAGGGCGGGCGACCTGCGCTTTTTCCATTCCCTGGCAAATCTGTTCGAAAGCCGCTCGGAAAAGTTCAAGGGACGTACCCTGCGTCTGCTTCGTCTCGCGCTGAAGACGAACGAAATCAACAACAACACGATCGACCCCCTGCAACTCGAAGCCGCGATCTATATGCACGACGTCGGCATGATGTTCCTGCCCGAAAGAATATGGCTGAAACCCGAATACATGACGCCGGAAGAAAAGGAAATGCTGCGCGCGCATCCGGGCTACTCGGCGGGAATCATCGAGCGGATCGACGGCTGGTCCGACGCGGCGCAGATGATCCTCGAACACCACGAGATGCCCGACGGACTGGGCTACCCGAAAAGGCTGGGCGCGGACGAAATCTGCGACGGCGCGAAAGTCCTCGCGATCGTCGACGCCTTCGAGTCGATCATGCTCAAGCACAGCCAGCGTGGGAAAAACCGTTCGATCATGCGCGCGATCGCCGAAATCAACGCGTGCAACAACCAGTTTGCGCCCGAATGGATCGAGCCGTTCAACAAGGTCATCCGGCAGACGGTGGAAGCCTGACGAGTCGGGATGAAAGCTGACGTTTCCCGCCGTTTCGGCGGCGTCGGTCGCGTCTATGGCGTCGACGCGCTCGCGCGTTTTCAGGAAGCGCGCGTATGCGTCGTCGGTATCGGCGGCGTGGGTTCCTGGGCAGCCGAAGCGTTGGCGCGCTCGGCGGTCGGAAAAATCACGCTGATCGACCTCGATATGGTCGCCGAATCGAACGTCAACCGCCAGATACACGCCCTGGGCGAAGTTTTCGGGTGCGCGAAAACCACGCTGATGGCCGAGCGTATCCGCGCGATACACCCCGCTTGCGAAGTCGAGGAAATCGAGGATTTTGTGACGCCCGACAATCTCGACGCTTTTTTGGGACGGGGTTTTGACTTCGTCATCGACGCGATCGACCAACTGACCGTCAAGGCGGCGATGATCGCCTGGTGCAAGCGTCACGCGCTCCCGATCGTCACGACGGGCGGCGCGGGCGGGCGCATTGATCCCGCGCGGATCGGCGTCGCCGACCTCGCGGGAACTTTCCAGGACCCGCTGTTGTCGAAACTCCGAATGCTTCTGCGCCGCGATTACGCGGAGTGCGGCTTCCCGCGCGAAGCGAAACAATTCGGCGTCCCCGCCGTTTTTTCGAGCGAAGCGCTTCGCCGCCCATGCACGGAAGACGCGGCTTCACCGGCCGCGCCGCGCGCGGGCTTGAGTTGCGTCGGCTACGGCTCGTCGGTCTGCATTACGGCGAGCTTCGGTTTTTTCGCCGCGGGCGAAGTCTTGCGGCATCTGGCTTCCCCCGACCCAATGCGCGCGGCGGAGAAGTCGGCGGTTTTACAAGGGGTTTGCGTTCGATGATGCGTTTTTTTGCTTTTCTGCTTTTCTTTTTGACCGGCAGTGTTTGGGGTGAGGTTGAAACGCCCGCCGTGCCGCAACCGACGACGGCCGCCGAGGCGGACGCGCAACGGGATCGCGCGTCGAAAATGCGCAGCGCCGCGAAGAAGCGCTACGAGCGCGAGAGCGCGGCGTGCTACAAGGAATTCTTCGTCAACGATTGCCTCGACAAAGCCAAGAAGCTCCGAACGCAGACGATGATCGAAGCGCGCCATCTCGACGCGCCCGCGCGTGAATTCCAGCAGAACGCCAAACGCGCCGACGCGGCCGCCAAGGCGAAGCAGCGCGAGATCGACCGGGTCGCGCGCGAGGAAGAGCAGACGAAAAGCGCTTCGGATTTTCACGCGAAAGTGGCTTCCGAAGCGGAGCAACGCGAAGTCAAGGCAAGCGACAGAGAACGCAAGGTCACCGAATCCCGGCGGAAAAGCGCGGCGGACGCTCAGAAGAGGCGGGAACGCCAGAAGAGCCGGGAAAAACGCGAGGCCGACCGCGCCGCGAAAAAAGCGCGCGAAGAGGCGGCCACCGACGCGCGGATTGACGCGCGGACGCCGAAACCCTGAGGGGGAGTTTGATTCCTTTTCCAGATCATCCCTGCCTTTGTCGACTTCGCCTTGCGGCACGTAGGCACCGTGAAGCGGCTCGGCATCAGAGCAGGAACGATTTGGAAAAGGAATGGCAGGATGTGGCGATCAGGTTTCGTTGGGCCTGGCTCAGCCCAAACCATGCGGACTTGCTGCGCGCGGCGCGCCGAATCGCGGCAATCGCGGATTTCCGGCTGATTGTTTTTTACGATTACGCTAATCGTAATAATCCGTTGGCTTAATTTTCAGGGAGGGTTTAATATTACCTCGTTTCTTCTTCCGCAGATGAATCGGCGGCGGCGCGAGGAAGACCCGCAAAGGGTCTCGCAGCGCGGCGGCGATTTTGAAACGGATCATTTGATTTCTTTGACAAGGAGCTGAACAATGAATCAATCGCTGATCAATTCTTACCTTCTTCCCTTCAAGGCGACGGCGTACCACAAGAATATTTTCATCCCGATGACCGAAACGGACGTGCTGGGCAAGTGGGCCGTGTTTTTCTTCTACCCCGCCGACTTCACCTTCGTCTGCCCGACCGAACTCGGCGACCTGGCCGACAGCTACGACGAGTTCAAGAAACGCGATGTCGAAATCTACAGTGTTTCGACCGACACGCATTTCACACACAAGGCGTGGCACGACAATTCCTCGACGATCCGCAAGATCAAATTCGTGATGGTCGGCGACCCGACGGGCGCGATCAGCCGGAATTTCGGCGTACTGAACGAGGAAACGGGTCTTGCCGAACGCGGGACTTTTGTCATTGATCCGGCCGGCAAGATTCAGATCATCGAAACCAACGCCGGAAATATCGGACGCGACGCGTCTGAACTGCTTCGCAAGGTCAAGGCCGCGCAGTACGTCGCCTCGCACCCGACCGAAGTTTGTCCTGCCCGCTGGCAGGAAGGCGCGGCGACGCTTACCCCCTCGCTCGACCTCGTCGGAAAAATCTGAAAACGCGCCGGACGCGTTTTCGCGTCCGGCTTTTTCTCGTTCCGGCGTTTTTCCCTCCAACGCTTGAGGGCCCAAAAGGCGCTCAGAAGGGAGTTTTATGCTCGATGATGTCATAAAAGCACAATTCAAGGAAGTCCTGCAAAAACTGCGGCAACCGATCGAATTGGTCGCTTCGCCCGGGGAAGACTCGGGCAAAATGCTTGAAATGCTGTCTGAAATCGTTTCGCTTTCGGACAAGATATCGCTTCGGCTCGACGGCGACGCTCCGCGGCGTCCTTCTTTTTCCGTCGGCCTTCCGGGCGAGAAAGCCAGGATCCATTTCGCGGGGATTCCCCTGGGACACGAATTCACTTCGCTCGTTCTTGCCCTGCTGCAAACGAGCGGGCATCCGCCCAAGATAGAAGACGATCTGATCGAACAGATTCGCGCGATTCCCGGCCCCCTGAATTTTGAAACCTTCATTTCGCTTTCGTGCCACAACTGCCCGGACGTCGTCCAGGCGTTGAACCTGATGGCCGTGATCAACCCTGAAATCACGCATACGATGGTCGACGGCGCGCTCTTCCGCGACGAGGTCGAAAGTCTCGAAATCATGGCCGTTCCGACGATCACTCTGAACGGCAAGGAATTCGGCCAGGGACGGATGGAACTCGCGCAGATCGTCGCAAAGATGGACGGTAGCGCGCTCGTGCGCGAGGCTACGAAAATCTCGGCCAAGGCGCCTTTCGACATCCTGATCGCGGGCGGCGGTCCGGCCGGGGCGTCGGCGGCGGTCTATGCGGCGCGCAAGGGTTTTCGCGTCGGCGTCATCGCCGAGCGTTTCGGCGGTCAGGCGCTCGATACGAACGCGATCGAAAACCTCGTTTCGATCAAGTCGATCGACGGCCCGCACTTCGTCGCGGAACTCGAGCAGCACGTGCGCGAGTACGGCGTCGACCTCATGAACAACCAGCGCATCGTGAAGCTCGAAACCGGCGCCGACGGTCTCTACGAAGTCCAGCTCGAAAGCGGCGCGATCCTGCACGGCAAGACGGTCATTCTGGCGCTCGGCGCGCACTGGCGCGAATTGGGCGTTCCCGGAGAGAAAAAGTATCGGGCGCGCGGCGTCGCGTATTGCCCGCATTGCGACGGCCCGCTTTTCAGGGGCAAGAGAGTCGCCGTCGTCGGCGGCGGCAATTCGGGCGTCGAAGCCGCGATCGACCTGGCGGCGGTCGTCGGACACGTTACCCTGTTCGTGCGGAGCAGCTTGCGCGCGGACGCCGTCCTGCAGAAAAAACTCCTCGAACTTTCGAACGTCACGGTCGTAACGGGCGCCGCTCCGGTCGAGATCACCGGGAACGGCGACAAGGTCCACGGGCTGGTCTATACGGATATTTCGAGCGGCGAGACGCGGAAAATCGACATCGAGGGCGTTTTCGTCCAGGTCGGGCTCGTCCCCAATACGGCTTGCGTCAAAGGCGTTCTCGATCTTTCGCCGGCCGGTGAAATCGAAGTCGACGACCGTGGCCGGACCTCGCTGCCCGGCGTTTTTGCCGCGGGAGACTGCACGACGGCGCCGTACAAGCAGATCGTCATCGCGATCGGCGACGGCGCAAAAGCGGCGCTCGGCGCTTTTGAATACTTGATGAAGAAACCCGGCTGAGTTTCAGTCGGGTTTTCCTCTGACGCATAGCTTGGGGTGAGCGAAGCGAACCCCAGCATTCAGCACAATCGGTTTTCATCCGGAGAAAACGAGATCCCAGAGCGCCCGGACGGCTTGGATCGACGCTTGGTGCGCCTTGCGGTCGACGCGCTTGGCGTGGCCGTCGAGCCGGAATTCGTGTTGTATCCGGCGGTATTCGCGGTAGGCTTTCCGCGCCGCTTCGGCGAGGTCCGCCGGGATGAGGTCCAGTCCGGCAGCGACGCCGAGCAGCGCGAGATTGCCGAGATTGCCGCAAAGCTCCGGGTGCGCGTGCGCGTATCCGAGAACGAGGTATTGGACGATGAATTCGACGTCGATCAGGCCGCCGGGGTCCTGTTTGACGTCGAAAGCGTCTTCGCTCGCCGACGCGTGCGCGTCGAGCATGCGTTGCCGCATGTCGAGGATGTCCTGCCGTAGCTCGCTGAGTTCGCGCTGTTCGCACAGGATTTCGACGCGGATCGCTTCGAATCGCGCGCCGACTTCCGGGTCGCCCGCGCAAAAACGCGCGCGCGTCAGCGCCTGATGTTCCCAAGTCCAGGCGGAGTTCGTCTGGTAATCGTGGAAAGCGTCGACCGTCGAGACGAGCGTACCGGCGTCGCCGTTGGGGCGCAGACGGTTGTCGGTCTCGAAAAGGATTCCGGCGGGGGTCTGGCTCGATAACCACGTATTCATCCGCTGGCAGAGACGGGCGTAGAGTTCGCCGATTCCCGGCTCAGGGTCGTCGTGCAGAAAAACGAGGTCGAGGTCGGACCCGTAGCCGAGTTCCTTGCCGCCGAGTTTCCCGTAGGCGATGACGGCAAAGCGCGGCAGACGTTCCGGGTGCGGGTGGCGGCTTTCAAGCCTCGCCCAACAGAGTTCGAGCGTCTTTTCCACCATGAGGTCGGCGAGCGCGGTCAGGTGGTCCGAGAGGCGTTCGAGCGTTTGCAGGCCGGCGATGTCCTGGACGAGCAGGCGGAAAACCTGCACGTGGTGGGCTTCGCGCAGGATATCCATTTCGCGCTCGGTGTCGCCCGCCACGTCTTCGAGGCGCCGGTCGAGTTCGGCACGGAATCGAGCGAGGTCGGTTGCGACTTCGTAAAGCCTCGGATCGAGGATTTCGTCGAGCAAAATCGGATGCTGCGTCAGGTAAGCCGCCGCCCACGACGAACTCCCCATGATTTTCGCGATCGCGCCGAGAATCTGCGGGTATTGCTGGAGCAAAGCGAGGTAGGCGCCGCGCCGCGCGATCGTCTCGAGAAAATCGATGCCGCGCAGAAACGCCGCGTCGGGTACGCGCGTCGCCGCGCACGCTTCGATCAGGCGCGGTCCGAGCGCGTCGAGGCGCTCCCGGTTCGACGTGGGCATCGACTGGTATTTCCCGCTTCGCCTGAAGGCGGAAAGCCGCTCGAGGATCGTCCGGGGATAGCCAAAACCGAGTTTGGCAAGCGCGTCGAGCGCTTCTTCCTCCGGGTTTTGCTCGAACCAGAGGCCGTCGAGCGCGTGTCCGCCTTCTTCCGAATTCGAGAAAATCGGCTCGAAAGCTTGCGAGACCATCCGGCGATGCTCGTCGAGCACCGCGATCAGCGTGGGCCAGTCGTCGCAATCCATCGAGACGGCGACATTGCGTCGCTCGTCCGCGTCGTTCGGCAGACGGTGCGTCTGCGCGTCGTTGACGTATTGCAGACGGTGTTCGAGCTTCCGAAGAAAAATATACGCCTCGCTCAGCGCGTCTTTGCTCTCGACCGTCAGAAGACGCCGTTCGGCGAGCAGCGGCAGTACGCCGAGCGTCGGGCGAATCTGGAGCGCCGGGTCGCGTCCGCCGCGAATCAACTGGAATACCTGCGCGATGAATTCGATTTCGCGGATTCCGCCGGGGCCGAGTTTGATGTGGTCGGCCATGTCCTTTCGGATGACTTCGCGGCGAATCTGCGCGTGCAGACTGCGCATCGCGTTCACCGCGCCGAAGTCGAGGTATTTTCGGAAGACGAAGGGTCGCGCGACGTTTTCAAGCGAGCGCACCCACTCGTCCTGCCGGTTGTCGCCCTCATTCATGACCCGCGCCTTGATCCACGCGTAACGCTCCCACTCGCGCCCCTGCGTGATGAAGTAGTTTTCGAGCGAGTTCAGGGAGCAGACGAGCGGCCCCGAATCGCCGTTGGGGCGCAGGCGCATATCGACGCGGAAGACGCGGCCATCGCCGGTATCCTCGTCGAGCGCGGCGATCAGGCGCTTGCCGAGCCGCATGAAAAAGTCGGAGTTTTCGATCGACCGGCCGGACCCCGGCGCGCCGGCGGTTTCGCCTTCTTCCGGGTAGATGAAGATGTAATCGACGTCGGAAGAAACGTTGAGTTCGCGCCCGCCGAGTTTGCCCATGCCGACGATCATCAATCGCTGCGGCCTGCCGTTCTTGTCGAGCGGTTCGCCGTACTGCTCGGCGAGCGCGCGGTGGAGGAAGTCCAGCGCGAAATTGGTCGTCAGGTCGGCAAAGCACGTCATCGTCTCGACGACCTCGGAAAGCGGCGCCGCGAGTCCCAAGTCGCGGACGATGAGCGTGGACATGATGCGCTGGCGGAGCCGGCGAAGGACGCGCTTCAAACCGTCCTCGTCGTCGAGACGCGCATCCGCCAGAAATGCGCGCATGAGTTCGGAGTCTATCGGATGGCGCGCGTGCGCCCTGGCCCATCCGAGGACTTCGGGGCGCGCCTCGACGAGGAGGCGCAGAAAATTGCTGTAGGTAAGCGCCTTTTCCCATTCGGGCGGAAGAGAAGCGGTAGCATCGGTTGCTGTCATGTTGTTTTCAGAGATCAGAGATCAGGGGACAGAGGACAGAAGACAGGACGCTCACTGCGCTCGCTTTGTGATCTGTGTTCAGTATTCAGTTGTCGCATGGCTTGCTCCTATAGGTTGGGCTGAGCAAAGCGAAGCCCAACGCAATGGCTGATGTTGGGCTTCGCTTTGCTCAGCCCAATCTATAGCTCAGAGGACAAATGTCAGACATCAGGATCAGATGAAAACCGATCGGGTTTTTGTTGATTCTCTCCGGTGGCGAAGCCGCCGGTTACTGATCTGATCCCTGACTTCTGTCTCCTGATACCTGAGGCCGAAGGCCGTTCTGTCCTCTGTCTTCAGTCTTCTGTCTTCAGTCCTCAGTTACAATAGGCATTTTCCCACGTTTCTCCCGTTGTTTGACTCTCTGTGACACTTTGTGACTTCCAAGGAAAAATTTCTCTCAGGTTTCCGGTGGCCGTCGGTGGCGATTTCGAGCGCGAGGATGCGAAAAATCCTGCGCGGCGTATCCCTTGCCCTCGTGCTACTCTATTTTGCCTTCATCACGGCGGTCTTGGCGCTTCGATACGTCGTCACGCCGAATGTCGGGGCCTTCCGTAGCGATATCGAGCGTCTGCTCGGCGAAGCTCTGAAGCGCGAGGTCGCGGTCGGGCAAATCCGCGCGCGCTGGACCGGTTTCGCTCCGGGGCTGATTCTGGAAAACGTCCGCGTCCTCGACGCGGAAAAAAAGTCCGCGCTGACGCTCTCTTACATCGAGGCGCGCGTTTCGTGGTGGTCGATCCCCACGACCCGGCTGAAGCTGAGCTTGCTCGATATCGGCGGCGCGCGCCTGCACATGGGGCGCGACGCGCAGGGGCGGTTTTTTGTCGCGGGGATCCCCGTCGACGCCGAAAATTCGGGAGGCGGTTTTTCGGACTGGCTTTTCAGGCAAGGTCGCATCCGCTTTCACGGCGCGACGCTGCTTTGGGACGACGCGACGCGTCGCGCGCCGACGCTGGAACTCAAAGACTTCAATGTCGAACTCGACAACAGCGGGATACGCCACCGTTTCGGCTTGACGGCGCGCCCTCCGGAAACGCTGGCCTCCCGGCTCGACGTGCGCGGCGAATTCGACGGGAAGGACTGGAACGCCCCGACGGGTCGCGTCTATGTCGACCTCGACCACGCGAATCTGGAGGCTCTGCGTCCGTGGGCCGAATTTCCGGTCGAACTTCCGCGTGGGCGCGGCGCGGCGCGCGTCTGGGCCGGAATCTCCGAAGGCCGCCTGCAAGCGCTGACGGTCGACGCGGCGCTCATTGACACGAGCGTGCGCCTTGGAAAAGGCTTGCCGATGCTCGAGCTCTCGCGGCTCTCCGGGCGGATTCGCCTTCGCCGTCCCGCGTCGGGTTTCGTCTTCGACGCGGTGGGCGTCGAACTCACGACGCGCCCGGAAAAACCGAACAAGGCGTTGAAGATCGATCCGCAGGATTTTCACGTCGAATGGAAACCGGGGGAAAACGAGAAAGTCGGGAGCGGTCGCGTCACCGCCGAGCGGGTCGACCTCGGCGTTCTCGCGGCCTTGTCCGAATACATTCCTCTCGACGAGGCTTTGCGGCGACGTTTGCGGGGCGAGGCGCCGCAAGGGATTCTCAGCGACGTGAAAGCGCGTTGGGACGACGGCGCGCGCGCTTCGTATTCCCTGAAAATGGCGTTCGACGGGCTTGGGAAAAAAGCGGCGGACGGTCTTCCGGGTTTTTCCGGCGTATCGGGCACGCTCGACGCGAACGAAGACGGCGGGACGGCGAGGCTTCGTTCAAAAGGCGCTGTGCTCGAATTGCGCAAGGTGTTTCCAGACGCTGCGATCGCGTTCGACGCGCTCGACGCCGATCTGCGATGGAAAAAGAAGGGCGATCTTCTCGAAACCGAGCTTTTGCGCGCCGAATTTTCCAGTCCCGACGCGGCGGGCGAAGCACGCGGCGTCTACCGTTACTCGGGGAAAAATTCGGGTTCGATCGACATGACGGCGACGCTCTCCCGCGCCGACGCGCGCGCCGTCTGGCGTTATATTCCCGCCGTCGTCAATGCCGACGCGCGTTACTGGCTACGCGATTCGCTGCTCGCGGGCGTTTCCGACGGAGCACGCTTGACGCTCAAGGGCAATCTCGACGACTTCCCCTTCCTGGATCCCCAAAAAGGCGTTTTTCTGGTGACGGTGAAAGCCAGGGACGTGACGGTCGATTACGGGAAGGACTGGCCGAAAATCACCGGGATTTTCGCCGACCTGCGTTTCGAGGGAAACGGCATGCTCATCGACGCGCAACGCGGGCGTATCCTCGGCGCGAAGCTCGAAAAAACGCGGGTCACGATTCCCGACTTCGACGCGCCCGTATCGACGCTGTACGTGAAGGGAGACGTTTCCGGGCCGACTTCGGAATTTCTCAAATTCGTCGAACAAAGTCCCGTCGCGCGCAAGATCGACCACTTTACCGAGGCGATGCGCGCGACCGGGAACGGGCGCCTGAACATCGACCTGTCGATTCCCTTGGACGAAAAGCAGCTCGACGATTCGAAGATCGCCGGAATCTATAGCTTCCAGAACAACGAAGTTTCCATCGATCCGAGGTTTCCGCCGATAAAAAAGGCCAAGGGCGCTCTGCGGTTTTCCGGGAACGACTTGCGCATCCCGGAAATTTCGGGCGTCCTCCTCGGCGGGCCGCTGAAAATCCAGGGCGGAAAGCAAGCGGACGGGCGCGTTCTCGTTTCGTTCAAAGGCAAGGTCGATACAGCGGGGATGCGCGCTGACTCGCCACGGATTTCGGAGTTTTTTTCGGGGTCGACCCCTTACGAGGGCGAGGTGCGCATCGACGGGAACGACGCCGAAGTGAGCGTCAAATCCTCGCTCGCAGGGCTCGCGTCGTCGCTTCCCGCGCCGTTTGCAAAGTCCGCGGAGCAGGAAATGCCTTTATTCTTCGAGAGGAAATTGCTCCCGCCCGACGGCGGAAAGAAGCGAAGCGCCGGCGGTGCACCGCCCGTCGCGCGCGACCAACTGCGCGCGACGCTGGGAGACGCCCTGAGTCTGCGAATACTCCGGCACGAACGCGGGAAGGTTTTCGTCCCCGACTCCGGCGCGCTCGCCGTCGGCTTGCCGCTTACCGAAGCGACCGACGCGCTGAACATTTCCTTCGCTCATCTCGACCTCGACGCGTGGCAGAGCGTTCTTGCGCCCTTCGTCTCAAGCGGCTCTTCCCCGTCGCACGCTTTCCCGGCGCGGCCGGTCGTCTTCCGAACGCCGAAGCTGACCTTCCTCGGCAAGGATTATCAGGATGTGCGCGCGACGATTTCGAATTCGAAGGACGCATGGAGGGTCGCGCTCGATTCGGACGCGGCGAGCGGCGAACTCTTGTGGGAGTCTGGCGCCAGAAACAAGCTCACCGCGCGTTTGAAGCGCCTGACGCTGGCGTCCCCGTCGTCGGAAGGCGCGGCGGGGATCGATGCGTCGTCGTTCGAGGAGGAGTTGAAAAGCCTCCCGGACATGGAGATAGGAATCGAGGATTTCACCTTGGGAAGTCTCCGCTTCGGCAATCTGGACGTGCGGGCGAAGAATGGGGAGGGTTTGCTGGAATTCGACCGCATCCAGGTCAAAAACCCGGCGGCGGTTCTCACGGGGAACGCGGTGTGGCGCTATGGGAAGGAAGCCGGCGCGACGCGCCTCGACTTTGTGCTCGACAGCCCCCACCTCGGAAGGCTTTTCAACCGAATGTCGTATCCAGAAATCGTGCGCGGCGGAAAAGCGCGGCTCGAAGGGCATCTTTCGTGGAAAGGCGCGCCGGTCTCGATCGACTACGCGTCGCTCAATGGAAAAATGGCGCTCGAAGCCGCCAGCGGGCAGTTCCTGAAAGTCGAACCCGGCGTCGGAAAACTGCTCGGTCTCGTCAGCCTGCAAAGCCTCCAGCGGCGGATCACGCTCGATTTCAGGGATATTTTCGGCGAGGGCTTCGCGTTCGACTCGATTTCCAGCGAGGTCGAAATCCACGACGGCATCCTGCGGACGGACAAGCTTACGATCGACGGCCCCTCGGCGCAGGCGATCATTCGCGGCGAAACCGACATCAAACGCGAGACGCAGGCGCTCGACGTCAAGGTTTTGCCCGACCTGGGCGGAACGGCGGCGCTCGGCGTCGCCCTCGTCAACCCGCTCGCCGGGATCGCCACGCTTTTTGCGCATAAAATCATGCAAAACCCGCTCGATCAGATTTTCAGTCTTGACTACAAGGTCAATGGAACCTGGTCCGCGCCCGTTGTCGAAAAGGTTTCGGTAACGCCGCCACCCGATGCGTATTCGGAACCATCGGTCGCGCCGACGCCCTGAAGGAGAAGCAATGACGAAATTCACGGATACCGCAAAAGCATCGGGGGCTTCAAACACCCCGCCGAAAAACGCGCGGCTCGCCGCCGTCCAGATGGTATCGACGCCGCGCGTCGATGAAAACCTCGCGACGGCAGGCGCCTTGATCGCCGAAGCGGTCGCACAGGGCGCCGAACTCGTCGCGCTCCCGGAATACTTCCCGATCATCGGGCGTCGCGAGCGCGACAAAATCAATGTGCGCGAGGAATTCGGCGCGGGGCCCATCCAGGATTTCCTGTCGAAAACCGCGGCGCGCCACGGAATCTGGCTCGTCGGCGGTTCGCTCCCCTTGACCGCGCCGTCGCCGGACAAGGTGCTGAACGCCAGCCTCGTCTACGACCCGCAAGGCCGATGCGCGGCGCGTTACGACAAGATTCACCTGTTCGGTTTCCAGAAGGGCAAAGACCGCTACAACGAGAGTGCGACGATTCAGGCCGGAACGTCCCCGATGGCCTTCGATTCACCTTTTGGCCGTGTCGGCGTCACGATTTGCTACGACCTGCGCTTCCCCGAACTCTACCGCGCGCTCGGCGTCGTCGACCTGAACGTGATCCCTTCGGCCTTCACCGAAGTCACCGGGCGCGCGCACTGGGAAATTCTCATGCGCGCCCGCGCCGTCGAAAACCAGTGCTACGTCCTGGCCGTCGCGCAGGGCGGCGTCCACGAGAACGGCAGGGAAACGCACGGCAACAGCATGATCATTGACCCGTGGGGTGACGTTTTGGTCCGCCTCGAAAAAGGTCCCGGCGTGATCGTCGGGACGATGGACCACGCGCGCATCGCCGAGGTGCGCGAGAGTCTTCCCGCGCTCAAACACCGCGCGCTCTGAAGTTCCGGGAAGACGCGCAGTCGCATGTCTTCGACGTTTTCGCTTGCGGATCTGGCGAACTCCGGGCGGAACCCCGCGCTTCCGTTCGAACTCGTATTACCGGGCGGCGGCACATTGCGCATCGAGCGCCTCCTGCGCGTCCTGCCGGGGCGGCGTTACGTCGGCGTCGGCGTCTGGAAGAAACACGGCGTCGAACGCCAAGTGCTCGCCAAACTCATCGTCGGCGCAAAAGCGGAACGCGATTTGGCGCGTGAAAAGCGCGGGAGCGCGCTGCTTGCCGAACAAGGCATGGATACGCCGGCGCTTTTGGAGGATTTTTTTTCGGCGGGAGAGGGTGGCGGAGTGCTGTTCGAGTATCTCGAAGGGGCGCAAAGCTTGGGTGAACGCTGGAAAGAGTGCGAAAGCGCCTCCGACGGGGACGAAGTGCGGACGCGCATCGTATACGACGCGCTACGCGCCGTCGCCGCCCTTCACCTCAAGGGACTCTGGCAGGAGGATCTGCACCCGGACAACCTGCTTTACCAGGGGGGGCGCCTCCGCCTCGTCGACGCCGGCGGCATCCGCGCGGAAACGCCCGGTCTGCCTCTCGACCCCGAAAAGGTGCTCGAAAACCTCGGTGTTTTTTTTGCGCAACTGCCTTCAAAGATTGAGGCGTCGCTGCAAAAATGGCTCGAGGTGTATGCAAAAATCAATCCGTCGTGCCGCGCGCGCCTCGACCTCCGCGCGCTACGCGCGTCGATCGACCGAGCGAGGCGGCGCCGCATCCGCGACTTCCTGAAAAAAACGCGGCGCGATTGCAGCCTCTTTCGCGTGGAAAAAAGCGGGCCTTTCGGCGCTTTCGGGTTTTGCGCCGTGCGCCGCGACGATGCCGACGCGCTGGCGCGGATTCTCGCGGATCCCGACGCCTTCATCGCGCGGGGCCATATCTACAAGACGGGCGGGACGGCAACGGTCGCGCGCGTCGAAGACGGAGGGCGCGCCTTCGTCGTCAAACGTTACAACATCAAGAACTTCAGGCATTGGATCGGACGCTTTTGGCGGCCCAGCCGGGCATCGACCTCGTGGCGCGAAGGCAACCGCCTCGTGGCGCTGGGTATTCCCACAGCAAAACCGATGGCGATGATCGAACGCCGCTGGCTGGGACTGCGCGGTACGGCTTTTCTGATTACCGAATGCCTCGAAGGCCGCGATATAATGGCGTGTTTTCGTGACGAGCCGGCTGCGGGGGCGCCGGCTTTAGAGGTCGGCGTTTGCGCGTTGCGCGAGCTTTTCGCCGCGCTACGGCGAGAGCGCATCGCTCACGGTGATTTCAAAGGCAGTAACCTGATCTGGCAAGGGGGGGAAACGCGCGGTTCCTGGGCGCTGATCGACCTCGACGCGATGCGCGTAGTCGCGAGCGCGTCCGGTTTTGCGCGCGCGACGGCGCGCGACCGCGACCGCCTCCTGCGCAACTGGCCGGAAGACAGCCCGCTGTTTCGCGCGCTGAACGAATCGATTCCGCCCAATGCGGACGAAGAAAATTAAGGAAGTTTTTCAATGGCGCTCAAAATTCTCGGACTGTCCGGCGCGGTCAGCCACGACCCTTCCGCCGCGCTGTACATCGGCGGGAAGCTGGTCGCTGCCGCCGAAGAAGAGCGCTTTGTCCGCGACAAGCACGCGAAAAACCGGATGCCCTACGAGGCGGCAAAATTCTGTCTGAATCAAGCGGGAATCAAACCCATCGACGTCGACGCCGTCGCGATTCCCTTTGCTCCGGTCAGCCTGTTCGGCAAGGCGCGCTGGCATTACGCGCGGCGTTACCTCTACGCGCCCGAACGCGCAATCGACGCGATTCTGACGGGAAACCGGCGCTACTGGCGCTATCGCGGGCGTATCGAATGGTGCCTCCAGCAACTGGGTTTCGACCCCGGAGCGATCGTGATCGAACCTGTCGAACACCACCTCGCGCACGCGGCGAGCGCCTACCTTTGTTCGGGCTTCACGGAAAAGACGGCGATCGTCGGCATCGACGGAAAAGGCGAATACGCGACGACGTTTTTCGGCTGGGGCGAAAACGGGAAAATCCACAAGATCAAGGAATTCTACGACCCGGAGTCGCTCGGAGGACTCTACGGTGCGCTGACTGAATACCTCGGCTTCGACATGCTCGACGGGGAATTCAAGGTCATGGGAATGGCGCCCTTCGGCGACGCGACGCGCCACGACTTTTCACGTCTGGCGCGCTTTGAAAGCGGCGAGTTGGTCGTCAATACCGATTACGTCAACGTCGTCGGACTCAAGCGCTACAAGGAAAAGGGCAAGGGTTATTACTTTTCGCCAAAGCTCGTCGAATGGCTCGGCCCCAGGCGCGAGGGCGACGTCGCGGATGAGCCTTACGTTCATTATGCCGCAAGCGTACAGGCGCTCTTTGAAAAACTCTCGCTCGAGATGATCGAGTATTACTTGGGCGACATCATCCGCGAGACCGGGAAAATCGCCTTTGCCGGCGGCTGCGCGCTGAACGTCAAGCTGAACCAGCGCATCATCGCACGACCCGACGTGAAAGAACTCTTCGTCCAGCCCGCCGCGAGCGACGCCGGGACCGCCGTCGGCGCGGCGGCTTACGTTTCGCAGCGGCGCGGCGTTTCGGTCGAAAAAATGGAGCACGTCTACCTCGGCCCCGAATACAGCAACGAAGATGTCATCGCCGCGTGCGCGCGCCATACCTCAAGACCCCGGTGGAAAAAACTCGACAAGGTGCCCGAATACGTCGCGGAACTGCTCGCGCAAGGTTCCCCCGTCGCGTGGTTTCAGGGGCGTATGGAATTCGGCCCGCGCGCGCTCGGCGCCCGCTCGATTCTCGGCTGCCCGAGCGTTCCGGGGGTCGCCGACCGGATCAACGCGCAGATCAAGTTCCGCGAGCGCTGGCGACCCTTCTGCCCGTCGATGCTCGACACCGTCGGCCCGCAAATGTTCGGCGAATCGCACCCCGCGCCCTTCATGACCTTTACCTTCGACGTCAAGGAAGAGTGGAAAAAGCGCGTCCCGGAAGTCGTCCACGAAGACGGCACCTCGCGCGCGCAGGTTCTGCGGCGCGAATTCAACCCGCGTTACTACGATCTGATGAAGGCGCTGGAAAAACGCACCGGCAACGGCGTCGTCCTCAATACCTCGCTGAACCGGCGCGGCGAACCGATGATCTGTTCCCCAGACGACGCATTGGCGATGTTCTACGGCTCCGACCTCGAGTATCTCGTCATGCAGGATATTCTGGTGGAAAAGAAGTGAGGCGAGTGTACGAGTTTATTATCTATCGCTTCGGATAATAAACGGCAAATGACGAAAAATATAAATGAAATCAATGGGTTGTAAAAAGTTTATTATCTCGGCACGGAAAACCGGCGATCTGCTCGCCCAGCGCCGCTGGAGAAACGAGTGCAGCGGGTTTATTATCCATCGCTCTGGATAATAAACGGCGAATGACGAAAAATATTAATGGGATCAATGAGTTGTAAAAAGTTTATTATCTCGGCGCTACGAGTTGGCGATTCGCTCGCCCAGCATCGCTGGAGAAACGGGTGCAGTGGGTTTATTATCCATCGCTCTGGATAATAAACGGCGAATGACGAAAAATATAAATGGAATCAATGAGTTGTAAAAAGTTTATTATCTCGGCACGGAAAACAGACGCCCTGTTCGTCTGTTTCCTGTCTCCTGTTTCCTGTCTCCTGATCGCCGGACGGCTGAAGATGATCTCCGTGCTTCGGACAGCTTCGAGGCGAGGGGGACTTGCGCCATGACGGGCAAAGCGCGGGAATTCACTTCGGATCAAGGGGAATGCCCCCTGAATGTCGCCCTGTACGGCAAGGAAACACAAATTCTGGAGATGAAGCGCGTTTCCGGAAAAATGGTCGGCAAGGCTCTGGAAACCGTATGTGCTTTTGCCAACACGCTGGGCGGTCATTTATTCCTCGGCGTGGAAGACGCGCAAAAGGCGCGAGGCAAGGATCGCTTGTACGGCATCGATGAAAATCCAGAGGCTGTCGATGAACTTCTACGCAAATTGGAAACGCAATTCCAGCCGAAAATAGAAGGAATCCTTATTGAACGTATTTCCTGCGTATTGCGTGATGGTCAACCGGGAAACCTTCTTCTGCTTTATGTCCCGCGAAGCGACAAGGTACACTCCGTTGTCGGCGATGGGACTTGGACACGCGGCGAGGCCAGCAACCGCGAAATGACCGTCGACGAAATCGTCGATCTTTCCTATCAGCGCGGTGTGCGTAGCGCGGAATCCGAGCCGGTGGAAGTGGATTTCGATTTGCTGAAAACGGACGCGTGGCGCCTGTTTTTGCGTGGAAGAAGTTTGTCGGATACCGGTATCCCGGATCAATTTTACCGCATCGGGCTTGCCCAGAAGATCGGTAGCGAATTGCGCCCCGTTCGCGCCGCCGTGCTGCTGTTCGCGGACTATCCGGGAGCCTTGCTGGCGGCAAGCCAGACGCGCGCCGACGTCAGAGTGTTTCATTTCCGAGGGAACGCGATCGGCGCGAGTGAAGTTCCAAACCTCATCAAACCGCCGAAGACTCTGTCCGGCCCGATTTACCAGTTGATCGCGCAAACGCATGCTTACGTGCTCGACTCCCTGACCGAAGGGCTGACTCTGGCGGCATCGGGATTCAAAACGCTACACCGTTACCCGGAACGCGTCATTCGGGAAGCCATTACCAATGCGCTGATTCACCGCGATTATCGTTTGAATCAGGATGTGCATATCCGAATTTTCGATAACCGGATTGAAATTGTCAGCCCCGGTTTGTTCCCTGGCCGGATCTCGGCGGCGACGATTCAAAACGCGGGTTCCTTTGCGCGCAATCCGCTGATTGCCAGACATTTGCGCGAATTTCCAGAACCTCCCAACGTCGACGCCGGAGAAGGCGTGCGTATGATGTTTCATCTCATGCAGGTTGGAAATCTTTACCCTCCTCAGTACCGGGAGTTTCGCAACCAAACGCAACAAACCATCACCGTCACCCTGCTGAACGAGGAGCGCCCGCCCGTTTGGACACAAGTCAGCGACTGGATAGACCGAAACGGCCCCATCGGCAACGGCGATCTTCGCCAGATTGCCGGACTGGACACGCTCAGTGCCTCAAAACTGCTCAAGCGTTGGGTCGAGCAGGGACTCCTAGAACACAACGCCACCCAAGGCAAGCGTAACCGGGTTTACTACAAACCCAGCGTCACTGATGAGGCGAGTGCAAGGCGTTTATTATCTACTGCTTCGGATAATAAACGGGGAAAAACTGAAAACAAAAATGAAATCAATGAGTTGTAAAAAGTTTATTATCTTGGCGCTACGAGTTGGCGATTCGCTTGCCCAGCGTCGCGGACGAGGCGGGTATGGCGGGTTTATTATCCATCGCTCTGGATAATAAACGGCGAATGACGAAAAATATAAATGGAATCAATGAGTTGTAAAAAGTTTATTATCTCGGGACGGCGACCGATGCTCTGTTCGGCGAATGACGCTTTGGCGATGTTCTATGGCTTCGACCTCGACTACCTCGTCCTGCAGGATATTCTGGTGAATAGGGACAAATGAATTCACACGCGCTACCCACGCCCCTGCTCAGCATCATCATCCCCGCCTACAACTATGCTAATGTCCTTCAACGGGCAGTTGATTCCGTATTGACGCAAGCATCAGCGGAGGTGGAACTCTGGGTGATTGACGATGGCTCCACCGATACTACTCCTGCGGTTTTTGCTGCTTTGTCCGAACGTTACGGAGAACGCTTCCAAGGCGTCCGCCAAGAAAACAGCGGGCTTGCCTTCACGCGAAATCGCGGGGTGCATCTGGCGCGTGGGCGCTTTATGTTGTTTTTGGACGCCGACGACGAATTGGTAGTCGGCGTATTGCCGACGCTTTGCGGACATTTACGCGAACATCCGGATATTGACTTCTGGCAGGCGGGACATGTCGCAGTACTGCCCGATGGGCGGGAGCGGCAGCGCCCCGCCAGCGCGCTTCCACGCGACCCCATCAAGCGCTTGCGCGATTACCTTCTGGACAAAAAAATTTCGCTCAGCAACGGCGCCTGCGTATTTTCGCGCGAACTGCTGCTACGACGACCTTACCCTGACTATCTAAGGCATAGTGAAGACATTCCGGTGTTTGCTTATGCGCTGGCTCAAGAGAAAATTGAAGTTCTTGATCTGTTACTCACGCGCGTTCACAAGCACTCCGACAGTATGCGCCACAACGTAGGCGCGATGCGCAAAGTCGGCATGGCTTTGGTTGATGAGGTTTTTTCAAGACTTCCCGCTCATCTGCAATCGCTCAAGTCCGCTTACCGCGCACAGCGTTATCTGTCGCTGTTTCGCGCCTGTTTACTTGCCGGAGAGTACAACGACGCGCGCGCGTATTATCGTGAAGCGCTACTTACGAACTGGCGTGTGTTGCTCAAATGGTCTTATACTCGCAAGGCGGTTCGCTTATGTTTGGGACTGAGAGAATGAATATCCTCTTGTTTTTATATGCATTTAAATTTTTTTGGTCGCCGTATGGAAAAATAAATACGGATGAGTTGACTGATTTCAGATTTTTTTCAGTTTCTTATGTCCCAACCTTTTTCCGTAGATGCATTTCCTCTCATTACAGTCATCATCACATCCTATAACCATGCGCTTTAGTATGTTGAAACGAGTATCGACAGCGTATTGCGACAAAGTTATCCCAACGTCGAGCTTCAGGTCATCGACGATGCTTCGAGTGATGGTAGCGTTGAATTGCTGCAAGGCTTTATGGATCGCATCGGGGGAGAGAGGGCGAGTACTTACTATTTCCATCAGGCCAATTTGGGCTTGCCGCGCACCTTGAACGAGGCCGTTGCGCGCGAATGGCGAATCTATCATTCCATTCGGGTCTGATGACATCATGATTCCATGGAGAATCGAGCGCCAAGTTGCATATATGGCGGATAAACCGGGGGTAGGGATTAGCGCGGGAAACATTGAAACGATCGACGGCAAAGGTAAGACATCGGAAAAACAACACTGGCGTGATTTGCCATTTCGTCGCTTGAGCTTCGACGGCTTGTTTCTTTCAAAAAAACGTATTCCGCCCACGCCGACACTGATGTTCCGAAGAAATGTACTGATGGAAGTTGGAGGGTTTGACGAGAACATTCGTCTGGAAAACCCCTATATCTAACCTAAAATTACGCGAAAATGTTATTTTATCGATGTTCTCGGAGATATCTTGGCATAATACCGTCTGCATCCGTCAAATACTTCCGAGAACAGACGCTTCGTGATGGAGAATGTGCTAAAAACTTACGCATGTTTTTCCGATCACCCAGACTACGCCAAGGCGTGCGCGCGTTACCGTAATTCGATGTTGTTGAAGTGCGCGCGCGAAGATAAAGCGCTGGATCGAGAAATGCTCGACGGTTTGCCTTTTCGTGTATGGAAGATGAGAACTCTGTGTGGAATTTAGAGATTACTGTAATCGGATATTGCTTTAGCGAGGGCCGCGCTCTTACCCTCGGAGTGCCATCTTTCCAGGCGCAGAGCGTGATTCTCGGCTAGCCTATACGGGACACGCTGGGAAAGCCGCTTCTCCGTTGAAAAAACCGTATGCTCGGTTCGTTGATAAGCCGCTTGAAATCTTACATGAATTACCAATGAAAAACGATAGAAAATTTTTCCTCAGTGCCGTTTTTTTGATCAGCCTCCTGCTTTCCGTCGTTGCTACGGTTTTCAATCCGATCATCGGCAGAGACGGGGCACTGTACATGGATATTGCCTCGCTTGCCACGACCGATTTATCCGGTGCGTACGGTGCTTTCAATTGGCCGTGGTATCCCATTCTGATTGGTTGGCTTTCACATGCCAGTAGAATTAATCCAGAATATTTATGGCGTGTCCTCGGTGAACTCATGCTTGCTACTGCGTGCGTTCTTGCGGTGGATATGGTCCATCAAAAGCGCCCGGGATTGATTTTCTGGGCGTCGTTGGCAGTCTTGTCCATCCCTGCGTTCAACATCTATCGGGGGGAAGTTATTCGCGAAAATGGCTTCTGGTGTTTTTCCGTATGTGCGCTCTGGATGCTCTTTCGCCACGAGCAGACCGGGTGCCGTACCTATTTGTTCGGGATGACCGCTACGATTTTGGCGGCGACCTTTTTTCGTTTTGAAGCGATGGTCTTGTTTTTTGTATTTCCTCTCTCACGCGGCGTTCGCGCGCTTGCGTCCGAGGGAGATCGTCCGCTCAGGCGCTTCGCTCCACTTCTTGTGGCGGTGGGCGCTTTGGTGGCTGTGGCGGGAATCTGGTTGGCGGCGTGGAAGTACGAATTGCTTCACTGGCGTTTTGTGGATTTAAGTCAGACTTTGGTGGATTTCCTCTTGAACGGCATCGGAAAGCACTTTACGCCGACTGCGGAAAAGTTCGCCGAAATAATGCCATTCAAGTATTCGCGCGAAGACGCGGGCTTGATTTTGTTTTTTGGTTTTTCGTTTTATTTGCTCTGGAAAATAGCCCGGACGCTGGGCGTTTTTGTCGTTCCCGCCGCGATGAGCGTCTTCTCGAAAAAAAGCACGGACGCGCTCCCGGCGGACCAAGAGCGTCATGAAAGCTATCCCTGGCTGTCCACGGATATCGCGGCGTTGATATTTTTCGCGGTTTGGTTCATTTTCATGCTTTATTACCTGTTTTTGAGTATGCGCTACACGACGCTGATGGGGTTTCTGCTTCTCCCGAGAATCGCCGAAGGCTTGGAACGCATCGTCTCAGGTCGATCGCGCCTGAAAATTTCCGTGGTCGCAATCAGCGCCGCAATCGTTTTTGCCAACGTTATTAGTATCTCGCCGCCGAAAACGCACTTGCGCGAAGCAGGTAAGTGGCTTGCTGAAAATCTAAAGGAAAGCGACCGACTCTATCTCGACGATCCAAGGCTGGCTTATTACGCGGGATGGAAATTTTCTCCATCATTTGAAGAGGCCTTGGATGTGGCATTGGCGCAAACAAAGCTACCCTATTCGCACTTCATACTTGAATTGAAGGCCGAGAAAGAGATTCAAAGATTCGCGGCCAACGGTTTGCGGCCGCTGACAAGTTTCAGTAACAGGGACAGTAGCAGAATCTATGTCGTCTTTTTACGCACGGACGGAGCGCAAAAGCTCCTCGACGGCAAGGGATGATGCGGTTTGTAAATTATTGGCTCGTGCCAACCTGACGGCATATGAATGACAAAAATTCGAGTGGGCCGGATGTTACGTGGTTCTTGGCATCAACCTGCGGGCACCTCGAAAAACCACAGAGATTTAATCGTGTGCGGTTATAACTCATTGATTTATATGAATTTATATGTGCTTATATTTTCAAAACCGAGGTTTTTAGAAGCGCCCCCGCTAAATCCCGAAGTAGGTTCGCAGACGGTCAATCGTATTCGGCGGAGCGGCGGACCGGAGCGGGGGTTCGAGAGCTTCAAGGATTTGTTGCCCCAAGGCAAAAAAGGAGTAGTGATCTTCGGCAAGCGTCTGCCCTCGGCGTGCGATGGAGTCCGCTAAATCAGGATCGCGCCGCAGAAGTGCAAGCTTTTCTCTCAATTCTTCGATGGCCCTTCGCTACTTTGAGTGGGAAGAAGAGTGTAGAGAATCAAGAAAGGGGTAGAGTAAAGCTTTTGAAGCGGGAGGGGATTTGAGATGGACAAAGAAGTATTCAGTGCGGCGTTGG
>JAISAZ010000116.1 GCA_031266435.1 Accumulibacter sp.
ATGCGCGTCGACTGGCCCGCCGACCCCGAAGGCGCGTCGGAGTTTTTCGCGCGCCGATTTCCGGGGCACGGCGGAGCGCTCCGCATCTACGGGAACGAAGACTGGTCGGCGCCGATCGCAAGCGGTTCCAGTGTGTCCGACGCGATGGTCGTCTGCCCCTGTACGATGGGGACGCTCGCCGCGATCGCCCAAGGTCTCGCGGAAAACCTGATCGAGCGCGCCGCCGACGTGAGCTTGAAAGAAAAGCGAAAGCTGATCCTCGTCCCGCGCGAGACGCCGCTGTCAACGATCCACCTCGAAAACATGCTGCGCCTCTCGAAAGCGGGCGCCGTCATCCTGCCGCCGTGTCCGGGCTTCTACCACCACCCGGAAAGCGCTTCCGACCTCGTCGATTTTGTCGTCGCGCGCGTCCTCGACCATCTCGGCGTTCCGCATTCGCTGATAGAGCGCTGGGGCGAAAACGCCTGAACCCGGATTTTCAGTCGCCTTCCTCTCAAAATGTGTCGAGCGCGAACTTGACGATCAACACGCAGACCATGACGAGAAAGACCTGGCGGACGAATCCGCTCCCGCGCCGAAACGCGAGCTGCGTCCCGACGACCGCGCCGGCGATGTTGAAGAGCGCCATCGTGATCGCGGCGTCGACGAGGAAAAATCTGTTCGGAATAAAATAAGCGATCGCCGCAAGGTTGGTCGCCAGGTTGACGATTTTGGCCGACGCGGAGGCGTGAAGAAAATCGAAGCCGAAAACGCGGATGAAGAGAAAGATCAGGAAACTCCCCGTTCCGGGGCCGAAAAAGCCGTCGTAGAAGCCGATGACGCCGCCGAGCGCGAGCGCGTACGCGTACTCGCGCGGCCCCATCGGACGCGGCGCGTGCGTGACGCCGAAATCCTTGCGCCGGAAGGTATACACCGCCGAGGCGACCAAAAGAACGAGGATCAACGGGCGCAAAAGCTCGCGCGGCAGCCACGCGACCGCCATCGCGCCGAGGTAGGAACACGCGAACGCCCCCGCCGTCGCGACAAGTGTCGTGCTCCAGGGCATGTCGACGCGGCGCGCGTAGCGCCACGCGGCGCTCGACGTTCCGAAGAAGCTCGCGAATTTGTTCGTCCCGAAAAGCGTCGCCGGAATTTCTTTCGGGAGCGCGGTGAAGAGCATCGGGATGTTGATGAGACCGCCGCCGCCGACGAGCGAATCGATGAAGCCCGCGGCAAAGGATGTCGCAGCGAGGAGCGCGAGAAGGGGGAGCGTGGTTGTCATATCATGCTTTTGAGACTTCGGCGAAGCGCCGGCCAAAAATACTCCCCGCCCAGGCGCCGATCGCGACGCCTTGGGGAATATTTACGCAGATCGGGTTCCGGCGCGCGGCGCTAGCGCTTTTTCCCTCCCCGGATGTAGCTGCTGAGCGCGTTGCGAATGACGGGCGTCACGACCGACTTGATCAGGCCGCCCCAGAAGGTCTTTCGCCGCTCGTCCTCGCGGCGTTCTTCTTTCTCCTGCGCGAGGCGTTGTTTCTCTTCTTCCTTCTCGCGCGCGATGCGCTGCCGCTCTTCCTCCTTCTCCCGCGCGAGGCGTTGTCTTTCTTCTTCCTTTTCCCGCGCGAGGCGCTGTTTTTCTTCTTCCTTGCGTGCCTTTTCCTCGGCTTTTTCCCTCGCCGCGCGTTCTTTCGCCGTCTCGGTGTTTTGCAGCTTTTCGAAAGCCGACTCGCGGTCCCGCGTTTCGCCGTAGCAACGGTAGAGGAGAGAATTCTTGAACATGCCCTCGCGCTTTTGCGCGTCGAGCGGCCCGATCTGCCCCTGCGGCGGAACGATGAGCGCGCGCTCGACGGGTCGGGGCATTCCCTTGTCGTCGAGGAAGGAGACGAGCGCTTCGCCGATCCCCAACTCCGTAATCGCCTTTTCGACGTCAAACCCCGGATTCGCGCGGAAAGTCGCCGCCGCGACCTTGACGGTCTTTTGATCCTTGGGGGTAAAGGCGCGTAGCGCGTGCTGGACGCGGTTGCCGAGCTGACCCAGGATCGCATCGGGAATGTCGGACGGCGACTGCGAGACGAAGTAAATCCCGACGCCCTTGGAACGGATGAGGCGGACGACCTGCTCGACTTTTTCGACGAGCGCGCGCGGCGCGTCGGTAAACAAGAGATGCGCCTCGTCGAAGAAAAAGACGAGTTTCGGTTTTTCGGGGTCGCCGACTTCGGGCAATACGTCGAAGAGACGGCTCATGAGCCAGACGAGGAAAACGGCGTAGACCTTGGGCGACTTGACGAGCCGTTCCGCAGCCAGGATATTGACGACGCCCATCCCGCCCTCGGTCTGGATCAGGTCATTGACGTTCAGCGCGGGTTCGCCGAAAAACTGATCGCCGCCCTCGTGTTCCAGCCCGAGGAGCGCGCGCTGGATCGCGCCGACGCTCGCCATCGAAACGTTGCCGTAAGTCGCCGAATACCGCGCCGCGTTGTTCGCGGCGTATTCGAGCAGCTTGCGTAAATCCTTCAGGTCGATGAGTTCCAGCGACTCGTCGCGCGCGATCGTGAAAACGAGCGTCAGAACGCCCGACTGCGTCTCGTTGAGTCCGAGAAGACGCGCGAGCAACAAGGGACCCATGTCGGCGACGGTCGCCCTCAGGGAGACGCCCGCGTCGCCGAAAACGTCCCAGAAACGCGCGGGGAAGCCCTGGAAAGCAAAGCCTTTCTCGGCGAGGCGCAATTCCTCGACGCGGCGCGATATGGACTCTTTCGCGCCCCCCGGTGCGGCGACCCCCGAAAGGTCGCCCTTCATGTCGGCGGCGAAAACCGGAGTCCCCATCGCGCTGAAGGTCTCGGCAAGCACCTGGAGCGTCACGGTCTTTCCCGTCCCTGTCGCGCCGGCGACGAGGCCGTGGCGGTTGGCCATCCGTGGGACGATACAGAGTTCTTCACCGCCGGAAACGGCAATGAACGCGCGTTTGTCTTTATCGAACATGTTTCAATACTCCTCCGAATTATCCCATATCACTCAAACAGGGCAATCTGCGGTCGACCGCGTTTTTTGGGGATTACGCGCATTGTAGTCCGGGTGTCGGCGGCTTCCAATCCGAAAGCGCCCCGAAGTCCTCGCGGATCGCCTGAGCTTCAGTCTTGCTGCCACATCGCGCGCTTGGCGATCGCGGCAACGTAGTGCAGCTTTTCGACCTCGGATTCGGCGATGCTGATCTTTCCGTGTTCTTCGTTGACCGAAAGCAGGTGGACGAAACCATCGCGCCGGTACAGAAATTCTTTCACCATCACGCGGCCGTCGCTCGATTTGACGAGCACTTCGTCGCCCGGAACCGGCGACTGATCGGGATCGACGATCACGAATTCACCGTCCTTGATGCGCGGCTTCATCGAGTCGCCCTTGCACCGCACCGCGTACGCGCGTTCGCTCCGAACAGGGAAAGGGATATGCCCGTCGCCGAAACCGACCGGCGTATTCAACTCCGCCCAAAAGCCGCTGTCGCCGAGTTGCGACGTTCCGACGACAGGTACCTTTCGTGACCGGCCCAGGGTCGGCGCGCCCTCGACCGTATCGTCGCGGACTTTCCGGCCTTCTCCCGTCGCAAGCCACAAGGCTTCGACGCCGTAAAGCTCGGCAAGTTGCGGCACGAAGGTCGACGTCGGGTATTTGTCGTTCTCGAGTTCGGAAAGCGTTCCCTGCGAGACCCCCGCGCGCGCCTCGACCTCTTTCTGCGTCAGTCCCTTCGCCTTCCGGCACGCGCGGAGGCGGTTGCCGAGGGTGCCTTCCTCGCGGTTTTTTGTCGGTTCCATCGTTTTTTCCCATTTCAAAAGCGTCGGTGGCGGTGTCTTTCCGCGCCACAGCGCACGGTCCGGTTTTTCTGGCGATTTATGGACGAAAGATTCACGGCCTCATCCCTTATATAAAACCGTTATCACAAGAAAGATTCATGTTGCCTCCAACTCGCTCACCAGGGCAATTGTGCAAGCACCTCTTGCACAAAGGATTCATCCGGCCATGCCTCGGAAAAAGCACGCATATACTTGAGGTTGCGCGGGGAAAAACCCTTCATGTCGGGGAAAGCCGCCCTGAGGTCGTACGCCAAGCGCTCAATGACCTTGGCCCCCCAAGCTTGTTCCGCCTGCCGTTGAAGAATATCGCGCCCAATTTGCCAATAGAGCAGTACCAATTCGCGGTTTACGGCCAGCGTTGCCCGTTGCTGAGCGTTGTGGATACGGCTTTTCAGACCCTCCAGCCAATTGGCGTAAGCTTCTGGAGCCGGAACAAGAGAAACAGGCTTGTCGCTCATTTGATCTCGTTTTTTGTCGGCAGGAACTTCTCGCACGCCTGGATGCGAGTATCGCGTTCATTGAGTTCGTGTTTGGTCATAGGGCTTCGGCGCTGTAAAGCAACGCTGGGTTACAGACGGAATTATTCCTCAAATCGGCGTACATGACGCACCAAAATTTTTACGGGAAGCCGCTTGCGCGCCAAAAGCCGTCCGGGCATTTTTCGGCGGTCGGCGCTACACCCACCAGTAACGCACGATATGGAAGAAGATCGGCGCGGAAAAACTCACCGAATCCATCCGGTCGAGCATGCCGCCGTGGCCTTCGATCATCGACCCCCAATCCTTCAGACCACGGTCGCGTTTGATCGCCGAGAGTACGAAGCCGCCGAAAAAGCCGAGCACGTTGATGACGAGCGCGATCAGCGCCGCCTGCCACCAAGCGAACGGTGTGATCCACCACATCGCCGCGCCCACGGCAGTAGCGCTCAACACGCCGCCGACGAGTCCCTCCAGCGTTTTGGACGGCGAAATCGCCGGCGCGAGTTTGTGTTTGCCGAGAAGCTTGCCCCAGACGTACTGGAAAACGTCGCTCGATTGTACGGTGAGGAGCAGAAAGACGATCAGTTGCTCGTTGCGCCCCGCGAAGCCGGGGATGTCGAGGGTGAGCAAGGCGGGCACGTGCGAGAGACAATAGACGCAGATCATCAGCGCCCATTGCACCTTCGCGGCGCGCTCGAGGAAGCGCGTGGCGTCCGCGCCGAGCGAGGACGAGATCGGCAGCAGCAGAAAGGCGTAAACCGGGATCAGGATCGTGAATAATCCGTACCAGGCGACAGCGATCAGCGCGTATTGCAGCGGAAGAAAGAAAAAGAAGCACCACAGCAGCGCCCGGTAGTCGCCGCGCCGCGTATAGGTGACGGAAATGAATTCGCGCAGAACCTGAAAAGAGATGAACGCGAAGAGCAGGATCACCGCTGTCTGGCCGAGCCAGAACGCGCCGCCCAGGATCAGGATCATCGCCCACCAGGCGTTGATGCGCGCGTTCAGGTTGTCGATCGTGGAATGTGCCTCTCCCTTGGAGGCGCGCAGGCGCAGAACGAGCCCCACCGCGCTGGCGAGAAGCAGCGCGCAGGCGATGCCGAAAAATACGAGCGCGAGCGTGTTTTGTTTCAGGGTTTCGAGGATCACGCGGAAGGCTCCAGGTCGAGCAGGGCGTCGCGGCAGCGCGCCAGAAACCCGGCGCGCGTTTCGCCGGGACGTATCGTGAGCGGCACGCCGAAAGTAAGGGAACACAGGAGCGGGAGCGGAATCACGCCGCCCTTGGGGAGCGCGCGGCCCAGGTTTTCGACCCAGACCGGGACGAATTCGGTTTCCGGCCGCGCGCAGGCGACGCGGTGGAGTCCCGCCTTGAACGCCAGGACGCCTTCCCCTTGATTGCGCGTGCCTTCGGGGAAGACGATCAGCGATTCGCCGGCCTCGAGCGGCGCGAGCATCGCGGCGATCGGGTCGTCGCGGCGTTTGATCGGGCGGTTGATGAGCACACCCCGGAAGACGCGCTCGATCAAAAATCGGCGCGCGCCGCCGCTCAGCCAGTAGTCCGCGCCCGCGACGGGTCGGGTTCGCGCGCGCAGCGCCGACGGGAGCGAAGACCAGATGAGGACAAAGTCGCCGTGGCTGCGATGGTTGGCAAAATACACGCACGCGCGCATCGAAGGCTCGGCGTCGCGCCAGAGTGCGCGCGCGCCGGTCAGGGTCTTGATCAGGCCGCAGAGCGCGGCGGAGAGTATTTTCTCAAGCATGTGCGCGCAGGAAGTATTCCGACCACACGAAAACGAGCGACGCCGCCTGTCCGCCGAGGCAGACGGCTTGGCACAGGAGCAGCCGCCGAACGCCCGCGACGCGCGCGGACAGAGGGCGGAGGGTGCCGTCGCCGGCGGTCCCTTGCTGAGGCGCCAGAACGGCGTCGAAGCCGCGCAGCACTTCGGGCAGAGCGTCGTCGTCGCAACGCGCCCACGCGGCGAAGATCGGGCGGTCGAACGCGAGGCGCAAGGCGTGCCAAGCCTCGAATCCGGCAAAAACGACGCCCGCCGCGAGCGCGAAAAAGTTCGGCGGCGGCGAGGCAATCCAGAGTCCGCTCAGGAGCGCGGCAAGAAAGAGCGCGCGGCTCCAGTCGTCGATCGTGCGTCCGGCTTCGCACAGCGAGACACCGACGAGAGCGTGCGCCGACGGGGTGTGCGGCAAAATGTTTTCGCTCATGACGCGCCTTGCGGGAGCGCCGTACATTCTTCGAGCCGCGCGAGGCTCTTCGCGCCGAGTGCGACGCGTGGGCGCGCTTTTCTCAACAATGCGAGCGCTTGCGAGGCGTCGGCGGCCCTGCCCGTTTGCAGTAACCACGCCGCGACGACGGCGGCGCTGCGCGAGTAGCCGAGCGCGCAGGCCACCCAGACTTCGCGTCGCGTCGCACGCAGGGCGTCGAGACGCCTTGCCGCCTCCATGAGCGCCGACGTTGGCACGGAAACGAGGTCGAGGCAGGGAAGGCCGTCGTAGGCGGCGCCCACGGGCAACGCGGGCGCGGGCAGTTCCGCGCAGAGGTCGAACAAGGCGATGTCGCCGCCGCGCTTCTTCGCCCACGCCTCGAATTCACGCGCCGTCGGCATCCGCCCCAGCCAGACGCCGTCGCAGATTCGATCGGGTTCGGGGAAGCCTCGCGTCCACAGGCGCGAATTGACCCACGCGGCGCACGTGTAGGGCAGGAAGAGCCAGCGCGCGGCGAGCGAATGCCGCCCGCAGTGTTTCTGGAATCCCGCCGCACCCGCCCCCGCGTAGTTGAACGCGACCAGCGCCAGCGAGAGCGCCGGCCAGGCGCAAACCGCCGCCGCGCCGCCCAGCGACAGCGCGGCGGCCAGAAACAGCGCCGCCCCGAGGAAATACGAGAAGGCGAGCGTCCAGCGACGGTCGTTCGCCGGGCGCAGTCGCCCTTCGTCGGGCCAGAGCCAGAGGCACACGAGTCCCGCCGCGAGACCGGTCGGCACGTCGATGAAGTGATGCTGCCAAGTCGTCAGCACCGAGAGAGCGATCAACACCGCCCACGCGTGGATCAGCCCGCGCACGGCGGGCGCGTCGACGACCCCGGCAAACTGCCGCCAGACGATGACGAGCAGCGTAATGTGCAGCGACGGCGCCTGATTGTAGGGCAGGTCGAAGCTCGCCAATGCGGTGAAGAGTGCTCCCGAGAGACCTTCGACCGGCGGGCGCTCGAAGTCGAAACGCAGGGGCCATGCGAGAAAGCACGCGACGCAGATCAACTGCGCGCTCAAGAGCCGCAACCCGAGGCGCTTCGTTTCCGCGCGGTCTCGGCAGCAGAGAAAAGCGAAGCCGTAGAGAAGGTCGATCGACCAATACGGCAGGATCGTCCACGGCCACAGTGGAATGCCGCGTTCCCAGGAATAGTAAAAACTCGCCACGCCCGTCGCGGCGTCGCGCAGCGCGGACTGGTGGTTGGCAAAGCCGTAGCTGAGAAAAAAGAAAGGTCCGAGAAAGAGAAGCCAAAGCACCCCGCGCTTGAAAGCGCCGCTCAAGCGAGAGGTTTCCACGGCGGGGGGCATCAATGGCTTCACGCAACGCGGCGCGCGAGCGAAACGCTGAAGATTCCCCATTCGTCGATGCGTTCCGTGATCTTCTCGAACCCGGCGTCGCGCACCAACTGGTCCATTTCCGCCTGCGTACGCCGCCGCATGATCCAGGCTTGCCCCTCGCGGTGACTCGTCAGCGCGCGCGCGATCATTTCGAGCTGTGGGTGCCAGGGCTGGCCGGTATAGACGAGATAGCCGCCCTCTTCGATCGCGTCGTGCAGGCCGGCGAGCGACGCGGCGACCTGGTCGTTGTCGGGGAAGAGTTCGTAGAGTCCGGAGACGACGCCGAGCGTCGGGCGCGGCGTGATCGCCGCCAGAGCCTCGCGGTCGAACGCGTCGCCTTTCTCGAAACGGGCAATATCGGCAAGCCCGCGCTCGTCGATCCGGGCCTGACCCTCGCGCACGTTCAGTTCGCTGAAATCGCGCAGCAGCACGGCGTCCGGGCGCGGTTCGCGCTCGACCACGTCGAGCACATAGCGACCATGCCCCGCGGCGATATCGACGAGCCTCGTCTCGCGCCCCTCCGCTTTGAGTCGCGTCAGCGCGTCGCGCAAGAGTTCTTCGACGTGGATCTTGCGCTGCCGGATTCCGCGCCAACCGATCGCGTTCAGGTAAATGCGGTCGACAAGGCGCCCGATCGGTCCCGCGCCACCGGGGGTGTTGCGGTAAACGTAGTCGAGCGTACTGCCGGAATCGAAGCCGGTACGATGACCGAGCGCGACGCCGTCCGAGAGTCCCCCGGCCAGCTTCACGCCGAAACGATACGCGCTCCAGTACAGCCCGCACGGCGACAAGGGCGGCAGAGCCACCGTGAGATTCTTCGCTTCTTCGAAGGTGTGGCCGCGCCGGTGCTCTTCGCGCAGGTCGGGGCGGTCGAGCGGCGCGTCGAAACAGCGCAGGATGAAGTCGCGCGCCTTGCCGACAACGTCCCCGCGCTCCATTTCGCCGAGCGTGTCGTGATAGAAACCTTTGAAGACGTGCTTCTCCTTCACCTCGGTGCCCAGGCGGGTGAAGAAAGCGTGCTGCGGCCAGTGATGCACGACCCAGTCGTCCCCGGAAATCAGGACTTGCGTCGGGACGGTGATCGCGTCGGCGTCGGCGACGACGCGCTCGCCGGCCTCGTACAGTCCGAGCAGGATATTGACCGAGATGGCGCGCGTCACGAGCGGGTCGAAGTCGAACGACGCCTGCCGCGCCGGGTCGTGCGTGAGAAATTTGGACTTGACGTAACTGTTGACGAAGAAATTGCCGCGCAGCGCGCGCCACAGCTTCAAGCCGAGCCGTGCGAAAGGCAGGTAAAGTTTGACCTTGAACGCGGGCGAGGCGAGGACCTGGCAGCGGATGCGCGGCGCGTAGTCGTGCACCCAGGTGCTCACGAGCACCGCGCCGACGCTCTGCGCGACGACGGCGAGTTCAGGCTCGGTCAACCCCCACGTTTCACGCAAATGCTCGACGAAAGTCTCGATATCGCGTACCGAGTGGGCGATACTCGGAGAGTCGCCGCGCAAGCCGGGTGAGCGCCCGTGGCCGCGCGCGTCCCACGCATAGAAATCGAAGTCCGGCAGGTCCAGTTCGTCGACGAGGTGCGCGATGCGCCCGCTGTGCTCGTGCCCACGGTGGAAGAGCAGGACCGCGCCGCGCCGGGTTTTCGAAGTCGCGGGCCAGCGGCGGTAAAAAAGCGATTCGCCGTCGTGGGTGGTAAAGCGGCAGTCTTCAGCGATGCGTGTCATTTTATTTTATCTTTCGAAACAGCGGCGAGGCCGCTCCTGATGCGGTTGATGATATTGAGCATGATCGACAGCGGAACGCCGACGCCGACCCCCCAGAAGACCCAGTGCGGCAGCGCGTGACCGAGACCCACCCACAAGCCGAGCGCGCCGAAAACGAAGGCGCGATCGCTCTTCCCCATCGGGCCGTCGTACTGGCGCGGCGCGCCGATCATCGGACCGAGCGCGCCCGCCATCTCGGAGACCGCCGACAGGACGATGATAGCGCCGATGACCGGCCAACCGAAAGGGCGCACGAATACAAAAGGCACGATGAGCGCGGCGTCGGAGACGACATCCGACAATTCATTGAGGTAAGCGCCCAGGGGCGTCTTTTGCCCGAACTCCCGCGCCAGCATGCCGTCGACGGCGTTCAGCGCCATGCGCAGGAACATCCATAGTGGAACGAGCAGGAAAAGCCGACGCGCCTCCTCGCCGATGAAGCAGAGCGCCCCGCCCAGAAGAAGCGAAACCGCCGCCGCAAAGAGCGTCACCGCGTTGGCGCTCACGCCACACCCCGCGAGCGTCCGCACGAGCGGGCGCAAGAGGTTCTGAAAGGCGGGTTTCAATTGGTAGATCGAGATCATCGGCAAAATTGGTGCGAAACAGGAAATGTGCGCGCGTTAATCCGCACATCCGCGATTGTACGCAGGAAGGACGAGCGGCACTACCCCAACTTTAACGCCCCCAAAAAAAGTTGTTATAGAATCAATAGCTTGCAGGTACAAAAAGGCCTGTCTGGCACTACATACGTGAGTTTGCCAGGAATCTGGAAGTGAGGGAGGG
>JAISAZ010000016.1 GCA_031266435.1 Accumulibacter sp.
CGTCACCGAGGGGCGAAATTGTGACGCCATGCGCCGATACCTTGAGCCGTATGCGTTTCAATCCACGCCCCTCGTCACCGAGGGGCGAAATCCGGCTTGTATCCACGCGCTTTTATCCAGTTTTCCCGGTTTCAATCCACGCCCCTCGTCACCGAGGGGCGAAATATGGAAATATCCTGATTTCCGGTAAGTTCCCTGAAGTTTCAATCCACGCCCCTCGTCACCGAGGGGCGAAATGCAATGATGGCAATGAAGAAAGCCAGCACCGTCCCGGTTTCAATCCACGCCCCTCGTCACCGAGGGGCGAAATGCTTCATTTGCAAGCAACTGAATTATCTACCAAAACTTTGAATTTTGCGCGAACCCTCTTGCGAAGCTTCAAATCGCCGGGGCAAATCGATCCTTCTTTCTTCATTATCCTTGTAATTTCAATATCTTATGCTCTGCGCGAACCTGCCGGGGTTTGAGCGTCCACTTCAGGTTCGCGTTATACGACCAGCGGCGCGTCGAAATTGATCGCGCGGAACGCGCCGTATTCGTCCGTTTTGTATCCCTTTGTTTCGGCCATTCGGTAGAAGCGCAAATTATCTTCGTCCAGATTGATTTCCGCGACAAGATTTCGCCTCAAGGTTTCAAACTGCGCGCGGTCGATCTGGCATTCGAAGACGGATTTTTGTACGCGCTGTCCGACACCCTCGCACAATTTTGCGACACGCCGCAAGCGACGGCGGCCTTCACGGGTCTCCGTGTTGACGTCGTAGCATACAACGACCAGCATGGTCAGCGCATCAGAAACGGCGGGTATTCCGCCAAGTCGCCACGCAAGGTTCGCGCCAGAAGGCGTGCCTGCAAGTGAGGGAGCACGCCCAGAGCGACCGGTTCGTGGAGGAGGGGATGGGAAAGTTTCTCTTGTTTGCGTTCCTGGTAGGCGATCAGCACTGTTTTGCGTGAATCGTCCGCCAGAAGTACGGCGCCGCCCTCGCGCGCGACAAAATCCTTGGCTGCGATCTGGCCGCGATTGATCAAAGAAAGCGCCAAGCGATCCGCGAGGGCGCGGAACTCCTCCATTATATCCAGCGCCAATGAGGCTCTTCCGGGTCGGATGGCGTGCAAGAAGCCGATTTGCGGGTCGAGTCCGACGGCCTCTACGGCGGAACGACAGTCGTTCATCAGAAGGGTATAAATGAAAGACAGGAGCGCGTTGATCGGGTCACGCGGCGGACGCCTGTTGCGGCCTTCCATGCGGAAAGCTTCACGGATATCGGAGCGGATGAGAAAATTCAGAGCGGCGAAATATTGCCGCGCCGCTTCGCCTTCGATTCCGCGCAAGATGTTTACGTCATTCGCTTCGGGCAAGGCGCGCAGACTGGCCGCCAAGTCTTGCGCGCTTCGGGTCAGACGCTGTTGTTCGCTTTCTTCTTTGGCTTCTCTTGCTCCGCGCAAAGAACGTGGCGGCTGTTTTTCAGCTTGCCGGCCACGCAATTGCGAGCGATTGAAAGGCTCAAACTCTCCTCGCTTGCTGCCGTGTGCTGCGCCTGACGCAAGAGTACGTTGCCCGAGAGCGCGCCCTCCAGCCGCGCTTTGAAATGTCCGTGTTGGTCCAACAAAATCAGGCTGATTCCCTCTTCAGCCAGCCGGTGCATCAGAGGTGCCGAGAGTCCGACGTGGCCGAAACAAACGATTGCGCCCAGATGGTGCAAGGGGACGCGTAGCTGAGTTTCTCGTTCCGTTTCCAGGCGCAAGGTGTTGTTGTCCAGATGCAGATAGCTTTCGGGTCGCGTCACGTAGAGAGTGTTCAAAAGTTCCACGTCAGTCCTCCGTTGAAAACAGGCGCGCCAAGACGGCGTGGTATTCCGCCTCGTTGTTCAGTGTTTCCGGCTGACAGGCGTTTTTCAAGGAGCAGGCTCGGCAGCGTACAGGGTCTTTCAGCGGTGGTGGCGAGGTCGTCCGCGCTCGCGCTTCGCGTACCTGGACGACGCACTCTTGCAGTTTTTGCCGCAATGTCTCGTCGATCGTCACGACCCGGCGCCGGCGGGAACTCGCGTAATAAAGCGCGCCTTCCGGGACGGGGCGCCCGAACATTTCTTCCAGACAAACAGCCTGTGCGGCGAGTTGCACATCGTCGCACGCGGCGATGTCGGCGCGTTTGTTGCGCGATCCGTGTTTGTATTCGACGGGGTAGGGCGTCCCGTCCGGCAGAAATTCCACCACGTCGGCTTTTCCGATCAGCCCCATGCGGTCGCAAAACAGGGGCAGAGCGCGTTCGGTGCGCAGACCGTCGCGCACTTCAAACCCCGGATCATCCACGCGCTGGTGCAAGGCCTGCCCGCGAAGCGTAAACAAATTCTCTTCGAACACCTGCTCCAGATGGATGAGCGCATACTGCCGCGGACAGTAGGCCCAGTGCTGGAGGGCGGAAACCTGGATCGGTTCATATTCCGTGTTCATGTCGAGAGTCATCAAGCCCTGAAAATGCGCGCAAGGGGGTTCGTTTTTGGATGTGCCCAGACTTTTCCGCCAACGAACCCCGACTTATTGTGTTCGTCAAAAAGTAAAACCCACCTTTTTGCTGGGTTGTTGGGTTTGAAGGCGGGTTTTCCCCACCTTCAAACCCTGTAAAAACAACGCCAAACCAGTCCGGCCTTGGGGTTCTCTTGCTTTTCCTTTCAAAAAAGGACGGTATTTTTTGACGATTCCTTACTTCATGGGAGCAAAGTTTATTGTCGAAAACTTGAGCATTATGCGACGCGTTTTATAAGGCTTACTCTCTCGGGCAAGCCGCTCTCGTCGACGCTGACGACGTAATCGGAAAACGCGCGCGGTGTTTCGACGCCCTCCTTCAAGCGGATTTTGACCCGGTCAAAGAGTTCGTGCGCGTGCGCGTCGCCGGTTTTCGATTCGTGTCTGAAAATATACAGACCGCGCGTCGCCATTTCGCCGCGTGCTGCGGAGCGGTCGTGCTCGAACATGTTCTCCAGGGCTTGCCAAAAGAGTTCGAGGTCTTCTTCGCCAAACCCGGTTTGCTCGGCGAGGAAAGAAGAAACGAAGCCGTGCGCGATGTAGAGACCGTAGGGAACGGTGTGTTTGCGCCCCATCGTGCGATTGTCGCCTTGCTGCTTTTCCGCTTCGGCTTCCGTTGCCACCGCCATGCGGGTGATCGAGTGTTCCAACGCGACGATCGGGGAGACGGAGCGCGCGAAAGTGAGTTGAATGGGGCCGCGTACCTGTCCGCAGTTGACGCCGGTCGACATGACCGCGCCGAAAGTGCGTACGTCGTAAAAGTTGGCACACATCCATTGACGCGCCTTCTCCACGGTATCGCCGGCGCCTTTGCGTTTTTTGTCGCTTTTCAACTCCTCTTCGGCGCCGATGGCGATATAGGCCTTCTCGTGGGTCTTGTTGAGGATGGATTTTTCCTTGACGTAGATATCGAAAGGCGGCGTCTCGTTTTTCACGAGCCCGACGAAGTTGCGTACCTTGCGTTTCAACGCTACGTCCGTCATCAGGCCGTGACCCGTTTCCGCGTCGAGGCGCGGCAAATTCCCCGCGTCGGGGTCGCCGTTGGGGTTCCCGTCCTTCACGTCGAAAATCAATACGAAATCATAGCGATTTTTCAGGCTCATTGCGCTTCTCCTTCCTTGGATTGATCGGATGACTTGGGTTTGTAAAATTCCTGACGTTGGTGGTAGTAACCGAGGGCGAAACGGCCCTGATCCTGCAAATTGAGGTGCTTCGGGAAGTCGTCCAAACCTTCCATGATTTCGCCGAGCAGACGCTCGAAATTCACCGCGCGCCCACGGTTGGAGAGTTTGGCCAAGTGGTGATTCTTCAGGCGCAAAAGCGTCGTGAAAACGCTGGTCGGCGTGCTGGAAGCCGCGCCGTAATAGCGTTCGCGGATCGTCGCGTTCAAGCCGGGGTTGGCTTCTTCCTGTATTTTTTCCAGCGTTGCGAAGAGGCGTCCAAGACGATACGCAGGGTTGTCGTTTGCAATGTCCAGCATGAAAAAAGACTCCTTGTCAGAAGTAGGGTGATTTATCCGTGAGCGAATCAGGCAGGCTTTGATGATGGCGGCGCGCGAATGCACGACGCGCTGTTCGGCGCGGCAACGCAAAACGGCCGCATTGAGTAAAGAGGCGGGCAGAGGGCCGCCGTTCAGGATGGCACGCACTGTATCGCCACCCAGATTGGGCGGGATATTGTCGGCTTTTCGTAAAACCGCGCAGTCGACGAGCAGGCGGAACAGACTAGGAAATTCCGGGTCGTTCGGTCCGCGGACGATTTTCAGATCGACGAACCATTGCCGTATCCGCGCGGCGATCTCGTGGATTGGCGCGGCGTGCCAGAAACGCACCGCGATCCGCGCCGCGTTCGGGGAGAGTCCGAGCACATGGAAACGGTTCTGTCCTTTCGCGCTGTCCGGAGCGAATACGCCGGCATGGACCGCGTCGAGCAGTGCGCGCACCTTTGCCGTTTCAGCGTCGGGGTCGTCCTGGCGGTTGAAGGTTGCGGCAAATCCATCCTCGGCGAGCGCATCGTCCTTTTGCGCCCAGAATACCGTGGAGGCGTCTCCGACCTGGATGCGCTGACGCGAGTTTTTGGCCAACAAATGGTTGAGCGCCGTGGTGTAGGCGAAAGCCGCCGCCCGACTGACCGGCGCGTTATCGCCCTGCTCCTTGTTGAACGAGGCGAAAGCGTCGAGATTGAAGGACACGATATTCGCACCCGAAGACTGCGCGCCCCAAACTCCCTTGATCGCCGTATGCAGTCGTTCGATGGGCGCCTGCTCACCCGTTATCAGGCAAAGCGCCTGTTTTTCGGCGTCGTCGCCCGAAAAATTGACTGCGGCAATGGCGGGGTTTTGGCAAATCAAATCGCCCTCGCCATAAAGGCGGAAGCTGACATTCGGGTTGCTCTCGCGTATATCGGTCCAAGACGGGTCTGCCTCGAGAGCTTTCCATCCGTGACGCGCGTAAAAACCTTCCAGCGCCTGAATGCCGGCCGTTTGGCGCGCCCCTTCCGGCAACGCGGCGATTCTCTGGCGAAAAGCGGCGTGTTGTTCCTCAACCCTTTTCGGATTGCCGCGCGTGTCGACTCCCAGCGCGTATTCGGCGGCATCCCAAAGCAGGTTGGCGGCGACGCCGCTGGTCTTTTTTACGCCTTGTGGAACCCTGTAGCGCCGCGCGGTTTTCTTTTTTTCCTCGCCCTGGCGGGTATCCGTGATTCCCAAAGGCCGCCCGTCCTTGGAAAGCTCGACGATGAAAGGAATCTCTTTTTCTTCCCACCCGAAATCCGGGAGTCGACGCGAAGCGTCGGGGTCGGCCATCCTGCGCTGGTAGTAATCGTGCAATGCCTGAAGAATCATCCTCTCACCTCGGCGCTAGAGAGATCGACGACGCCGTTTTCCATACACACGCGGAAAAATTGCGGTCGAGGGTCCTTGGGGTCGGAAAAGTCCATATCGAAGAGCATCCAGCCCAAATCACGGCTTTCGTCTATTGGGGGTGTTTCTTTCTTCGAGTCCTCGCCGATCAGCCGGAAGCGCGCGGCGAACTCGCGGCATCCGAGGTAGGGCTGGTTGACGCACTTTCCTTTTTCCGCGCGCCGTCGGAACATCTCTTGGTACTTGGCTGGATTTTCAATCGCGTCACCGCCGACCGGTTCCAGGTCGGCGTGGATTCGGTACGCAACGTCGCGCAGAAAAAGCCCCGCGCGCTGCTGGCGGTCTTCCTCAACATAAAGCGCGAGATTGCCGTGACCTGCGTTCATAGCCGATTTGACGCTACCGACCGGGGCCTTGGACGCGACCTCGTTGCGCCGCACGCTGATCCAGCGGATGGGCTTGAGGACTTCGATCCGTTTCACTCTCCACCGGATCGCGGGTTTCCAAAAAATGGCCTCAAAAATAGCTCGCGCCGCAGACGGCGTAATGATGTCGCACGAGACGCGTTCCACCTTCATCTCCGGTCGGGAAAAGCAGGCGAAGTCCCCTGAAACCTCAAGACAGAATCGATTCATATCAGATCTCCCATGGATATCACGTCCCTATGATGCCAAGCACTTTACTCCGGTTTTTTTCGAACATCAAGTATTTCCAACAAGAACACCAATTAATACACAAACCTTGAAAATTGACTTTCTTAAAAAAAACGCTTATTCTCGCACTTCGCATGGCGGTATTCTCCTTTCACGGTATCCGATGGCGTGGGTTGAAACAAGGTCGTAGTAATTCCTTTGGTATTTCTTTGTTGCCTGTCTGAGCTTTAGGCGTGAGGCTGTTAGTCCAGCCTCGCGCACTTTATTGCACGAAAAGTGACGGCTCCCCCGGAGCACCGTCGACGTTGGCGCCGAGATTCGGATCGTAGAAAAAGTCATTTTTCTCGGATTGCGCGTACAAGCCTGAACAGTCGCCGGGGAGTGCTTCGATGTCCCCCAAGCTTACGAGGCGGTCGATGTCGCTCTGATAAAGCGTAACCCCGTAGCGTTGCAGTTTTCGCATGAGCCAACGATCGGGGCCGTCTTTTTTCAGCTTGCCGAGCAGGGTGTCGATTTTTTTGTCTTCAGAATTTTCGTGGTACCGGACAAAGACCGTCGCGCTGTTTTTCTCGTCGATGAGACGGAATTTTTCGGCGATTTGCCTGAACGAGATTTCCCCCTTTTTGCCGACTCTCGAAAGCTCGCGGATTCCTTTCGAGTCAAGATCGGCGTCGGCGTAGAGTTGTTGAAAGTATTCGCTGAAACGCTCCACCTCCAGGGGTTCCGCCCCCGTAGGAAGTTCTTGTAGCAAAATGCGCGCTTTTCCCTCAGCCATGAGCAAGAGGCCCTTGGGAGAGCGGTGCGGCGCTTCAAAAAGATAAACGTGTCCCTGAGGCAATCGTCCTTCACGGTTGCAGCGGCCTGATGCTTGGGCGATCGAATCCAGACCCGCCACCGCGCGATAAACTACGGGGAAATCGAGGTCGACCCCAGCTTCGATGAGTTGCGTACTGACCAAGCGGACAGGCTTGGGCTGCTTTCCCTCTGACAAGGCAAGATAGTGTTCGTCGAGCGCTTTTTTGATGTGCTTGATCACGTCGCTCCGGTGTTGCGCGCACATCAGCCCCGACAAATGCCACACTTCCACATCCAGTGCCTTGATTTCCCGGTAAAGCGCGCGCGCGTCCGCGCGGCGGTTGACGACGGCCAGCACCGCGTCGTGCGCGGCGATCTCCGGCGCGATTTCTTCCCAACTTGACGGCTGGCCGAGTTGCTTGGGCAAGTGAATGCTCACTCTCTTCAAATCCGCGTAAAGGCCTGGGACGTCGTCGATGATTTCGCGGACTTCGCCTGACTTGAAGCCCTTCAGTGCGTGCGCCAAATCGAAGCTGACGCGGGTTTCGAGCGATGGCTGTGTGGCGGTGCATAAGACCACAGTAACGCCGTAGTCCTGAACGAGCAGACGCAGCGCGTCGACAATCACCTGCAAATAAGGGAGGGGGAGCAACTGCGCTTCGTCGAGAACGATGACGCTGTTCGCAAGATTATGAAGTTTTCGGCAGCGCGATGTTTTCCTTGCGAAAAGGCTCTCGAAAAGCTGGACATTCGTCGTCACGATGAGCGGCGCGTCCCAATTTTCGGCGGACAGACGCGTGCGGTGATTTTCTTTCGCTTCTTCGACCTCGACATTCGAGTGATGCTCGATGACGTTTTCATCACCGAAAATCCCTTGGTAGATCTCCGCTGTCTGCTCAATGATGCTGGTGTAGGGGATGGCGTAAACGACCCGGCGTTTCTTGTGGCAAAGGGCGTGCCGCAAGGCGAAAGCGAGGCTGGAAAGCGTTTTCCCGCCGCCGGTCGGCACGGTCAGGCTGAAGACACCCGGCGCAAGCTCGGACTTGGCGCGGCAGGCGCTGAGCACTCTTGCGCGCGCGAGATTGACGAGAGTTCCGCTTTTGCCTTCTCCTTCGATTTTCTTGGCCTTGGCGTCCAAGTGCGCCGTCAAGCGCTTTTCCATCTCCTCCAGCGACATGAAGGTCGACCGCGCCGCCGCTTTGTCGGGCGACATGAAAGCTTCGGTATCGAGGAAATCGGCGTCGACAAGGCAGGAAAACAGCATGCGCACCCACAGGGCGAAGCGTCCGGGAATCTCCGCGTCGTTTTTGACGGTACCGATGTCCGGGAGAGGCAAGGTGGGCTTTAGAAGCGAATCGGGAATCGCGGCGGCGAGCGCGTCGCGGTACTCTTTTTTTGTGTCCCCCTGTTCGAAGCGCGCCGTCAGGCGTTCTGAATCGTCGAGGCCGGTGTGGTGGCCGGCGATCAAATAGCTCAGAACCTTGGCAATGGCGGGACCTGAGCGCGCGTCGATTTTCGGAAGATACTCTTGTGCCCACAGGGCGCCCGCCGCCGAATGCGTTTTTTCGCGGCCCGTGACTTTGGTTTCAATGTGCGCGTTGGGGTCGGCGTTTTGACGGATATATCTTTCAAAGCCCTCTCGAAATTTTCCGAGGTCGTGCCACAGAGCGGCCCATTCCGCCCACGTTCTCGCGCCGAATTCGGCGGCGAAGCCGGCTGAGATTTTTGAGACGCCCAACCCATGTTCAGGCAAAGGATGAAAAATACTTTTCCCCGGTGTGGTCCCGGGTTTGATATGCGCGATGTAACGAGGTTCGTCTTCTTGATCGTCCATGACTTGTGCTCCTGTTGAAAAAGAGAATACGCCAGGGTTCGGTTCAGGGAGGAGGACGATTTCCCACAAGTGGTTCCCTTGCCGCCAGACTCCGAGTTCGACGAGTTGCTGTATCGGCTTGTCGGGCCAATCGCGGTTGGCGGCGGGATTCGCGGGGCTGGGGTGCAGGATTTTTCCGATTCGGGGAGGCTTTCCGGCGTTTGTTTCGGAGAGCGCGGCTTTTGCGCGCGCCTCGGCGAAAGCGCCGACGCCGATGACCCATTCCGGGTCGAGCGTTTCGACGATTTTTCGCAGATGCGCGTCGCAGAGCGCGGTGAGTGCTGTCGTCTCCGAGGGGCGCAATTTGTCGGGCGTTACGTTTTTCCCGCCGTTGAAAAAGGCCAGAGGGCAGTAATTGGCGACGAAATGGTCGGAGAAGAAAGCGTCCGCCGTGCCGAAGGCGTTCTTGAAGAGTCCCCAGAGCCTGCGCCCGCTGACTTCGCTGCGTGGGCATTCGAAGCCTTTGACCGGCTGTTTCGGGTTTTCGTTTTCTGGCTTTGAAACCGGCGCGGAAATCCCCATCCAATCGCGCACCGCGGCGATCTCTCCGAAGGGGACGCCGCACTGCGCCATGCCGAAGGGGCCGGGGTTCATGCCGAGGAATACGACTTTTTTCCGGGAGTTTCCAAAGCGCCGCAAATAGATTTCGTGCGGCGCCCACGCGTAATCCAGGGGGTTGTAGACGTGCGTGACCGGGGCGGAAAAACGCAGCGCGGCGACGCCGTTCGAGAGTTCTTTTGCGGCGTCCAGCAGTTTTTGGCTGAAGGCGTTCGGCGGGGAGGTGTGCGTCGGAGGCATGGTTTTCAGGTTTTCTCGTTCCAGGGTGCGACGCGCGGCAGGAGCAGCATGCCGGGGATCGCGAGCAGAGTACATAAAAGGAAGAAGTGGAACCAGCCCATATGCTCGACGAGCGTTCCCGCCGACGCGTTGATGAAGGTGCGCGGGACGGCGGCGAGGCTGGAAAAGAGCGCAAATTGGGTTGCGGTGTAGGCGGGGTGGGTCGCGCGCGCGATGAAGGCGACGAAGGCGGCGGTTCCGAGTCCGACACCGAGCGCTTCGAAGCCGATGACGGCGGCGAGCGCCAGACGCTGTTCGAGTCCGATTTCCGCTTGCGGTCCGAGGTGGGAAAGCCACGCGAAACCCAGGATCGAAACGATCTGCACGAGTCCGAAGAGGTAGAGCGCGCGGTTGATTCCCAGGCGCAACATCCAGAGTCCGCCGAAGATTCCGCCGACGAAGGACGGCCAGAACCCGGCGTGCTTGGCGACGAGGCCGATGTCGTTCGGTGAAAATCCCATGCCGAGGTAAAACGGCGTCGCGAGCGCGGTGCAGAGCGAGTCGCCGAGCTTGTAGAGGAAGATGAAAGCGAGGACGATCGCGGCGTCTTGCCAGCCCCGGCGTCCGATGAATTCGGTGAAAGGCAGGACGACCGCGTCGCGCAGGGTACGCGGACTCGAACGGTCGAGCGGCGGTTCGGCGACGAGGAGCGACACGACGGCACCGGGGAGCATGAAGGCCGCGGTGATCCAGAAAACCGTGTTCCACGGCAGGTGACCGGAGAGGACCATCGAGAGCGAACCGGGGATGAAGCCGGCGATGCGGTAGGCGTTGACGTGCACCGAATTGCCGAGTCCGAGTTCATTTTCGTCGAGGATTTCGCGCCGGAAGGCGTCAAGCGCGATATCCTGCGTCGCCGAGAGGAGCGCGACGACGATGGCGAGGTGGCAGACGGGGTGCGTGAAGAGAAAGGCGAGGTCTTCCGCGAAACGCGGGAGCGCGTGGGAAAGCAGGAGGGCGGGATCCTCAAGGCTTGGGGAGGGAATCGCTTCGGGGAGGGACTGCATGCCGAGGAAGCCGATCGCCAGGAAAAGTCCGGCCTGCGTGAGGAGCATCCAACCCCGCCGGCGTCCGAAACCCGGCGGCGCGAAACGGTCGAGCAGCGGCGCCCAGAGGAATTTCCACGTATAGGGCAACTGCGTCAAGGCGAGCAGGCCGACCCTGGTGAGGCTGAGACCTTCCATCGTCAGCCACGCGGGGACCAGGTTGAGCAGAAGGTAGAGCGGAAGTCCCGAACTGAAGCCGGTGAAAACGCAGACGAGCATTTTGCGCGTCATCAACACGGCAAGCCAGGCCGGAGGCCTGAAGCTCATTCCGGTCTCCGGCCGAGGAGGTAGAAAGCCAGACTGCCGTTCAGGTTCGGGTCGTCGGTCACGCGGCGCCCGGTCTCGTCGAAGGCGAGCTTTTCGCGGATTTCGATGCCAAGCTGGTCGCAGAGCGCTTCGAAATCGACGAGTGTGAAAAAGCGGACGTTCGGCGTGTCGTACCATTCGTAGGGCAGGTCGGGCGAGACCGGCATATGCCCTTTTGCGACGGCCGAGCGATTCGTCCGGTAGGCGAAATTCGGGAAACTCACGACGGCTTCTCCGGCGACGCGCAGCATTTCAGCGAGGATGCGTTCGGTCGCGTGCATCGCCTGGAGCGCCTGTGAAATGATCGCGTGGTCGAAGGAAAGGTCTTCAAAACCCGACAGCCCGCCTTCGATATCGATCTGGAGGACATTGACGCCGTTGCGGACGCATTGAAGGACGCTCTGCGGGTTGATCTCGACGCCGCAACCTTCGACGCGCTTGGTCTCGCTCAAATAGCGTAGCAGATTCCCGTCGCCGCAGCCCAGGTCGAGAACGCGCTCGCCCGCCGGAATCCAGTGGGCGATGATGTCGAAGTCGAAACGTTCGCGTTCGCGCTTCGAAAGCTTGTGGATGTTCATAAGCGGATGTTCTCGAAGTAGGCGCGCAGGACGGCGTGGTAATGCGGGTCGGCGAGCAGAAACGAGTCGTGGCCGGCGTCGCAGTCGACATTCGCGTAGGAGACGCGCCGGCGGTTCTTCATCAGAGCGAAGACGATTTCGCGCGAGCGCGCGGGAGAGAAGCGCCAGTCGGTCGTGAAGCTGACGATCAGAAAATCCGCGCGGGCACTCGCCAGCGCGGCTGAAAGGTCGCCGTCATGGTCGTAGGCCGGGTCGAAGTAATCGAGCGCCTTGGTCGTCGTCAAATAGGTATTGGCGTCGAAGAAGGCCGAAAACTTGCTGCCCTGGTGGCGCAGATACGATTCGACCTCGAAATTAACGTCGTAGCTGAACTGATATTCGCCTTTCGAAAGCTGCCGGCCGAATTTATCGCCCATCTGGCTGTCCGAAAGGTAGGTGATGTGTCCGATCATCCGCGCGAGGCGCAAGCCGTTCGAAGGCACGACGCCGTATTCGGCGTAATGTCCGCCGTGGAAATTCGTGTCGGAAAGAATCGCCTGACGCGCGACCTCGTTGAACGCGATGTTTTGCGCCGTCAGCTTCGGCGTGGCGGCGATCGCTATGACGTGCCGGAGGCGGTCCGGAAAACGCATCGCCCATTCGAGCGCCTGCATTCCGCCCAGGCTTCCGCCGACGACGGCGGCCCAGGTTTCGATTCCGAGGTGATCCGCCAGACGCGCCTGCGCCTGTACCCAGTCTTCGACGAGAACGAGCGGGAAATCCGCCCCATAGCGCCGCCCTGTTTCCGGGTTGATCGAAAGCGGCCCCGTCGAGCCGTAACAGCCGCCGAGGTTGTTGACGCCGACGACGAAAAAGCGGCGCGTGTCGAGCGGTTTGCCCGGTCCGATCAGATTGTCCCACCAGCCGATCTCGTCGGGATTGTCGGCGGTGACCCCCGCGAGATGGTGATTCCCGGAAAGCGCGTGGCAGACGAGGACCGCGTTCGAGCGAGACGCGTTGAGCGTCCCGTAAGTCTCATAGACGAGTTCGAACGCCGGAAGCGTAACGCCGCTCTTGAGGCGGAGCGGCGCGTCGGAACCAAAGCGTTGCGGCGCGACGACGCCCACTGAATTTTCCTGGGGTGCGTTTTGAAAAGTCGATTCGATGATGATCTGGCGATCTCCCTGGTATTTTTTGAAGTCAGCGGTTCATCCGCTCGATCCCCGCCATGATTTTCGAAGCATCGTCGCTTCGCAGCAAGCGCCGCACGCTGGGGGCGAGTTTTGAAACATTGCTCTGCTTGATCCTCTGTTTGACCGCCGGAATCTGCCCCGAACGCATCGAAAACTGCCGCAGGCCCATGCCGAGGAGTAAACGGGTCAAATGGGGGTCGCCGGCGATCTCGCCGCAGATTGAGATCGGAATTCCCGCCTTCGCCGCCTGACGGATCGTCGCGGCGATCAGCGAAAGAACGGCTGGGTGCAAGGGGCTGTAAAGGGGCGAAACCTGCTCGTCGCTGCGGTCGACGGCGAGCATGTATTGGATCAGGTCGTTGGTGCCGATCGAAAGAAAATCGAAGCGGCGCAGAAAGACGCCGAGCGAAAGCGCCGACGCCGGAACTTCGACCATCGCGCCGACCGGAATGTTTTCGTCGAAAGCGATTTTGTCCTCGCGCAGGCTGGATTTCGCTTGGTCGAGCGCGGCGAAGGTCTGTTCGATCTGGTGCGCGTGCGAGAGCATGGGAATCAGAATCCGGACCTGCCCGAGAGCGGACGCGCGGAGGATCGCGCGCAACTGCGCCTGGAAGGTCTGCGGGTCGGCGAGCGAGAGGCGGATCGAGCGAAGGCCGAGCGCCGGGTTGCGCTTCTGGTTCGCGTAATCTTCGACGGGGAGCAGGTTCTTGTCGTTTCCGAGGTCGAAAGTGCGGATCGTCACCGGACGCCGTCCCATCGCCTCGACAACCGTGCGGTAGGCGTCGAACTGTTCGTTTTCTCCCGGCAGCGCATTCGCGCGCCCGAGGATGAGGAATTCGGAACGAAAGAGTCCGATGCCCTCGGCGCCGCTTTCGAGCACCGGCTGAATGTCGTCGAGGTCCTTGATGTTGGCCAGAAGGTCGACCTTGACGCGGTCGAGCGAGACCGCGCGCGCCGTCTTCAGCAGCTTCAACTTCGAGTGTTCGCGTTCGAGACGCGCTTTTCGCGCGCGGTATTCGTCGAGGACGGCGTCGTCGGGGTCGACGATCACGACGCCGCGCGACCCGTCGACGATCAGGGTTTCCATGTCGCGGATCAGTTCGCTGGCGTTGTGCAGGCCGAAAATCGCCGGAAGCGCCATATTGCGCGCCAGGATCGCCGTATGCGAGGTCGCACCGCCGACGTCGGTAATGAAGGACGCATAGTCGGTGTCCTTGATCGACATGATGTCGGCGGGTGAAATGTCGTGCGCGACGATGATCCGCGCGTCAACCGGGGCGCTTCGGAGCGTCTTCCCGGCGCGTTGCGCAAAACGACCCGAACGGCTGGCGAGTTTGCGGATGATGCGCTCGGCGACCTGACGAACGTCGATGCTGCGTTCGCGCAGATAAATGTCCTCGATCTGCTCGAACTGCCTGACGAGGTTTTCCATCTGCATCGAGACGGCCCACTCGGCGTTACACAGGCGAGTCCGGATGATTTCGCGGGGCGCCTCGGTCAGTTCGGCGTCGGAAAGAAGCATCAAATGCAGGTCGATGAACGCGCCGATATCCGTCGAGGAATCCGACGGGGACGCCTTGATCGCCATCAGTTCCTTGCGTGTCCGCGCGAGCGCATCGTCAAAGCGCGCGATTTCCTTTTCAACGCGGCGCGGCGAGATCGCGACGCGTGAAATTTTGAGCGTCGCCGACGAGACGAGGTTCGCCTGACCGATGGCGATACCTTCCGAAACCGCGAGTCCGTGCAGCGTAAAGCTCATCTGTCCTTATTCTTCCTCGCCGAATTTGCTCGCGATCAGAGCGAGCAGCGATTCGACGGCTTCGTCCTCGTCGGCGCCGACGGCTTCGACCGTAACGAGCGCGCCCTTTTTTGCCGCGAGCATCATGACGCCCATGATGCTTTTGGCGTTGATCCTGCGCGTGCCGTTCTCCATCCATATTTCGGACTTGAAACGGTTTGCGAGTTGCGTGAGTCTGGCCGAAGCGCGGGCGTGAAGCCCAAGCGCGTTGATTATTTCGATTTTTGCGCGCGCCATGGGGTTTTCCTAGAATCCATGCCGCATTCTAATTCCTTTTCCAGTCCATTCCTACCGAGAAGACGAGCCGCAGACAGTACAAGTAGTACGGCAAGGCGAGTCGACAATGGGAGGGATGAACTGGAAATGGAATAAGAGATTTCGGGGTGTTTCGGAAAGCCATAGCGCGGCGCGCGCGCTCAGCGAACGATTTCGAGAAAATGCGGCTTGCCGCCGACAAATTCGATGCGTTCCATGAAGCTTTCGCTGACCTGAATTTTTCCTGCCGCGTCGACGCGCAGAACGTTTTTCACCGCCATCTTTTTTGCGAGTTCCGGCCAGTGTTCGCCGGCGATGAAAAGCGGCTTCGACGCGGCGTCCGAGAGGGTCCCGGCGTTTTCGCGTGGCGTGACGAGGATCGTCAAGGAGCGGGTGTGCGCGACGGGCGCGCCGGTGCGCGGGTCGATCAAATGGCAATAACGCTTGCCGTCCAGCTCGAAGTAACGCTGATAATCCCCCGATGTGCCGATCGCCTCGCCGTCCTTGAGTTGGACGGTGGCCATCGCTCCCGGCTGGCGCGGATGCTGGATGCCGACGCGCCAGGGACGGCCGTTCTTCGTTCCGAGCGCCATGATATTTCCGCCGATGTTGACGAGCGCGTTCGTGACGCCCTGAGTGCGCAACAGCCTGTCGGCGCGGTCGAGCGCGAAACCCTTCAGGTATCCGCCGAGATCGACGAGAACTTCTGGATTTGCGCTATTGACCTTGATCCCGTCCTTGATGCCATCGACGCTCAAGTCTGCCAGACCGGGGCGGGCTTTGAGCCAGACGGCGATTTTTTCGGGGTCGGGGAGCGAGGGCTTGAACGCGTCGGAGTGAAACCCCCAGAGGCGGATCAGTTTGCCGATCCCAGGGTCGAAAAGCGCGCCGCTCATGGCGGAGCGCCGTTGCGCGTCGGTCAGCAAAAAAGCCAGTTCGGGCGAGACGATCCGCGTTTGCCCCGAAGCGAGCGCGTCGTTCATCGCGCTGAGTTCCGACGCTTCCCACGCGTGGTAGCTTCGGTGCAAACGGTCGAATTCCTTGAGGACGACCGACGCCGCTTGGCGCGCGGCGGCTTCGTCCATGCCGGCGATCAGGATTTCGACGCGCGTCCCGAAGACGAAGGACTCCTGGCGGTGGAGCGGCGCGCGCTCGCAGGCGGAAAAACCGAGAGCCAGGAGTGCGAAAAAGATCAGGCGGGTAAAGCGCATTCTTTTTCCAGCGCCGTGATGAAGACGCCCGCGATATCGAATCCCGTCTGCGCGGTGATTTCGACCATGCACGTCGGACTGGTGACGTTGACCTCGGTCAAATAGCCGCCGATGAGGTCGAGTCCGACCAAAAAGAGGCCGCGCGCCGCGAGAACAGGCGCGAGAGTTTCGGCGATTTCGCGCTCGCGCGCGTCGATTTCGCGCGCGACGCCGGTACCGCCCGCAGCGAGGTTGGCGCGCGTTTCCCCGGCTTTCGGGATGCGCGCGAGGCCATACGGAATGACCTGACCGTTGATCAGAAGAACCCGCTTGTCGCCGTCGACGATTTCGGGGATGTAGCGCTGCGCGATGATCGTCCGCGCCGCGTCGCGCGTCAGGGTTTCGACGATCACATTGCGGTTCGGGTCGTCGGCGCGAACGCGGAATATCCGGCTTCCCCCCATCCCGTCCAGGGGCTTGAGAATGACGTCGCGCTGCGCGTCGACGAAGGCGTGGATCAGGGCGGGCGCGCGCGCGACGATCATCGGAACCGAAAATTGCCGGAATTCGAGGGTCGCCAGTTTTTCCGAATGGTCGCGCAACGCGCGCGGGCGGTTGAACACGCGTGCGCCTTCGGCTTCCGCGCGTTCGAGAAGCCACGTCATCGTAACGTACTCGATATCGAAGGGCGGGTCCTTGCGGACGACGACGGCGGAGAACGCGCTTAAAGAAAGCGTGGCGCGCTCGACGCGTGAGAACCAGTCCGCGTTATCGTCGCGCAGGTCGAGGCGAACGGCTTCGGCGCATACGCCGCCGGTTTCCGACCAGAAGATCGTCTGCGGGTGGAGACACCAGACTTCGTGTCCCGCGTTACGGGCGGCGCGCATCATGGCGACGCTCGAATCCTTGTACGCTTTCAGCGATTCCAGAGGGTCCAAAACGAAAGCGAAACGCATCACTCGACCTCCTCTTCAAGTTCGATCGACGCCGCCAGGTGCGCGAGGCGCGCGAGGATTCCATAGGTATAAAAACGGTTCGGCGGGTCGTTGGGTTTCTTGCACTGGTCGGGGCACGAACAACTCGTTTCGAAGGCGACAGGCTCGAAATACATCCCCGGCGCGTTGAGGTTCTCGTCGATTCCACGGCTGCCATGCACGCGGTAAAAGCCGCCGACGACAAAACGGTCGATCATATAGACGACGGGTTCGGCGGTATTGCTCCCGAAGCGTTCGTGCGTGTGTACGCCCTCCTGGATGATGACCTGGTTTACGTTCACCCCCTCCTTGATGACGGACATCTTGTTCCGCTGCTTTCGATTGAGTCCGACGATCCCCGAAGCGTCCTTGACGGTCATGACCCCCATCCCGTAAGTCCCCGCGTCGGCCTTGACGACGACGTAGGGCGTTTCCTCGATGCCGTACTCGGCGTATTTTTCGCGGATCATCGCAAGAACCGCCTCGACGTTCGCGGCGAGGCATTCTTCGCCCTGACGCTCGTGGAAGTTCACGCTGCTGCATACGGAGAAATACGGGTTGATTCGCCAGGGGTCGACCCCGACCAGGCGCGAAAACTCGTTGGCGACTTCATCGTAAGCGACGAAGTGGCGGGATTTTCGGCGAGTCGCCCACCCGGCGTGTAGCGGAGGCAGGATGACCGGAGCGTCGAGGTTTTGCAGGAGGTCGGGGATTCCGGAAGAAAGGTCGTTGTTCAACAGAATCGCGCAAGGGTAGAAGTCGGCGAGTCCCAGGTGCGCGCCGTCGCGGACGAGCGGCTCGACGAGCAGCGTGTTTCCGTCGGGGAGGTTGAAAGGCGTCGGTGCCGTGATTTCGGGCATGAGCGAGCCCACGCGGACTTCCAGTCCGGCAAGCGTCAAGAGGTGCGTCAGCGACGAAACGTTTTGCAGGTAGAACGGATTCCGCGTGTGGTTTTCGGGAATCAGCAGGAGCTTCTTCGCATCCGCACAAACGCGCTCGATCGCGTCGGTCACGGCCTGAACGCAGAGCGGCAGCGAACTCGGTCCCAGATTGTTGAACCCGCCGGGGAAAAGGTTCATGTCGATCGGCGCCAACTTGAATCCCGCGTTGCGCAAATCGACGGAACCGTAAAAGGGCGGGGTGTGCTCAATCCATTGCGAACGGAACCACGATTCGATGGCGCAGGCCGCGCCGATGAAGGTCTCTTCGATGTCGAGCAAAGGGCTTTCCAGGGGAAGCGTTATACGGTTTGTCATTATTGTTTCCTGTTGTTTTTTTGAAAACCGATGCGCCGGTTCCGGCTCAAAAGATTTCCTTGAATTTTTCCCACCACGTGATGTCAAGCCGGGGCCTGAACGAACGGAAGGTCTTGGGCAAAGGCGTTTCTTCGAGGCTGCGCTGCGTAAACAAGAAACGCCCGTCGCAGACGAAGCCGAGGTCCGACCAGTCAACGCCGTTCAGCGCGTCGGCGAGCGCATGGACGTCGGTCGCCGAATCGTGCGGGAAGACGGCGAGGATCGACCCGTCGTAATTCGGACATTCGTGTACGAAAAAAGGTTTCTCGCGGCGTGTTTTGCAATTTACATAAACGCGCGGCTGTTCCGAATGAAAGTAGGCGCGCCCCCAGTGCCACCAGTTCGACTCGTCGAAGTGCCGGATGCGTCGCGCGATCAGGCGATCCTTGTGCGGGATCAGGATTTCGGGCGGCGGGTCTCCGGGTTCGCACCAGACCATCCGCCGCGTTTTCCCGGTCGTCGCCGTCGACGAACAAACGAAGTCGCGGTTGCCGGCTTCTTCGTTCGCGTACAACGCGTCCGCGCCCGAGACGGCGCCGACCTTCACGAAAGCCAAGTCGGAGAGCTGGAGCGCGTACTCGTTCCGCAAAAAAAGAAGCTGACCGTTTTTCTCGGAAAAACGACGCGTCGTCCAAAGCGGATTTTCGAGTCCGGCGACGCCGTCGGAGTAGCCGAGCCTCGCGTAACGAACGCGACGCGAAAAATCGCCCCGGACGAAGCGCCAGATCGCGCAGTTGGGCGCCACCTCATCGAAGGGGTGCAGGTCGCCCAGGTCGATGAAATCGGTGATCGTCCCGGACGCAAAGATCGCGCGGTTCAGCGGAAGCGCGGACGTGGCCTTCAGGAGGTCGCGCGGCGTGATGAAGATCAGTTCACCGCCGGGTTCGAGATGTCGAAGACATTTTTCGACGAAAAACAGGTAGAGGTTGGCGCGCTTGTCGAGGACGCTCTCTCCGGCGAGGCGGCGCGTCCCCGGCGAAATGTCCTGGTAGCGCACGTAGGGCGGGTTGCCGATGATCGTGTCGAAGAGTTCGTCGTGGGGCAACTCGAAGAAATTCATGACCTCGGCTTCCGGCGGCGCGCAGCGCGGGTCGATTTCGACGCCGAGCGCGCCCGGGAAGCGCTTGAGAAAAACCCCGTCGCCGCAGGCGGGTTCGAGAACGCGTCCGGTATTGCGCACGAGCCTGATCATGCAATCGACGATCGCCTGGGGCGTGAAAATCTGCCCGAGGCGCATCGGATCGATATCCGACATCGAGTGAGCGTAAGGCGTCGAGGTCATTTTTTCGGCGGTCATCAAGATAAGTCAAAGTATATATCCTGGGAACCGCGCCGGAACGCGCCCGTGCGGGCGTTTCCGCTTTGATTGACAGCATGAGCGCGAAATGTCGGCGTTTTCGCGCCGTCGTCAGAAACGACGCCCGCGGCGTCAGGCGTCGTGATGGACGCAATCGACGTAATACTTGGCCTTTCCGCTCTCGACTTCTTTGACGAGGCCGTGAATGTCGGTCTCGAAGCCCGGAAACTCCTCGTTGAAACGGCGCGCGAACTGGAGGTAGCGGACGATCGTCGCGTTGACGCGCTCTCCGGGGATCAAAAGCGGGATTCCCGGCGGATAAGGCGTCAAAAGCGTACTCGTGATGCGGCCTTCGAGGTCGTCGATCGGAACGCGGTCGATTTCGCGGTGCGACATTTTGGCGAAAGCGTCGGCGGGCTTCATCGCGGGGGTCATGTCCGACAGATACATCTCGGTCGTCAGGCGCGCCACGTCGTTGACGGAATACAGCGCGTGGATCATGTGGCAGAGTTCCTTGAGGCCGACGCTTTCGTAGCACGGATGCTGCGCGACGAATTCGGGAAGCACTTTCCACAAGGGTTGATTCTTGTCGTAATCGTCCTTGAACTGCTGCAATTCCGCGACCATCGTGTTCCAGCGGCCCTTCGTGATGCCGATCGTGAACATGATGAAAAAAGAATAAAGCCCGCATTTCTCGACGATGACGCCGTGTTCGGCGAGGTATTTCGTCACGATCGCCGCCGGGATTCCCCAATCGCCGAAGTCGCCATCCACGTTCAGGCCCGATGTGATGACCGTCGCCTTGATCGGGTCGAGCATGTTGAAGCCCTCGGACAGTTTGCCGAAGCCGTGCCAGTGGTCGCCGGGGTTCAGCATCCACGCTTCGCGCTCCTCGATGCCTTCTTCCGACAAGTCATCGGGGCCCCAGACCTTGAACCACCAGTTGCCCTCGCCCCACTCCTCCTCGATTTTTCGCATTGCGCGCCGAAAGTCGAGCGCCTCGGCGATCGATTCTTCGACGAGCGCCTTTCCGGCGGGCGCCTCCATCATCGCCGCCGCGACGTCGCACGACGCGATGATCGCGTACTGCGGCGACGTCGAGGTGTGCATCAGATACGCTTCGTTGAAAATACTCCTGTCGAGTTCGCGCTCCTCGGAATTCTGGACGAGTATCTGCGACGCCTGCGAGAGGCCGGCGAGCAGCTTGTGCGTCGATTGCGTCGAAAAGATCATCGAATGCTTGCAGCGCGACCGACCCGCGCCGATCGCGTGGTAGTCGCCGTAAAAATCGTGGAAGGCGGCGTGCGGCAGCCAGGCTTCGTCGAAATGCAGCGTATCGATCTTTCCGTCGAGGATTTCCTTGATCTCCTCGACATTGTAGAGAATCCCGTCGTAAGTCCCCTGCGTGATCGTGAGAACGCGCGGGCGCGCCTTCTTGTCGCGCGCGAAGGGGTTCGCCTCGATTTTCTTCTGGATGTTCTCCCAGAGGAACTCCTCCTTCGGGATCGGGCCGATGATGCCGAAGTGGTTCCGCGTCGGCATCAAAAAGACCGGGACGGCGCCGGTCATGATGATCGCGTGCAAGACCGACTTGTGGCAATTCCGGTCGACGACGACGATGTCGTCGGGCGCGACCGTCGAGTGCCAGACGATCTTGTTCGACGTCGACGTGCCGTTGGTCACGAAAAAAAGATGGTCGGCGTTGAAAATTCGCGCGGCGTTCCGCTCCGACGCGGCGACCGGGCCGGTGTGGTCGAGAAGCTGTCCGAGTTCCTCGACCGCGTTACAGACATCGGCGCGCAGCATGTTTTCGCCGAAGAACTGGTGGAACATCTGCCCGACGGGACTTTTCAGGAAGGCGACGCCGCCCGAATGCCCCGGGCAGTGCCACGAATACGAGCCGTCGGAAGCGTAATGCGTGAGCGCCTGAAAAAACGGCGGAGGCACGCTTTTCAAATAGCTCCGCGCCTCGCGCGCGACGTAGCGCGCGATGAATTCCGGCGTATCCTCGAACATGTGGATGAAACCGTGCAGTTCGCGCAGAACGTCGTTCGGGATATGCCGCGACGTGCGCGTCTCGCCGTACAGGAAGATCGGAATCTCGCTGTTCCGGCAACGGATCGCCATGACGAAGGCGCGCAGCTCGGCGATCGTTTTTTCCGCCTCGCCTGTGACGAGTTCCTCGTCGTCGATCGACAGGATGAAGACCGACGCCCGACTTTGCTGCTGCGCGAAAGAAGACAGGTCGACGTAACTCGTCACGCCGAGGACTTCAAAACCCTCGCGCCGGATCGCCTCGGCAAGCGCGCGAATTCCGAGACCCGACGCGTTTTCCGAACGGAAATCCTCGTCGATGATGATGACAGGAAAATTGAAATGCATAGCCAGTGCCCGTGGTCAGATTTTCGGCAGGGTGACGCCGACCTGCCCCTGATACTTCCCGCCGCGATCCTTGTACGAAGTTTCGCAGACCTCGTCGGACTCGAAGAACACGACCTGCGCGCAACCCTCGTTCGCGTAAATCCGCGCCGGAAGCGGTGTCGTGTTCGAAAACTCCAGCGTGACGTGACCCTCCCATTCCGGCTCGAAAGGCGTGACGTTCACGATGATCCCGCAGCGCGCGTACGTGCTCTTCCCAAGGCAGATCGTCAGAACCGAACGCGGAATGCGGAAATACTCGACCGTCCGGGCGAGCGCGAACGAGTTCGGCGGAATGATGCACGAATCTCCGTTGACCTCGATGAAAGAGTTCGGGTCGAAGTTCTTCGGGTCGACGATCGTCGCGTTGATGTTCGTGAACAGCTTGAACTCGTTCGAGCACCGAATATCGTAACCGTAGCTCGACGTTCCGTACGAAACGATTTTCTGACCGTCGACAAAACGAACCTGACCCGGCTCGAAAGGCTCGATCATCGCGTGCTTCTCCGCCATGCGGCGAATCCACTTGTCGGACTTGATGGACATTAGCGACCCGTATACGTTCAATGTGCGCGTATTCTAAACCCTAAACCCCAAAACCCCGACTTGAAAACCTGTAGAGAGCTTTCAGCCTGTCTGGATTTGTAGCACACAATCGGTCTCGAAGACTTACGGGCAATCGCGCCTGAAATCGCATCCCCCTCGATTTCCTCGCGTAGCGTCGCGGCGAGCCGCAAGCGATGTAGTATCTCGATCGACAACTTGCGGTTTATCCGATGCCCCTTCCTGACCCTTTGACCGGCCTTGCGGCACGCGCTCCTTACCGGGGTCGTTTCGCGCCGTCGCCGACCGGCCCTTTGCATTTCGGCTCGCTCGTCGCGGCGCTGGGGAGCTGTCTCGACGCGCGTGCACAGCGCGGCGCGTGGCTGCTGCGGATCGAAGACCTGGATCGGGGGCGTGCCGCGCCGGACGCGGCGCGGCGCATTCTTCAAACACTCGAAAGCCTGGGCTTTGAATGGGACGGCGACGCGCTTTATCAGAGCGGACGGATCGACCTGTACCGCGACGCGCTCGCAAGGCTTCAAGGCGACGGGCGCGTTTTTCCCTGTGCGTGTTCGCGCAGCGAGGTCGAGGCGCGATCGCGTCGGCGGTCGGTCGACGGCGGTGCGCTCTACCCCGGAACGTGCCGCGACGGCTTGCCCGTCGGTGCCGTCGCGCGGTCGTGGCGGATGAGGGCGCCCGACCGGGAATTTTCTTTCATCGACCGCGTTCTGGGCGAAATCCGCCAGAATCCGGCGCGCGAAGTCGGCGATTTCGTCCTGTTTCGCGCGGACGGGGAGTTCGCCTACCAACTCGCCGTCGTCGTCGACGACGCCGCGCAGGGCGTCAACGCCGTCGTTCGCGGCGCCGACTTGGTCGACTCGACCGTGCGCCAGATCCATCTTCAGGAATGCCTCGGATTGCCCACGCCGACTTACGCGCACCTCCCGGTCGCCGTCGACCGGGCGGGACAAAAACTCTCGAAACAGACGCGCGCCGAGCCCGTCGACGCGTCGCGGGGCGCGGCGCTTCTCGTCGAAGCCCTGCGTTTTCTCGGACAATCGGTTCCGGAGGACTTGGCGCGCGCGCCTCTTTCCGAATTCTGGTCTCAGGCGGTCGCCGGCTGGTCGATTCGAAGCGTTCCGAAAAAGCGCGCGATCCCGTTGACTCCGTTCATCGAAGGCGCCTGAGCTTCGGTATCGTTTATCGCCGGAGGCGGCGAGCTTTGCGGTGCGCGGGGTTTCGACGATTCCGCCCAGTTCAGGTTTGCCGAAAGCGCGGCGTGGTCCGAAATCCGCGCCCACGGGCGTCCCGAATGAATTTCGGCGTCCACGATCGAGAAGCCGCGAACGTAAATACGGTCGAGCGGGAGTACGGGAAGCGCCGCCGGGAAGCTGCGTCCCGGATGGCCGACGCCCGCGCTGATCGCTTCGTTCAGCCCCAGGCGTTCCGCAAGCAGATGCTCGGCTTCGTTGCGCCAGTCGTTGAAGTCGCCCGCGACGATCAGGGGCGAGTCGGGCGCCACAATGTTCTCCAGGTAATCCGCCAGCGCGTCGATCTGGACGCGCCTCGACCGCGCGAAGAGCGAGAGGTGTACGCTCACGCAGTGGAGCGGCGCTTCGATTCCGTATACCGCGACGGTGCAATGCAAAAGTCCCCGGCGCTCGAAGCGGTAGTGGGTCACGTCCTGGTTGTAGGTAGCGAGAATCGGGTAGCGCGAGAGAATCGCGTTGCCGTGGTGGCCGTTGCGGTACGCCTTGTTGCACCCGTAGGCTGCCGAGGGCCAGACGTCTTCGGCGAGAAAGCGGTGCTGCGCCTTCGCCGGCCAGTTTTCGATGTTTTTCGCGTGCTTCTTGTTCTTCCCCTGGACTTCCTGCAGAAAGACGATGTCGGCGTCGGAGGCGCGCAACTCGTCGCGCAACTCATGGACGCTCATGTGCTGGTTGAACTGCGAAAAGCCCTTGTGGATATTGCACGTGACGACACGCAGCATCGGAAGAGGTGCCCTTACGCGAGCGCGAGCATTCTCTCGAGCGCGCGCTTTGCGAGCGACGCCTCGTGTTCGGGAACGCTGATCCGGTTGACGAGCACCCCGGCGGCCAGGTTTTCCAGCGTCCAGGCCAGGTGCTGAGGGTCGATGCGTTGCATCGTCGAGCACATGCAGACGAGGGGCGACATGTAGTGCACGAACTTGCCTTCGGGTTTGACTTCTTCTGCCAGACGGTCTACGAGGTTGAGTTCGGTCCCGACGAGCCAGCGCGTCCCCGCTTCGGCTTCGCGGACGGTTTTGACGATCGCGTCGGTCGATCCCACATGGTCGGAGAGGCTGCATACTTCGAAACTGCATTCCGGGTGGGAAATCACGAAACCTTCGGGGTGTTTTTCGCGGAACGCGTGGATATGCGCGGGCTGAAACATCTGATGCACCGAGCAATGCCCCTTCCAGAGCAGGATTTTCGCGTCGCGTATTTCGTCCGCACGTAAACCCCCGCTTTCGAGGTCGGGGTCCCAGACCGGCATCCGTTCGAGGGGGATTCCCATCGTATGACCCGTCCAGCGGCCGAGGTGCTGGTCGGGGAAGAAGAGCACTTTTTCGCGCGCGTCGAACGCCGCACGGAGGACCTTGTCGGCGTTCGACGACGTGCAGACGATCCCGCCGTGCTCGCCGCAGAAGGCTTTCAAGTCGGCGGACGAGTTGATATACGTGACCGGCGTGATGCGTTCATCGGCGTCGAGAAACGCGCCGAGTTCGCGCCAGCAGCGTTCGACCTTTGCCAGATTGGCCATATCGGCCATCGAGCAGCCCGCCGCGAGGTCGGGAAGGATCGCCTTCTGGTGCAGCTTCGTCATGATGTCGGCGACTTCGGCCATGAAATGCACGCCGCAAAAGACGATGTACTCGGCTTCGGTCTGCGACGCGAGCCTTGAGAGGCGCAACGAATCGCCGGTCAGGTCCGCGAACTGGTAGACCCCGGCGCGCTGATAATGGTGGCAGAGGACGACGGCGCGATCTCCGAGTTCCGCGCGCGCGGCGCGAATCCTCGGATAGCATTCCTCGTCGCTCAGGGTGTTGAACGCGTCGAAAGGAATCGCCGCGCCCGAGAGGGGCGTATTCAACTCTTCCATGGCAAACCGGCCTTGCGCCAGCCGCCGACGCGGCCGCGCTGTCCGTTTTCGTCCAGGTTGCCCTCGAAGCCTTCGAGGACGTTGAAACACTCGGAATAGCCGGCTCCCTTGAGCAGACAAGCCGCCTTGTGCGACCGGACGCCGCTGCGGCAAAGGAGCATCACGAGCGCGTCCGTCGGGACCTTGCGCTGAACGTCGCGCAAAAAATCGGGGTTGAGCGCGTTCCCCGGATACTCCATCCATTCGACTTCGACTGCGCCGGGAATCCGTCCGACCCAGTCCCATTCGGCCTGCGTGCGTACATCGACGAGCTTGGCGTCCGGCGCAAGCTGCCAGACTTCGCAGGCTTCTTGCGGCGTCAGCGCGCCCGAATACGGTAATTCGAGTTCCCGCGCTCTCTTTCGGGCCGCGTCGAGCAATTCGGATAATTTTTCCATGGCGCCTTCAACGGAGAATATCGACAGTTCCAAAGTATAAGCCAGTCAAAAACGAATCGTCGGTTTTATTCCACCGCCGAAGTCCGGTCGGTGCTTCCCGAAGGCGTGGCCTGACTCCGCCTTGTAACCGAAATGGGGCAAAGCGGAGGCTTTTTGCACTCTATTGGTGCAAAAAGCCTGAAAATGCACCATGTCGGCGCGTAATCCTTCAATCCACGTTCGGCGGCGCCGGATGATACCCAGGGCACGGCGCGCCGTGTCCTGCTTATGTCGCAGTGGCGGCGTGGAGAAGCCGAGGCTTCCGGGCGGAGGAAAGTGTTCAATGAAATCGATGCGCCGCGAATTCCATGGCATTCCATGGCACAATGCGCGCATCCCGCACCATTGGCATGGATACTGCTATGTATCCATAAAGTTCCAAGTCGAATTCACCGTTTCAAACAATAGATCGCCGATTTTTCGGCGCATGCAAAGGAGACACCGCAAATGGCAAGTCCGCTAGACGTAATCAAGATGATCAAGGAAAACGACGCCAAATTCGTCGACCTGCGCTTTACCGATACCCGTGGCAAGGAGCAGCACGTTACCGTTCCCGTTGCCGTGTTTGGAGAAGAACAATTCGAGGACGGCCACGCGTTCGACGGTTCGTCGATCGCAGGGTGGAAAGGCATCCAGGCTTCCGACATGCTGCTGATGCCCGACCCCGTGACGGCCTTCATCGACCCCTTCATGGAGGAATCGACGCTCGTTCTGACCTGCGACGTCGTCGAACCCGATACCGGCAAGGGTTACGACCGCGACCCGCGTTCGATCGCCAAGCGCGGCGAAGCCTACCTGAAGAGTTCGGGGATCGGCGACTTTGCGTATTTCGGCCCCGAACCCGAATTCTTCATTTTCGACTCGGTCGATTGGGGCGTCGATATGTCGGGGTCTTTCGTGAAGGTGTATTCGCAGGAAGCCTCGTGGGAATCGGGCGAAAAAGCCGAACGCGCGGGCGGTCTCGGGCACAGGCCGGGAACCAAGGGCGGCTACTTTCCCGTTCCGCCGGTCGACAGCCTCCAGGACCTGCGTTCGGCGATCTGCCTCGCTCTTCAGGAGTGCGGCGTCGACGTCGAAGTCCATCACCACGAGGTCGCCAACGCGGGGCAATGCGAAATCGGCACGAAGTTCAACACGCTCGTCCGCCGCGCCGACTGGACGCAGGTGCTCAAATACGTCATCCATAATGTTGCCAACCAATACGGGAAGACCGCGACTTTCATGCCGAAGCCGATCGTCGGCGACAACGGTTCCGGGATGCACTGCCATCAGTCGGTCTGGAAGGACGGCAAAAACCTGTTCGCCGGAAACGGCTACGCCGGATTGTCCGAATTCGCGCTTTACTACATCGGCGGAATCATCAAGCACGCGCGCGCGCTGAACGCGATCACGAACCCCGGAACCAATTCGTACAAACGCCTCGTTCCGGGCTTCGAGGCGCCGGTCAAACTCGCGTACTCGGCGAAGAACCGTTCGGCGTCGATCCGCGTTCCCTTCGTGCATTCCGACAAGGCGCGCCGCATCGAAGTGCGCTTCCCGGACCCGATCTGCAATTCCTACCTCGGTTTCACCGCGATGATGATGGCGGGTCTGGACGGCGTGCAGAACAAGATTCATCCGGGCGACCCCGCCGACAAGAATCTGTACGACCTGCCGCCCGAAGAAAACGCGAAAATCCCCACGGTCTGTTCGAGCCTCGATCAGGCGCTCGAATACCTCGACCAGGATCGCGAGTTTCTTACGCGAGGCGGCGTGTTCAGCGACGAATGGATCGACGCGTACATCGCCCTGAAGATGGAGGAAGTCACCCGCTTCCGCATGACGACGCACCCGATCGAATTCGATATGTATTACAGTTGTTGAACGCCCGAAGCACGGGAGAGATGAAAGACGCGGGGACGGTTTTTTCGTCCCCGCTTTTTTTGGGAATCGTCCGGGAGGGTTTCGCGGACTCCCGGATCATTTGTATTTTAACGGTGTATCAAATACACTTATTCCGTTTCTGGATATCCCCTTCAAAGGGGAGGTTTCCAACCGGAGGAAAGTTTTTGATGAACTTCAAAAGATTGCCGATTTTTGGGGTGGCCGCGCTTTTTTTCTCCGTGGCGCCTGCGCGTGCGGAAGTCATGTACCGCTGCGTCGACGCGGACGGTCGCAAGGTCTTTTCCAACGTAAAATCCAACGCTCCAGGCATGAAATGCACGGCGGTGCAGATGTCCGACCCCGCGCCGCCCCGGAATCAAAGCGCCGCCAGAACGCCGACGCCGCCGAATTTTCCGAAAGTCGATGGGATCGCGCAGAGATCGCGCGACTCCGAGCGGCGGCGCATCCTCGAAAGCGAGAAGGATTCCGAGCAGAAAAGCCTTGCGCAGGCGCAAAAGGATTTGGAAGAACAGGAAGCGATGCGCGGCGGGAACGAGAAAAACTATCAGCGGGTGCTCGACCGATTGCAGCCGTACAAGGACAAAGTGGCTTCGCACGAACGCAATCTCGAAGCCATCGAGAAGGAAATTTCCAATCTGCGCTGAATCGTCTCGCCCCTGCCCGATGTGACGCCGTTCTCCGGGGATCATGTCCGACCCGCTTCCAGACCCCTTCGGCGGACTCGACCTGCTCTCGTCGTCCGTCATTTTCCTTGACCGCGATTTCGTCGTCCGCCATCTGAACCCCGCCGCCGAAAGCCTCTTGACGATCGGCAAGAAGGCTTGCGTCGGACTTCCGCTCGGCGAAATTCTCGATTGCGCGGGCGCGTTTCGGGACGCGCTCGAAAACGCCGCGAAGCACGGCTGGAACTACACCGGGCAGGGCCTCGAAATCGTGCGAAACGACGGCGGGAACGGCGGAAGCGTCGAAGGTGTCGAAAACGGCGCGGGCGGCGCGACGACGCTGTATCTGAATTACGCGGTCAACCCGGTCGAAGGCGCGAATTCCGGTCTCGTCGTCGAATTGTGGCCGATCGAGCATCAGATTCGCGCGACGCGCGAAGAGCATCTGCTCGAACAGCAGCACGCGAGCCGCGAATTGATCCGAAACCTCGCGCACGAAATCAAGAATCCGCTCGGCGGCATCCGCGGCGCGGCGCAGCTTCTCGAACGCGAACTCAACAATCCCGGCTTGCGCGAATACACGCAGGTCATCGTGAAAGAAGCCGACCGTCTGCAAGACCTCATGAAGCGCCTCCTTTCGCCGCATCGCCCGATGCAGCCGGGACCGCTCAACATCCACGAGGTTCTCGAACGCGTTCGAAGCCTGCTGACCGCTGAGTTCCCGAAAACGCTCACGATCCGCCGCGATTACGATACGAGTTTGCCCGAGCTCGTCGCCGACCGTGAACAGATGATCCAGGCCGTGCTCAACATCGCGCGCAACGCGGCGCAGGCGATCGGAGAAGACGCGCGCGACGGTCGCATCACCTTCCGCACGCGCGTCGCGCGGCAAGTCACGCTTGCCAAGCGCCGCCACCGCCTCGCCGTGTCGCTGCAAGTCATCGACAACGGCCCCGGCGTTCCGAAAAACATCCGCGAGCGCATGTTCTTTCCGCTCGTGTCGGGCCGCGAAGGCGGCTCCGGGCTGGGACTGACGCTGGCGCAAAGCTTCATCCATCAGCATCAAGGCGTCATCGAGTGCGAAAGCCGTCCGGGGCATACCTGCTTTACTGTGCTCCTGCCCTTGAGTCTCTCTTGATTCCATATCCAGTTCATCCCTGCCTTTGTCGACTTCGCCTTGCCGTACTGCAGTACTGTCTGCGGCTCGTGCTTCTTAAGCAGGAATGAACTGGAAAAGGAATGATGGCAAGTTATTTGCTTATTCTTGAGGAGTGTTCGCAGTTTTTGGAAAAAGAAGGTCTCACACCGGAGTGGGTTTTACGATGAAGCCGATCTGGATTGTCGATGACGACAAGTCGATACGCTGGGTGCTCGAAAAGACCCTGGCGCGCGAAAAAATGCCGTTCAGGAGCTTCGCCTCCGCCGGCGAAGCTTTGTCGCAGCTCGATCTTGGGCGCGACTTGCCGCAAGTCCTGATCTCGGACATCCGAATGCCCGGAGAATCGGGACTCGACCTGCTGAAACGCTGCAAGACCGACTTCCCCTCGCTGCCCGTCATCATCATGACGGCGTACTCCGACCTCGACAGCGCGGTCGCGGCCTTTCAGGGAGGCGCCTTCGAATACTTGCCCAAACCCTTCGACGTCGACCAAGCGCTCGATCTGATTCGGCGCGCGGTCGACGAAAGCATGCACCAATTTGGTGCGTCTGGCGAAATCGACCCCTTGCCCGAAATCATCGGTCAGGCGCCCGCGATGCAGGAGGTTTTTCGCGCGATCGGCCGCCTGAGCCAATCGAACGCGACGGTCATGATCACCGGCGAGTCGGGGTCGGGCAAGGAACTCGTCGCGCGCGCCGTGCACCGGCACAGCCCTCGCGCCAACAAGCCCTTCATCGCCATCAATACGGCGGCGATTCCAAGGGATCTGCTCGAATCCGAGCTTTTCGGCCACGAACGCGGTGCCTTCACCGGCGCGGCGGCGCAGCGCCAGGGGCGTTTCGAACAGGCGGAAAACGGTACCTTGTTTCTCGACGAGATCGGCGACATGCCTCCCGAACTCCAGACGCGCCTTTTGCGCGTCCTCTCCGACGGAACGTATTACCGCGTCGGCGGGCGCTTGCCGCTGAAAGCCCAGGTTCGCATCATCGCGGCGACGCATCAGAAGCTTGAAGTCCGCGTCAAGGAGGGGCTGTTTCGGGAAGACCTCTTCCACCGGCTCAACGTGATCCGCGTGCGTCTGCCGAGCCTGCGCGAACGTCGCGAAGATATCCCGATCCTCGCGCGGCATTTCCTGCAGAAGAGCGCGAAGGAACTCGGTGTCGAAGCGAAGCGTTTTTCCGACGCCGCGCAAAAATACCTCGGCGCCCTGGATTTCCCCGGCAACGTGCGTCAGCTCGAAAACCTGTGCCACTGGCTGACCGTCATGGCGCCGGGGCAGCAGATCGACCTTGCGGATCTTCCGCCCGAACTTCGCGCGCTCCCCGCCACGGCGGGCGCGTCCGACTGGGAAAGCGGCTTGGCCGACGAAGTCGACCGTCTGCTCGCCGCGAACGACGGAAACGTTCACGAAAAACTCGTAAAACGCTTCGAAAGCGTCCTCATCGACCGCGCCCTGGCGCATACGGGCGGACGGCGCGTCGAAGCGTCGCAGGCGCTCGGAATTGGGAGAAATACAATTACCAGAAAAATCAAGGACTTGGAAATATCGAACGCCAAAGCGGACAATCCAGAGCACCCAAGGACATAAATCGTGGATAATACGGGCGTTTTTTTCCGTTCAACTCCATAGAATGGCTGAATTTGTTTCTGGCGCGTCGGTGGGTCCGGCGTGCTTCCTTGAGCTTCCGGAAGGCTTTCGGAGCCGTTTCACGGTCGACGCGCTGCCTTCGTGCGAATCGACGAGCACACTCCTGCAGGAGCGCGCCGAACGCGGCGCGCCTTCGGGGTCCGTCGTCGTCGCGGAAAATCAGACGGCGGGCAAGGGGAGTCGGGGAAGAAGCTGGACGATGCGTCCGGGGAGCAGCCTCGCGTTTTCGGTCTTGTGGCATTTCCAGCGCGAACTTAACCAATTGGCGGGCCTTTCGCTCGCGGTCGGCGCGGCCGTCGCGCGCGCGCTGAACGCCTTTGGTGCGCAAGGCGTTTCGCTCAAATGGCCCAACGACATTCTGGGCAACGACGCCAAGCTCGGCGGGATTCTCATCGACTTGCAGGAAACGCCGACTTACTCATTCGCCGTCATCGGCGTTGGAATCAACCTTCACGTCCCGGACGCCATCGAGTTTTCGGATTTGGCGCTCCCCCCGACGGCGCTCGACGCCTTGCTCTCCCCGTTGCCCGACGCGCGTGACGTGTTCGCGGCGCTTTTGGTAGAACTCGCGAAAACGCTCGACGTTTTTTCCGTGCACGGTTTTGCTCCCCTGCGCGACGAGTGGCAGAAACTGAACGCCTGGCAGGGACGCGCCGTACGCCTTCTGAACGGCGGGCGGCTTGAAAAAGAAGGCGTCTGCGTCGGCGCGGACGACGACGGCGCCTTGCTGATCCAAACCCCCGGCGGCGTCGAGCGTTGCGTGTCGGGCGACCTGAGTCTGCGCGCCGCGTGAGATCCGATTCATGATCCCGGAACCGCGTTTTTCCTCTGATTTCTCCTATGATTATTGCGATCGACGCCGGTAATACGCGCATCAAATGGGGAGTGTTCGACGGTGCGAAATGGATTTCGCTCGGCGTTTTGTCGACGTCCAACGCCCTGCAACTCGCCGACGTTTCAGCCGCGTGGCCCGAAAAGGCGCCCGTCGTCGCGTGCAACGTCGCGGGCCGCACGGTGGAAACGGCGATCAACGCGTCCTTGAGTCCGCGCGCGCCGATCCTCTGGCTCCGTTCTTCGACCGACGCCTGCGGCGTTCGGAACTCCTACGAATCGCCCGAAAGCCTGGGCGCCGACCGCTGGGCGGCGCTGATCGGCGCGCGCAAACTGACGCGCGGTCCCAGCCTCGTCGTCTGCGCCGGAACGGCGACGACGGTCGATTGGCTCGACGCGTCGGGCGTCTTTCGGGGCGGTCTGATCCTTCCGGGGCTCGAATTGATGTACACGTCGCTGGCGAGCAACACCGTCCAGTTGCCGCTCGTCTCCGAGCGCCACCCCAGCCGCGAACCGCGAAACACGCAGGACGCGATCGTGAGCGGCTGTTTGCAAGCCCAGATCGGCGCGATGGAAAAAATGTTCTCGAGGATACGTTCCGACCCGGCGGCGATCTGCCTCATGACCGGCGGCGCGGCGCAGTCGATCGCCCCGCACCTGGAAATTCCTTCGCGCGTCGAAGAAAACATGATCCTCGACGGACTGGTATACTATCATTCCATCGTTTTGCGGCAGGCGATCCCCGCCTGAATTTCATGAGTATGCCCGTCCCGTCCCCCGCCATGTTATCGGCGCTTCCCGCCTTCCTTTCCTACTTCGTCACGGGCGCGGCGCTGCTTTTCGCCTTTCTGCTGATTTACGTCGTGCTCACGCCGCACAGCGAAATCCGGCTCATCAGCGAAGGGAACGTCGCCGCCGCCGTCAGTCTGGCAGGCGCAATGACGGGTTTCGTCCTGCCGATCGCCAACGTGATCGCGCACAGCGACTCGCTCACCGACCTGATCGCGTGGGGCGCGGTCGCCGGTGTCATCCAGCTCCTGCTCTACGTGGTCGTGCGCATGGCCTTCCCCAGGCTTTCGGACAGCATCGTTCAGGGGAAAGTCGCGCCCGCCCTTTTCCTCGCCGCGTCCTCGTTCGTCGTCGGTGTTCTGAACGCCGCGTGCATGACGTACTGACGCTTGGGTTTTCGGAGACTCTCATGGCTCTCATGGACTTCATCAAGAAACAGTTTATCGACGTCATTCAATGGACCGAGGAGGGCGAAGATATCATCGCGTATCGATACCCGATGGACGACGCCGAAATCCAGAACGGCGCGCGCCTGACCGTCCGGGAATCGCAGATGGCGCTTTTCGTCAATGAAGGCCGTATCGCGGACGTTTTCGGTCCGGGGCTTCACACGCTGAATACGCAGACCCTGCCCGTCCTGACGAATCTGAACAACTGGGACAAACTCTTCGCGTCGCCCTTCAAATCGGACGTTTATTTTTTCTCGACGCGTCTACAGCTTGAAAGGACCTGGGGGACGCCCAACCCGATCACCCTGCGCGACCCGGATTTCGGAGTGATCCGCATCCGCGCCTTCGGCATGTATTCGTACCGGCTGAACGACCCGGCGCGCTTCTACAAGGACATCTCCGGCTCGCGCGACGTTTACACGGCCGAGGACCTCGACGGGCAGTTGCGCAATTTTGTGATTTCCGCGATGACGAGCCTCTTCGGAGAATCCGGCGTTCCATTCGTCGACATGGCGGCAAAGCAGGGCGAATTCGAGACGCGCCTGACGGCGGCGCTCTCCGCGGTCTTCGAGCGCTACGGTCTTTTGCTCGACAGCTTTACGCTCCAGAACGTCTCCTTGCCCGAAGAATTGCAGAAAACCCTCGACGCGCGGATCGGAATGAATATGGTCGGCGACCTGGGGGATTTCACCCGCTATCAGGTGGCGAACAGCATCCCGATCGCCGCGCAGAACGAGGGCGGGATGAGCGGCATCGGCGCGGGACTCGGCGCCGGCATGGGAATCGGTCAGGCGATGGCGCAGGCGATCGCGCCGAGTGTGCCGAGCGTGCCGAGTGCCGCCGCTTCGGCGCTGCCCGACGCGCGGGTGGACGAAATCACGGCGACACTCGAAAAACTGCACGATCTGACGACCAAGGGAATTTTGACACAGGCCGAATTCGACGCGAAAAAAACGGAATTGCTCGGCAAACTGAGCTGAATACCGTCGGCATGCCGTGAAAAAAGCCCAATGCCCTTCCTGCGGCGCCCCGGTCAAATTCCAGTCGGCCGCGTCGGTTTATTCCATCTGCGCGTTCTGCAGGAGCACGCTGCTCTACGACGGCAGGGCGCTGAAAAATCTCGGTCGAATGGCCGAGTTGATCGACGACCCTTCACCGATCCAGATATCCACGAAGGGAAGGGTCGACAAAAAACGCTTCAGCGTCATCGGACGCATCCAGCTCCAGTACGACGCGGGGCTCTGGAACGAATGGCATCTCCTTCTCGCTGGCGCGCGCAGCGCCTGGCTTTCCGAAGCGTCCGGCGAATACGTTTTCAGCGAACGCGCCTCGGTGGTCGAAGCGATTCCAGATTTCGACGCCCTTTCGCCGGGGATGCACCTCAAGTTCGCGGAGATCGACTTTCAGGTCGCCAATCTCGTCACCGCGCGTTGCGTCGCCGGCCAGGGCGAACTGCCGTTCAAGGTCGATGCGGGCTACGACACAAAAACCGCCGACCTGCGCAGCGCCGAAGGGCATTTCGCTACGATCGACTACAGCGAAACGCCGCCCCTGGTTTTTCTGGGGCGACCCGTGCATTTCGACGATCTGCACCTTACGAATCTCAAATCGACCGCCGCGTTGCAATACGCGAGCGACGGCTCCGAAATCAAGGTCGAGAGCTTCAACTGCCCACACTGCGCCGCGCCGCTGAAAATCCATTCGCTGCAAATCCAGAGCATCACCTGCGGCGGCTGCGGTTCGCTCATCGGCGTCGAGAACAAAAAGATGAGCCTGCTGGTCGAAGCCGCGCGCGGTCTTCGCGTCAGGCCCCGCATCAAGCTCGGCACGCGCGGAAGCCTGGAGGGCGTCGAATGGGAAGTCATCGGCTTTTTGCGGCGGCGCATTTACTCGGAGGGGATGCCTTACTTCTGGGACGAATACCTTCTGTTCAATGGAAAAGAGGGCTTCACCTGGCTGACCGAGTACGATGGGCATTGGAATTTCGCCCGCACGCTTTCGAGTTTTCCCCTCGTCAAACCCGGCGACAACACGATCCTGTACGACAAGCGCGGATTCAGGCTCTTCAGTTCGGGTGTCGTGGAAACGACATACGTCGTCGGCGAATTCTACTGGGTCGCGCGAGCCGGCGACACGTGCCAACTCGACGAATACGTTTCCCCGCCCTCGATGCTTTCCCGCGAAAGTATGGAAGACGAGATCACCTGGACACGGGCGGAGTATCTGGAGGGCGACACGGTCGCTTCGGCGTTCAAGCTGAAGTCGCTCCCCAAGGCTTCCGGCGTCTACGCGAATCAGCCGAATCCGTGGAAAGAGCGCCTCGGTCAGACTTTCGCGCATTTCCTCGCGTTCATTTTGCTCGGCTCGGTGATTCAACTCGGCTTTCTTTTTTTCATTCCCCAGAAAAAGTTTTTTCAGCAGGACTTGACGATCCCGATGTCCGAAAACGCCGCGATGCCGAATTCCTCTTATAACGTCACGAAGGAATTCACCCTGCCCAGGCACACGCAGTCGCTCACTCTGAAGCACAGCCTGAACATTGCCGACAACAACTGGGTCGAGGTCGCCACCGCGCTCGTCGACAAAGAGACCGGCGAAATCCGTCGCGGCGTCCAGGACCTCGCCTCGTACAAAGGCGAACGCGCTCCCGAAGGACGCCGCGTGAATTCGATTCGCTTTGCCGACATTCCGCCCGGAAGGTATTACATGGTGGTCAACTACGACGCGGGTTTTGAACTCGGCGCGCCTTCTCAGCCGGCGATCGTCGACCGCGTCGAAATCGAGCGCCGTTCCGTCGCGTGGTCGAACTTCGTTCTTCTGGTCATCTTCCTCGCCCTCTCCCCGATCTATGCCTGGTTGCGCCACTCCTCGTTCGAAGCGACCCGGTGGGAAGAAAGCGACGTCGGCGACGACGATGAGGACGATGATGACGACGACGACGATATTTGGGACGACGATTAATGTTGAAAATCAGCCGCATCGCCGGGGTCATCGCCCTCCTCCTGTTCTCGAACGCCCAGTATCAGGGCTGGTCTCTCTTTACGGGCGACGGTTCGTCGGGGTCGCGCAGTCCCAGCAGCCGGGGCTATCATAAATAATAAGCACGTTCGGCGCGACCGGGCGGCGCGGCGCCGGGAGCGTTTTGCCCCTTTTACCCCTTTTGCCCCTTTCGTCTCTTTCGCCCCTTTCGCCACGATGTTTTCCTCAAGGCTGAGGCGTCCCCGATGAACCACGCGCTCCTCTTCTCGGTCTTCATCGTCGCTTCCTGCGGCCTCGCCTACGAATTGATCGCCGGCGCGCTGTCGAGCTATCTGCTCGGAGATTCGGTCACGCAGTTTTCGACCGTCATCGGCACCTATCTTTTCGCCATGGGCTGCGGTTCCTGGCTCTCGCGCTTCATCGACCGCCGGCTCATCGCGCGCTTCGTGCAGATCGAACTTCTCGTCGGCGTCGTCGGCGGTTTTTCGGCGGCGGGGCTTTTTTCCGTTTTCGTCTGGTTCTCGACGCCGTTCAAGCTTGCGCTCTACCTCGCTGTATTTCTGATCGGGACGCTCGTCGGGCTGGAAATCCCGCTCATCATGCGGATTCTCAAGAACGACCTCGATTTCAAGGAACTCGTCTCGCAAGTCCTGACCTTCGACTACCTGGGCGCGCTCGCGGTTTCGATCCTCTTCCCGATGTTGCTCGTCCCAAGGCTCGGCCTCGTACAGAGCGCGCTGCTCTTCGGGATACTCAACGCGCTGGTCGCCCTCTGGGCGCTCTGGATATTCCGCGATCGGCTGAGCACGCACAATCCCCTCGCGCTCAAATGTCAGGCCCTCGCTGCGCTGACCGTGCTCGTCGCGGGTTTTTTGGGTGCGGGGCGCTTTACCGCGTTTGCCGAATCGCAACTCTACGCCGACGAGATCGTCTACCAGATCTCGTCGCCGTATCAGCGTATCGTCATCACACGCTGGAAAGACGACATCCGCCTTTTTCTGAACAACAACCTCCAGTTCAGTTCGCGCGACGAATACCGTTACCACGAAGCGCTCGTACACCCCGGATTGTCGGCGCTGCCGAACGCGCGGCGCGTTCTCGTTCTCGGCGGCGGCGACGGGTTCGCCGTCCGTGAAATACTGAAATATCCCGGTGTCGAATCGGTGACGCTCGTCGACCTCGACCCCGAAATGACGCGGCTTTTCTCGACCGCGCCGCTCATGCGCCGGCTGAACGACGACGCGCTCAATTCGCCGAAGCTCGTGATCGTCAACGCGGACGCGCTGCAATGGCTCGAAGAGAACGACGAATCCTTCGACTTCATCGTCGTCGACTTTCCCGACCCTTCGAATTTTTCGGTCGGAAAGCTTTACACGAGCGCGTTTTACCGTCTTCTGGAAAAGCATATGAATATTGGCGCGCTCGCGGCGATTCAATCGACGTCGCCGCTCTACGCGCGACGTTCGTTCTGGTGCGTCGTCACCACGCTCGAGAGCGTCGGCTTCAAAACCGCGCCCTACCACGTCCTTGTCCCCTCGTTCGGCGAGTGGGGCTTCATCCTCGCCGGACGCGGCGCCTACACGCCGCCCGAAAAGTACGACGTAAAACTGCGCTTTCTGAACGAGGGAACGACGCGCTCGCTCTTCCAATTTCCGAAGGACATGGCGCGCGTCGAATCCGAAGTCAACCGCCTCGACAATCAGGTGCTCGTCCATACCTTTGAAGAAGAATGGCGCGAAGTCCTGCGATGATTCCATTTCCAGTCCGTCCCTTCCTTTGTCGACTCGCCTTGCCGTACTACCGGTACTGTCTGCGGCTCGTCTTCTCGGCATGAACGAACTGGAAAAGGAATGAGCATGGACCGCCGTAAATTCCTGGGGAGGCTCGCGGCGGGGCTGACGACGCTTTCCGCCTGCGGAAGGTCGACGGACTCCTCCGCGCCGCCCCTGCCTCCGGGGGACTTCATCGGGACCTCGCCCGACATCGGGCACCTCTTGCGCGTGCCGGGTCTGCCCCCCGCGCGGGAAACGCAGCGCGTCCCGGTCGTCGTCGTCGGCGCGGGGATCGGCGGGCTGTCGGCAGCGTGGAAACTGGCGAAATCGGGCTTCCGGGACTTTTTGCTGCTCGAACTCGAAGCCTCGACCGGCGGCAACTCGCGCTCGGGGCGCAACGCGGTCAGCGAATTCCCGCTCGCGGCGCACTACCTGCCGTTGCCGACGCCGGAAGCGACGGCGACGCGCGAACTGCTCTCGGAACTCGGCGTCCTCGAAGGCGACCCGCACGCGCGTCAGCCGCGTTACGACGAGCGCTATTTGTGCGCCGCCCCGCAGGAACGCCTGTATTACAATGGCCTATGGCGCGACGGACTCCTGCCGCTGCTCGGCGTTTCCGGCGCCGAGCAAAAGGAATACCGGCGCTTCTTCGATTTGATGAAAGGCTTCAAGACCCGGCGCGACGGCCGTTCGCGCGCGTTTGCCCTGCCGATGGCGCTCTCGTCGGATGCGCCCGATCTGCGTGCGCTCGACCGCGCGACGATGCGCGACTGGATGCTTTCCCAGGGCTTCACCTCGGAACACTTGCACTGGTACGTCGATTACGCTTGCCGCGACGATTACGGGACTTCGAGCGCGGAAGTCTCGGCGTGGGCCGGAATCCATTACTTTTCCTGCCGCAGCGGAGAAGCGAAAGACGCCGCGAGCGACGCCGTACTGACGACCCCCGGCGGAAACGCCTGGCTCGCCGAGGGTCTCGCGCGGTCGATCCGTTCGAACGCGGGCGACCGTTTCCTGAACGGCGCGCTCGTCTTTCGCGTCGAGGAAAAAGACGAAGGCTGGCTCGTCGACGTCTGGCGTCCCGAAGGCGCGCGGAGCCTGCGTATCGAAGCGAAGCAACTGATCTGGGCGGCGCCCGCTTTTCTCGTCCCTTACATATTCACCGGGAACGAAGACGCAAAGCGCGCGGGAAAATCTTTTTCGTACGCGCCGTGGCTCGTCGCAAACCTGACGCTCTCGCGCGTCCCCGCGTCGCGTCCCGGCGCGCCGCTCTCGTGGGACAACGTGCTTTACGACAGTCCGGGCTTGGGCTACGTCGCGGCGACGCACCAGCATTTTCGCCAATCGACGCGAGAAACGGTACTGACCTACTATCGCGCGTTCTCGCGCTTTCCCCCGCAGGTCGCGCGCCAGAATTTGCTGGCATGGTCGCGCGAGGAGTGCGCCGAAACCGTCCTCGAAGACCTGGAAAGAGCGCACCCCGACCTCCGGCAACTCTGCACCCGCCTCGACGTGACGCGCATCGGGCACGCGATGGCGCGTCCGACGCCGGGGTCGATCTGGGGTCCCGCGCGCCGTCTGCTCGCCGCCGACGGCACGCGCCTGCGCTTCGCGCACTCGGACGTGAGCGGCTTTTCGCTGTTCGAAGAAGCGCAATACCGGGGCGTCCTCGCGGCAGAACGAACGCTGCGCCGTCTTGGAAAACGCTTCGTTTCCTCGCTCGTGTGATTTGCCTCTGTTGCTCGTTCCAGGATAATTCTGTGGTATATTCTTCCCGTTTTTCCAGCCCTCCTCGCGTCCCCGCCAAGCAATGAACGGTCTGCACATCGTCGCCGAACTTTACGATTGTCGCTGCGAAGCGCGTCTTCTGAGCAGCGTCGAGGCTTTGCGCGGCCTGTGTCTGGCGGTTTGCGCCGCTCCGGGTCTGACGCCGCTCGGCGAACTCTTCCACCAATTCGCCGGAGAACCGGGGAAGGACGCGGGCGCCACCGGAGTCGTCATCCTCGCCGAGTCGCATCTGGCGGTGCACACTTGGCCCGAAATGCGCGCCGTCACCTTCGACCTCTACGTATGCAACTTCACGCAGGACAACCGGGAGACCGCGCGCGCCGCGTGCGACCGGCTCGTTTCGGCGTTTCTGCCTGCACGCGTCGTGCGGCGGGAAATCGAGCGCGGGACACCGCCCCCGTCGTCCGCGCGCGATGAAATTCCGCCGACCCTGCAGGTGTCAGGATAGGTCCGATGCGCGCGATCGTCTTTTTGCTGATCCCCGTCAACCTGCTCTTCTTCCTGTGGGCGGGGGGCTATCTGGGTGGCACGCCCGCCGGAGATTCGCTCCGCGCGCGCGAGATTCTGCCCGAGCGCGTGAAAATCGTCTCGCGCGACGAAGCGCCGCCGCTCCCTGCCAAACGCGTGCCGCCCGCCTCACCGCCTGAAGCGTCCGCGCCCCCCGTGGTCTCGCCTCCCCCCGAAACGCCCGTGCCCGCCCTACCCCCCGATCCTCCCGTGTCGCCACCCGAAAAAGTCAGCGAAATCTGCTTTTCCGTAAACGACCTTCAGGTTGTCGAGCGCGCGCGCGTCGAATCTCTGCTCGCCAGGAACTTCCCGGCGTTCAGCGTCGAATACACGCGCGCGTCGGGCAAGAGTACCTTTTGGGTCTTCATCCCGCCGCGCGCCAACCGGCAGGAAGCCGAACAAAAGGTCGAGGAACTCAAGCGCCTGAACGTTCCCGAATTCTTCGTCGTACAGGATCCGGGGCCTTATCGTTTTGCCATATCCCTCGGCATTTTCTCGACCGAAAGCGCCGCCCTTGAGAGACTCGTTTCGCTCCAGGCGAAGGGCGTCCGTTCGGCCGTCGTCGGAGAACGCGGCGCGCGCGTTCGCTCGCTCGCGCTCCGTGGCCCCGAAACGCAGTCCGACGCGTTGAGGCGCGCGCTCGAAAGATCTGTTCCCGGAAAGTTCTCGCTCAACTGCCGAGGAGCGCGATGAGCTTCGTCGTCGGTCTGACCGGCGGAATCGGCAGCGGAAAAAGTTCCGTCGCCGATCTTTTCTCGGCCCTCGGCGTCTCGATCGTCGATACCGACGCCATCGCCCACGAACTCACCCGCCCCGGCGGTGGCGCGATGAGGGCGATTCGAGACGAATTCGGCGGGTCCGTCGTCGATGCGGACGGACGCCTGAACCGCCCCGTCATGCGGCGGATCGCCTTTGCCGACGCGTCGGCAAAAAACCGCCTCGAAGCCATTCTGCACCCCCTGATTCTCGCCGAAAGCGAAAAGCGTTGCGTGTCGGCGGCATCCCCGTACGCGATCCTCGTCGTTCCGCTCCTCGTCGAAACCGGCTTCCTGCGCCGGATGATCCGCCGGATTCTGCTCGTCGATTGCGAAGAATCCTTGCAAGAAAGTCGTGTCATGTCGAGAAACGGGCTTTTTTTGGACGAAGTGCGTGCTATCATGGCGACGCAGGCTTCCCGACCAGACAGGGAGGCCGTGGCGGACGACGTTGTGCTGAATAACGGCAATATCGAAACCTTGAGTCGACAGGTGGCCGAATTGCATCGAAAATATCTTGATCTGGCGCATGGGGAAAGCGACGGGCGCGTCGCCGAGGGAATGCGTCGCGCCTTGTTCTGATCACGACGAGCGTGATTACCTACGAATATCCATTCAGCGAAAAAATACGTACATTGCTGCGTCTCGAAGATATTTTCGAGAAAGCGCTCCATTTCGCGCGGAAAACGGCCTCGCGCGAGCACCACGCCGCCTTGATGGCGATCTTCGAAATCTTCGAAGTCGCAAGCCGCGCCGACCTCAAGATGGACCTTCTTCAGGAACTCGAACGCCAGCGCCAAGTCCTTTTGAGTAACCGCAACGAATCCAGGGTCTCCGAAAAACTCCTGAACGGAGCGCTGTACGAAATCGAGCAGGCGTCCGCCGCGATCCTCGCAATGGTCGGGAAGATCGGTCAGCACCTGCGCGAAAACGAGTGGCTGATGGGGATCAAGAGCCGCGCGCTGATTCCCGGCGGCGTCTGCGAATTCGACCTGCCGTCCTACCACTACTGGCAACATCTCTCGGCTGAAAAGCGCCGGGAATCCCTGAACGACTGGTTGAAACCCTTCCTTCCGCTCAACGGCGGCATCGCGATCATCCTGCGCCTCCTGCGCCGGAGCGGCGAAACCCTGCACCAGGTCGCGCGCGGCGAATTGTTCCAGTTGATGCCCAACGGGGTCGCGCCGCAGATGGTGCGCGTCTCGCTCGCGCCGGAACTCGTGCTCGTTCCCGAAGTCAGCGCCAATAAATACGTCATCAACATACGCTTCGTTCACCCGAACAAAGAAAACCGCGCAAACCCCCAGGAGCCGGAAGTCGAAATACCCTTCGACGTCGCGGTATGCAAACTCTGAATATCCGGCGCGTCGTGCGCTGCCCGCAATGCGGCGGCGAATCGCTGTGGTCGCCCGAAAACCCCTTCCGCCCCTTCTGCTCGGAGCGCTGCAAACTCATCGACCTCGGCGCATGGGCGAGCGACTCGTACCGCATCCCAGATCAGGGATCAGGGATCGGGAGTCAGGAATCAGGAATCAGGGATCAGGGATCAGATCAGAACCCACCCCCGACCCCTCCCTTGTCAGGTTGGGGGGGTTCGTGACTCCCTCCCCTGTTATGGGGAGGGTGGGGGAGGGGTTCGGCGGCTTCGCCGCCGGAGAAGAGTTTTTTCATGCCGCCTCGGAAACGTTGTGGCTCTCACATTCGTTCAGCCCAACCTATACCCTTTGCCCTCCGCCCTCGGCGGTATAGGTTGGGCTGCGGCGAAGCAAAGCCCAACGATTCCGCAGACGCATATCGGGGAACAGGGATCAGGGATCGGGAGTCAGGAATCAGGGATCAGGGATCAGATCAGTGAGCGGCGGCTTCGCCGCCGGAGAAAGATCGTTGAACCACCGATCGGTTTTCATCTGATACCTGATCCCTGATCACGCACCGCGCTTCGCTTCATGTCGAGCGCAACGGACGGTCGCATGGTGATTCCTTTCTTGTTGAGAGGGACGGCTTCATTTTACAGCGATTCGCCCTCTGTACATTCGGCTTGAAATTCCCCGCGCGACATCCCTCAGAAAAAAAATTTGACTTCACCAAAAAATCGGGATTAGAATCCGCGTCAGTTTTTGGGTGCCTCGATTGAATCCTTGGATCGGGGTGAAACGGGAAGCCGGTGAAGCCGAGTGCAAGCGCGCACTTAGAGCCATTCCGGCGCAGCCCCCGCTGCTGTAAGCCTGACGACTTCGTCAAAACGTCACTGTGCGGAATCTGCATGGGAAGGCGACGAAGAAGGAAGACGGCGAGCCAGAAGACCGGCCCAAAGATGGTTTGGTGTCCCCGGGGTGGGGGAAAGCCGGCCGTCCGGTCAGGATGTTTTCTCGTTCATCCATTTTCACGTGGCCGTGGCAACCAGCTTGTTCGGCTCTTACTCGACCGTCCCCTCCCGGGCGCCTTTTGTATTTCTGTGCTTTGAGAAGCTCCGTTCAAAGGAAGGCTCGCTCGAAAGATGGCGCGTGGGGAATTTTCGTCGCTTTACGCAAGAAGCGGTTTCGACCCGGCGCGTGACGCCTTGCTCTGGAGGGCCGAACGCGGCTCGCCGGTTTTTTGCGTCGCATCTTTCACATTACCCCCGCCGCGTGACCTTTTTGCGCCTCTGTCCGTCCCGATCGTCTACGCCGCCCGGTTTCGGGAAGCGTCCTTGACGCCGCTATTTTGCGAGACGCGGCGCGGTGTCGGGAGGAGGGAAGGAAAAGAGGGCGCGCGGGGAAGGCCGAAATCACAGAGGCGGCAAGGGTGAAACCCAGGACGATTTTTTGTAAAAACACGAAGAACACAGGAGGAAAGGGAAAGCGATGGATGAGACGGGATTGACGGTCGATATCACGACAATCGACGCGGACAAGGGATTTTTCGACGAATTCGAGCGACCTGAGAAAGAGAACTGGAAGGCCGAAGTCGTCAAGGCGCTGAAGGGTGCGCCCTTCGATAAGGTCATGTTTACAAAGACTTATGAAAACCTGACGATCGAGCCGATTTACAACGCGGAGGACATCGAGGGCTTGCCGCACTTAAAGTCGCGCCCCGGTTTTCAGCCCTACGTTCGCAATACGAGGCCCGAAGGTTTTCTGGGCGAGCCGTGGAAGATCGCGCAGGAACTGACGCTGGCGTTTCCGGAGAAATTCAACGAGGAGGCGCGTTACGACGCTTCGCGCGGGCAAACCGGGCTGACCGTCGTTCTCGACCGGGCGACGCGGACGGGGAAAGACCCCGCCGACGCGTGTGAGGAGGACGTGGGCGGAGAAGGGCTTTCGCTTGCGACGCTCGGCGACCTGAAGCGCGCGCTCTTTGAACTCGACGTGAAAGCGCTGCATCTGCAATGCCATACGGGCGCGAGCGCGCTGCCCTTGCTTGCGATGCTCGTCGCCGCGCTGAAGTCGGAGAACAAGGACCTCGGCAGGGACTTGGGCACGGCGTGCATCGGGAGCGACCCCTGGGCCGAGCTTGCGACCGAGGGCGCGCTGGAAATGTCGGTCGAAACGGCGCTCGCGTGCATGTATCAGACGAGCCGTTGGGCGGTCAGGAACGCGCCGAAACTTCAAACGGTCTTTATTCAGGGGCATCCCTGGCACAACGCCGGCGCGAGTTCGACCGAAGAAGTCGCTTTCGCGCTTGCGACGGCGGCCGAATACCTGCGTGAAATGATCGGGCGCGGTCTTTCGATCGACGATGCCGCGCCGCGCATTCGCTTCGGATTTTCGTTGGGGTCGAATTTCTTCATGGAAATCGCCAAGCTGCGCGCGGCGAGAATCCTGTGGGGCCAACTCGTCGCGGCCTTCGGCGGGAACGAAGAGTCTCAGAAAATGGCGATTCACGCGCGCACTTCGGCGCGCAACAAAACGCTTTACGACCCCTACGTCAATATGCTGCGCGTGACGAGCGAAGGCTTTTCGGGCGCGGTCGGCGGCGCCGACAGCATGCACCTTGCGCCGTTCGACGAGCCGATCCGCACGCCCGACCGCTTCTCCCGCCGCATTGCGCGCAACGTGCAGGTGATGTTGCAGGAGGAAGCGCGCTTCACGATGCCGATCGACATGGGCGGCGGTTCCTACACGATCGAGAAGCTGACGCACGAATTCGCCCAGACGGCGTGGCGCATCTTCCAGGAGATCGAAAAGAACGGCGGCATGGCCGCGGCAATTGCCGCCGGCACGCCGCAGGCGATGGCGGAAGCGACCGCCGCCAAGCGCGCGAAGGCCGTCGAAACGCGCAGCGACGTGATCCTCGGCACCAACATGTACGCCAACCTCGCCGAAAAGAAGATCGAAGCGCCGGTCGTCGACCGCGCGGCGCTCAAAAAAGCGCGGACGGAAGAAGTGGCGGCGGACCGGCACGCGCATCGGCTGTATTCGCTGGGATTCGACCTCACCCGCATCGAGGACGGCTTTGCCGGCGAGGGCGAGGCGGTCGATCTCGCGATCGACGCCGTCGCCAACGGCGCGACCCTGGGCGAGATCCACGAAGTCCTGACCGCGCTCGACGCCGAACGTCCGTCGGCAAAGCCCCTCAGGATCGTTCGTCTCGCCGAATCGTTCGAGCGCCTGCGCCGCGAGGTCGAGACGAAATTCGCCGAAGCAGGGCGGCGGGTGCGCCTCTTCCTCGCCAACATGGGACCGATTCCGCAGCACAAGCCGCGTGCCGATTTTTCCCGCGGCTTCTTCGAGGTCGCGGGCTTCGAGGTCGTCGGCAACGCCGGGTTCGAGACCGTCGACGCGGCGGCGGAGGCCGCGCTTGCCTCGGACGCGCCGGTCGTC
>JAISAZ010000066.1 GCA_031266435.1 Accumulibacter sp.
CGTTCTTCAGCAAACAGATCAAGCTTGATCGCGCTTCTCACTTTCATCTGTGGCCCCTTTCGTATAATTCAGGATATTGGAATTATACCAGATCAGGAGAGGTTTTTCGAGGAGGCCTGATGTGATAAGGGCGGGTTTGGAAATGGAATGAAACCCAGGGCACGGCACGCCGTGCCCCTACGAAATCACACGTCGATGTGTCCGCTTTTGCGGGAATGACGTCGATCCTGTTATGGCTTGCGCTTCGCGCAAGCGAGGTGTTGGGCTTCACATTCGTTCAGCCCAACGATCATGGCGCAGGTCGGCGTCACCCCGTATAATGAAACATTGCCAGTGATTCTCCGATCTCCGAGTTAGAGGCACCAGGGGTGGTGCTTGGCCGAGGTGGCGGGTTACAGGCATTTGCTCTTTGCGTAAGTCATCGCGGCGTCATTGTCGGCGATGATTTTTTGCGCCCAAATCCCGTGTTGTTTCACGCTAACCTATAGTTCAGAGGACAGATGTCAGGGACCAGGAGACAGAAGAAAACCGATCGGTATTTTGTTGCTTTTCCCCGGCGGCAACGCCGCCGCTGACCGATCTGATCCCTGTCTCCTGATTCCTGATACCCGATTACGGTGTCGCTTCGGGACTCGGCGCGTCGGGCGCGTTTTCGGAGGACCCCTTTCGGATGCTCTCCAGGGATTCTCCCTGAAGGAAGCGCTTCTTTTCGGATTCGGAGAGGCTGACGTACTCGGCCCATTTTCGCCGGAATTCCTGCCTTTTTTCGTGCGAAAGCCGGCGGGTCGTCTTGAAATTCTTCCGGGCTTCTTCCTGCTGTTCGGGCGTCAGCGTGTTCCATTCCTGCATCTGCTCCTGGACGCGGCGCTGCTCCGCCGGCGACAGGGAGGAAAAGCGGTTCACGATGCTGAGCCATTTTTTCTGGCGGTAATATTCGAGCGCGTCCCAGCTATCGCACAGGGGCGCGAGGACGATTTTTTGTTTGACCGTCAGTTCGGTCCACGTCGGTTGAGGCGGTGTCGCCATGAGCGACAGATTCTCCGGCGCAGCGAAGGCCGGAGAGACGAGCGAAAAACCGAAGAGGAGTCCGGCGGCTATTCCGAAGACGCGCGCTTTAGCCATGTACTGAAGCCCTGATCGGTAAACGCGCCGATCGGTAATTCGTCGGCGAGAAGTTCGCTATCGATGGCGCTCATCTCGTTGATCTCCCGGTCGGCCATCCAGAATGCGGAACAGACGGAAACGCTCAGGAAGAGAAGCGACGAGACCAGCATCTGCCGGATGCGCGTATTGTCCGGCAAAAAGTAAGCGCCGAGGGCGGCAAACGCCGTTTGGGCCACAAGCTGTTTTTGATGGGCGAGCGCCAGCTTGCGGGCGGCGGCGAGGCGGCCCGTCGTTTCGGCGGGAAGGTCGCGCAGGCTGTGGTTCAGACGCTGTGCGATCTTCTGGGCGAATTGTTGTTCGTGGCGTTCGTTCATAAGGTAATCCCTTTGGCTTTCAATGCTTCAGCCAGCGTGTGGACGGCGCGCGAACAATGGGTTTTGACGCTGCCTTGCGAGCAACCCATCGCCAATGCGGTTTCCGCGACGTCCATCTCTTCCCAATAACGCATGAGGAAGGCTTCGCGTTGACGTTGCGGCAACATTTTTATTTCGTCCTCGATGAGGTTGAGGGTCTGCGCCTGGATCAATTTTTCTTCGGGACCGTCGGGCGCGCGGAATTCCGTTTTTTGAGCGAGCGCTTCGATCGCTTCCGGGTCGTCGGCTTCGTCCGGCGAAAAAGCCGAAAACAGGATTGTCCAGAACGAACGGACCTTGTTTCTTCGGTAGAAGTCCCGGATCGTGTTCTGCATGATGCGCTGAAAAAGCACGGGGAACTCCTCAGCGGGACGGTCGCCGTATTTTTCAGCCAGTTTCATCATCGACTCCTGTACGATGTCGAGCGCCGACTCCTCATTGCGTACGGCAAACACCGCCTGTTTGAAGGCGCGGCGCTCGGCGGCAATGAGAAAGTCCGATAATTCTCGCTGTGTGGCCAGGATTGCTTCCCTGAGTATAGCCTTTATTACGGCAATGGGTCGAGACATCTTGACCAAAAGCGGCCAAGGCTTTAACGTTACAAGCCTTCCCAATCTCAACGAGCAGGACGGCAACTATGACCATGATGAACGGTGCTGAAATTGTAATCAGGTGCCTACAAGAAGAAAAGGTCGATCATGTTTTCGGCTACCCAGGCGGTTCGGTACTCAATATTTATGACGAGTTGTTTAAACAGGACAAAGTCAAGCACGTCCTCACTCGTCACGAGCAAGGCGCCGTACATGCGGCGGACGGCTTTGCGCGCGCTTCCGGGCGCGTCGGCGTCGCGATCGTAACCTCGGGACCCGGCGCGACGAACGCGGTCACGGGGATCGCCACGGCGTACATGGATTCGATTCCGCTCGTCGTCATCTCCGGTCAGGTGCCGACCTCGAACATCGGTCAGGACGCTTTCCAGGAATGCGATACGGTGGGGATCACGAGGCCTTGTGTCAAGCATAATTTTTTGATCAAGAGCGCGCGCGACATCGCGATCACGCTGAAGAAGGCATTTTACATCGCGCGGACGGGGCGTCCCGGTCCCGTCGTCGTCGACATTCCGAAAGATGTGACCGCGGAGAAATATCGCTTCGAGTATCCGGCGTCGCTGCACATGCGCTCGTACGTCCCGATCACCAAGGGGCATTCGGGGCAGATCAAGAAGGCCGTCGCCCTTCTGATGAAGGCGAAGCGTCCGGTGATCTACGCGGGGGGCGGCGTCGTCTTGTCCGACGCTTCGGGCAAACTGGGCGATCTGGCGTGCCGCCTGAATTTCCCCGTGACGAACACGCTGATGGGGCTCGGCTCGTTTCCGGGAACCGACCCGCGCTTCCTTGGGATGCTCGGAATGCACGGGACGCTCGAAGCCAATATGGCGGCGCAGTACAGCGACGTTCTTCTGGCGATCGGCGCGCGTTTTGACGACCGCGTTATCGGCAACATCGAAAATTTCGCGGGACCGCAGCGCAAGATCATCCACGTCGACATCGACCCCTCGTCGATCTCGAAGCGCGTTCGCGTCGACATTCCCGTCGTCGGCAGCGTCGCCGACGTCCTCGAAGAAATGAACCGCCTGATCGACGCCGAGCGCGACAAGCCCGACATCGGCGAATGGTGGAAGATGATCGAGGAGTGGCGCACGAAACATTCGCTGAAATACAAGGCGGGCAAGGAGATCATGCCGCAGTTCGTCCTGGAGAAGCTCTGGGAGATCACGAAGGGCGATGCGATCATCGCGTCCGACGTAGGGCAGCACCAGATGTGGACCGCGCAATACTACAAATTCGACACGCCGCGGCGCTGGTTGAATTCGGGCGGGCTTGGAACGATGGGCGTCGGCCTTCCGTACGCGGTGGGCGCCTCCTTTGCCGGGCTGGGCAAACCGGTCGTCTGCGTCACGGGCGACGGTTCGATCCAGATGTGCATCCAGGAACTCGCGACGGCGAAGCAGCACGCGCTCCCGATCAAGATCGTCCTCCTCAACAACCGCTTCCTCGGTATGGTGCGGCAGTGGCAGGAACTGTTCTACGAAGGCCGCTACTCGCAAACGCATATGGATTTTCAGCCGGATTTCGTCCGCCTCGCCGAGGCCTACGGACACGTCGGAATCCGCGTCGACCGTCCCCAGGACGTCGAGCCGGCTTTGCACAAAGCCTTCGAGGAACACAAAAACGATCTGGTCCTGCTCGACATCCACACGTGCCAGGGCGCCAACGTCTTTCCGATGGTGGCGGCGGGCAAGGGCTTGTCCGACCTGATTCTCTCCCAGGACTCTTAAGTAAAGGAACGCCGACATGCGACATATCATTTCATTATTGCTGGAAAATGAGGCCGGCGCCCTTTCCCGCGTTGCCGGACTTTTCGCGGCGCGGGGCTACAATATCGAAACCCTGACGGTGGCGCCGACGGAAGACCTTTCGCTCTCCCGCCTGACCATCGTCACGAAGGGCGGGGACGACGTGATCGAACAGATCACCAAGCAACTCAACAAACTGATCGACGTCGTCAAGGTCGTCGACCTTTCCGAGGCCGCGCACATCGAACGCGAACTGATGCTGATCAAGCTGCGCGCGACCGGAAAGGACCGTGACGAAATGAAGCGGATGGCGGATATCTTTCGCGGCCGTATCATCGACGTCACCGACTCGACCTACGTCGTCGAATTGACGGGGACGTGCTCCAAACTCGATTCCTTTATCCAGGCGATCGACCGGAGCCTGATCCTCGAAACCGTCCGTACCGGCGTCAGCGGCATTGGCCGGGGCGACCGGATACTGAAATTGTGATTGCCGTATTTCCATAATGTTTTCCGAATGAAAGGAGTGTCATGAAAGTTTATTACGATAAAGACGCCGATCTCTCACTGATCAAGGGCAGGAAGGTGACGATCGTCGGTTACGGTTCGCAGGGACACGCGCACGCGCAGAACCTGAACGACTCCGGCGTCAAGATCACCGTGGGGCTGCGCAAGAGCGGGGCGTCGTGGGGCAAGGCCGAAAACGCCGGCCTCAAGGTCGAGGAAATCGCCAAGGCGGTCAAGGGGGCCGACCTCGTCATGATGCTCCTTCCCGACGAGAACATCCCTGCGGTGTATTACAACGAAGTCGAAGCGAACATCCGAAAAGGCGCGGCGCTCGCGTTCGCGCACGGCTTCAACATCCACTACAACCAGGTGATTCCGCGCTCCGACCTCGACGTCATCATGATCGCCCCGAAAGGGCCGGGTCACACGGTGCGCTCCGAATACCTGAAGGGCGGCGGCGTTCCCCAACTGATCGCGGTCCATCAGGACACCTCCCGGAAAGCCAAGGACATCGCGCTCTCCTACGCCGCCGCGAACGGCGGGACGAAGGGTGGCGTCATAGAAACGACCTTCCGCGAAGAAACCGAGACCGACCTTTTCGGCGAACAATGCGTGCTCTGCGGCGGAACCGTCGAAATGCTGAAGGCGGGGTTTGAAACGCTCGTCGCGGCGGGCTACGCGCCCGAAATGGCGTATTTCGAATGTATGCACGAACTCAAGCTGATCGTCGACCTGCTGTACGAAGGCGGCATCGCCACGATGAACTACTCGGTCTCGAACAACGCCGAGTTCGGCGAATACGTCACAGGGCCGAAAATCATCAACGAGCAAAGCCGTCAAGCGATGCGCGACGCGCTGGCGAACATCCAGAACGGGCAGTACGCGAAGACCTTCATCCTCGAAGGTTCGACGCGCTACCCGGCGATGACGGCGTTCCGCCGCCTTCTGGCAGAGCACCCGATCGAGACCGTCGGCGCGCGCCTGCGCGAAATGATGCCCTGGATCAAGAAAAACAAACTCGTCGACCAGTCCAAGAACTGACGGCGTCCGTCGCTTCCCTGACCAGGGAACCGACGGTTTTGACACCTGCCAAGGGCGGATTTTATATCCGCCCGAAAAAACGTCGTCGCTTTTCCTTCGATGGGGAGCGACGGCGCGTTTCGTTCCACGTCCGGCGCGAGGGGGGAAGACCCCCTCGTGTGCGTGGTCGTGACGCTCCCTTTTTCAGGGGAGAAGTTTCCAACTTTTCAATCGGAGTTGTCTTTCGATGAATTATCCGCATCCGATCATCGCCCGGGAAGGGTGGCTGTTCATCGCGATCTCCTTGGCGCTTGCCGTGCTTTCCCTGTTTTTCGGATGGGTATCGCTGCTTTTTTGGCTGATCTTTCTCTTTTGCGTCCAGTTTTTCCGGGATCCGGGGCGTCGCGTTCCCGACGGAGCCAAAAGCGTCCTGTCGCCCGCCGACGGACGGATCGTCGTCGTCGAGGAGGCCGAAGACCCCTATCTCAAGCGTCGCGCGATCAAAGTCAGCGTTTTCATGAACGTCTTCAACGTCCATTCGAACCGTTCGCCGATTGCGTGCGCCGTGCGTCAAAAATGGTACAACGCGGGCAGTTTCCTCAACGCGGCGCTCGATAAGGCGTCGCTCGAAAACGAGCGCTGCGCGCTCCATCTGGAAACGTCCGACGGGCGCGACATCACCTGCGTCCAGATCGCGGGGCTGATTGCGCGCCGCATTCTCAACTACGCGGAAAAAGGCGCGTCGCTCGCGGCGGGCGAACGCTACGGATTCATTCGATTCGGTTCGCGCGTCGACCTCTATTTGCCGCTCGACACGCAGGTCAAAGTCGTGATCGGCGAAAAAGTCCGCGCGACGAGCACGGTGCTCGCCGAATTGTCCTAGCCTGCGCTACGCCTTATGCTTGCGCCTGCGCGGTCTCGCGTTGCGGCGGCGGAGCGTCGGCTTGGGCGTTGGCCGGCGTAACGGCCGGAGCGTCGGTCGGGATGATGGCGACCGGAGTATCGGCCGGTGTGACGGTCGGCGCGGCAGTTGGAACCGCGACCGGGGCGGGCGGCGCTTCCTGCGGTGCGATCGAAAAAATCTCGATCAGGCTGTTCTGCTCGTCCATCGAGGTTTTTCGGACCTCGCGGATTTCGACGTTCCCCTTCTCGATCACGAGGACGAGGTCGCCCGTGTATTTCTGGAGCGATCCCGACGGAGCGATCAGCATTTCGTTCGGGTGCGCGTTGGGCAAACACGGCAGAAGCAAGGCGGACAAAAGGACCTGACGCTTGTTTTCGTCCTGCAGGGCGATGTTCGTCGGGGTCGCCTGGTCCGCCAGAATCTGGAGCCCGATTTCGATGTTCTCCTGGCTCTCGGAAGCGGCCCAGCGAACGATGCAGACCTGCCAGGCGTTTTCGGATTCGAAGCGGATCGCGGCGAGGTCGCCGACGGTGATGCTCCCCGTCTTGCCCGAAAGGTGCATGAGCGCGAGGCCGTCCGGGCTCTCGTTGATCACCATCCACAGCGAGGATTCGTAGAGCGTATCGTCGTCTTCCTGAAAAAGGCGCCAGATGCTGTCGAAATGGACGCAAAGCGTCGCGCGGCGGCTCTTTTGCCGACGGCGCGGAAAGCGCCGCTTCGCCGGGTGGCCGATATAGCCGACGAGACGGCGCAGAACGCCGAGACCCTGGAGCGTCGCGGCGAATTCGGGCAGGTCAATCTTTTTCGGGGGATACCCGGATTCCAGGAGTTTCAGGTGCTCTTGGATCAGATTCGCCAGCGGAAGGCACGAAAAGTAATACGCGTTGCTGTGCGGCGGCGGCAACTTCCTGTTGCACGCGAACGCAGCGGAATCGCATTGCGGATTGACCCAGAACGTCGAAGGCGCGTTGTCCGGATCACCGATCGTCGTTACTTGAATCTGATTCGAGAAGGCGTCGAAATACGACGCGATGAAATTGACCTCGACCGAATTGAAGGAAGACGGCTGTACGCAACCCGTCAAAACCGTCGCGAAATACAAATCCTGAAGGCTGTTCGGCGCGTTTCTCGGCGTATTTCTGGCAATTTTGGATAAAAAAGCGATCTCGTACGCCTGATGCAACTGCTGCCAGATTCCCGGAATGGGAGGCGCCGCGATCAGCATGCTCAGGCGAAGGTGGAGCGAAATCGCGTACATGGCCTGCCAGAGGCCCAATTCATGCGCGGGCTGCGGATTGTCGATCCATCCGGTGTCGTTGACGGGCAAAAGGTCCATGAGATCGTCGGCAAGCGACCTCAGGACATCCTGCATGCTGCGTACCAGACGCCTCGTTTTCTTCGGGACGGGGAGCGAAGTCACGACGATTCCCGGAAGAAGATGGCGAACGACCTCGGTAGCGCGGGTAAAAAGATTCTGGAGCGCAATCAGGCGCTCTACGGGTTGCGCGTCGCCGACGTGCAGCGTCGCAAGGTGCGTTTGCAGGAACAGAAGCTGATCCGCGGGATTCTCAGGCTGCGGCGCGTCGAGCCACGCAAAGAGAGCGTCCAGGCTCTCGCTCCTTTTGAAATCTGGATCTCGCGCTTCGTCGGAAAGAATGGAAGCAGGGCTGGGAGACGTATCGACCATGTTTTCTTGAAATCCCTGAATTGGATGGGTATGTATGCCTATCGATATTCACTCGCCGGAATTCTCAAGAGACGCTTGGCGGCTCTTGGGGACTCTCTGGAACGAGAACACTTGCCGTTCAAGTATAACATCACGGCGGACAAGACAATGAGCATTTTTCAGTCAGAGGACAGAAGACAGAAGACAGAGGACAGAGCGCTCGCTGTCGCTCGCTTCGTGATCTGTTTTCAGTATTCAGTGGTCGCGTGACTTCCTCCCTCTGATTACTGAACCCTGACTACAAAGGCCGAAGGCCGTACTGTCTTCTGTCTTCTGTCCTCTGTCTTCTCAATTGACGCGCCGCAGTCAGGCATATACAATACGGCATATACATAGGAGAGTGACGCCATGCCACCCGTATCGACGCCATCCAGATTCAGGGAAGCCAAGCTGTTTCGCAACAACCGCAGTCAGGCGGTGCGGATTCCTGTGGAATTCGAGTTGCCGGGGGATCGTGTGTTGATCCGCCGCGAAGGCAGCAAACTCATCATCGAGCCGGTGACTCGGCCAACGAACATCGTCGAACTCTTGGCCGAGTGGAGGAAGGAAGCGCCGCTTGGGCCGGAAGACAAGTTCCTGACCATTGAGGATACGCCCGCCCAGCCGGAGGACATATTTTGAGCGGATACCTGCTGGATACGAACATCCTCAGCAACGTGATCCGCAACCCCGACGGGTCTGCCGCGCGTCGCATTGAACAGTTTGGGCCGAAGGAGATTTTCACCAGCATCATCGTCGCAGCCGAGCTGCGCTATGGCTGCGCAAAGAAAGGCTCGCCCAAGCTGCTTGCCAGGGTGGAGGGCATCCTTGAAACGATCCCGGTACTGCCGCTGGATATTCCGGCGGACGCCGAATACGGCGGCATCCGCGCCGAGCTGGAAGCGGCAGGCCGGCTGGTCGGCATGAACGATCTGCTGATCGCCGCGCACGCCCATGCGCTCGGCCTCACACTCGTGACGGACAATACGCGCGAATTTGCCCGCATCCGTGGCCTGAAGCTGGAGAACTGGCTGGAAAGATAAACAGCCCAAGCCGTATTGCTTGGCCCGGTTCATCATTTCTCCCTCCTTCGGAATACGCCGAGGAATTCGCGGCTTTGAAATCACAATCTGTGATCACAAACACCGGCCGCAGCGGGCGTCGCTATCTACCCTATGCCTTCACCGAGCAGGCCGTAGCGGAATTCCATTAGGCGTCGACGGAATCGCCGCCCTCGGCAACAGCGCGCGGCGCCAAACCGGCGGCGCGGCGATAGCAGTCGAGCGCTTCCTCGGCGTTTCCTTCCGCCTCGGCGAGCCGCGCGAATTCGAGCCAGACGCGAGGCTCGTCGCGCAGCGCGCGCGCCGCGTTGAGGTAGATTCTCGCCTTGTTCGTGTCGAGAGGCAGCGCCATCTTCGCGAGCGCGAGCAAAAGGCGAAAATCGCCGCCGTGCTTCGACAGGCATTTTTCCGCATTGGAGAGCCGCAACGGAAGGCCGTCGTCTTCAGGGAGTTCCGCGTAGAGCGCGGCGAGGCCCGAATGCCATTCGCGCTCGATCCGCGTCTCGATGATCTTCTTGACGCCCTCGACCGTACCGAGTTTCAGGAGCGCCTCGCAGTATATTTCGGCGAGCGCCGACGTGACTTCGTTTTCGGGGATCGTCTTCCAGTAGGCCTGACATCGCGGCACGTCGTCGCTCCGCTTGCGCAGGTTGTCGGCGTGCGCGGCCGTCTTCAGGTCGGAGAGCGAGACGCCAAACTCGACCGAGTCGGGCGCGGGGACGGCGTGTTTTTCCAGCAGGCGCGCGACGCGGAGGATTTCGTCGGGGTTCTGAAGCCCCTGTTGAACGCGCAAATCGAGCCAGAGCGCCGCGCGCGGGGGAGAAGAGCGTTTCCGCAGGTGTTCGAGTATCTCGAAAGCTTCTTCAAAACGGCGCGCGTCAATCCGCATTTCCGCTTCGGCCATCAGCGCGGCGTTCCGCGTTTTCGCGTCGGCTTCGGACGCGTTGAAGGTCCATTTTTTCAGCGCCGCTTCGTCGTTGAGGCGCCGCGCCGAGCGGGCGGCAAGCAGCGCCGAAACGCCGCGAACGTGGCCGGTTTCATAGACGGCGACCGACTTTTTCAGCGCTTTGGCAAAATCGCCTTCGAGAAAGAGGCGGAAAGCTTCGCCGAAGGTATCGACGCTCTTTTCGGTTTTCCGGCGCTGAAAAAACGCGCGGAAACGCTGCGGCAAGGCGATCGTCGAGGCGAGGAAGCCGAGCAACAGGTGGAGAACGAAGAAGACGCAGAGGATGCCGATGATGGCGAATTTGAGCGAAACCTCGGCGCGGTACGGCGGGACGACCAAGAGGACGTAGGCGTCGTTGAGATGGCCGAAGTGCGAAAACCCGACGGCGAGCGCGAAAAGCGCCAGAATCCAGAATAGACCTTTCATTCTCCGCTCCCTTCGCGTCCTGCGCCTTCCTTGACCGCCTCGCCATCCCTGGCGGCTTCGTTCCCCTTCGCGGCCTCACTTCCCTTCGTGGTCTTGAAGCGCTCGATCGCCGAAAGGGACTCTTCGAGGCTCGGCAATTCGACGCTGATTTCCTCGGTCGAGAGTTCCTGGATCGTTTCGAGCGCCGCCTGGACGGATTTATCCTTTGTATTGAAATAGCGTTCGATCCAGTTCCGCGCTTCACCGATATCGTGCCGGAAGAGCCGCTGGTCGCCGGAAAGCAGCGCAACGCGCGCGGCGAGCAGGCGCAATTTACAGTTTTCGCGCAGGAAAAGCGATTGTTCGGGCGCGAGCGGAACGACTTCCTGCCGGTCGATGCGCTCGATCCGTACAAGGCTGCGAAGCTTCTTCCACGCGCGCGCGCCGAGTGACTTCCAGTAGTCGAGCGAAGTGAAGGGCACATCGAGATTTTCGATCGCGTCTTCGGGCGCCGGATTTTCGTCCGGGCGCGCGTTTGCCGCGAGCGGCAGGGTATCGAGCGCGGAAACGATGTTTTCGATCCGCATGCTTTTCCCCGCGCGGTCGATTTTCGGCAGCGCGCGCAAGCGGTCGATGTCGCGCGAAATCAGCTTCCGAAGGCCGATGAACTGCGCCGCATCCGCCAGGCGCGCGTCGGCGGATTCGAGCGCGAGGATCGCGCCGCGCGTGTTTTCGGAGAGTTGGAGTTGCTGCGCGGCGAATACGACGCTCTCTTTGGCTTCGAGCAGGAGTTGCGCGTCGCGCCCGCCTGCCAGACCGCGGCGCAGGTCTTCGAGCGCCGCTTGCAGCGCCTTCGATTCGGCTTGACGACTCTCAAGGGCGGAAATCCGGGCGTCGAGCGCGGCTTTCCCGCTTTGCAGTACGCGCGCTTCATCGCGTAGCGCTTGCAAAGCGGCTTGGTTCTCTTTGCCCGCCGCTTCGATCGCCGCGAGACGGTTTTCGAGTTCAAGTTGGCCTTCGGAGACGTGTTTGCGCGCTTCGAACCACTGCCAGCCGGAAAGTCCGAGCGCGGCGAGCGCGATCAGGGTAGAGAGGAGTATCCAAAACACCGAGGCGCCCGAAGATCGCGCGGAGGGTGTCGAGGGTACGGAGTGTGCGGAGGGGGCGGAGGGGGAGGGTGCGTGGGCAGTCGATTCCGACCGCTTCGGCGCGCGCTCTACGGCGGGAGCGGGAATTTCGGGAGCGTCGGCGTGTTTTCCCGCGCCCGCGTCGGCGGAAGCGGTCTTCTTGTCAGAGGGCGGCGCGGAGGAAGCGAGTTCGGCGTCCGGCGAACCCCCGGTCGCGTCGATCGTCGGTTCGGATTTTTCGGAGGGGTCCAAAGTGTCAGTCGTGTCGTTCATGATTGTTGGCTCGTCTCGCTGTTCGCTTGTTTTCAATTCCAGATTCAATCTCGATTTCAATTCAAAATCGCCGGAAAACCGTCGGCTTTGGATTTCGCCGCAGCAAGGTTTTCGGCAAGCTCAGCGGCGATTCATGAATGAATAAAGTATACACACAATCCGTCAATGATACCGGCGTCAGCAGGCGGCGTCAGGATGACTTTTCGTAAACCGAGTTCCTCGGCAGTTTGGGCGATGCGCGCGTGCGGGACGAAAAGCGGCACGGCGGAAAGCGCCTCGAAGCTCTTCGCATCGAGGAGTCCCGGCAGGGCGCGTAGTCCCTCGCTCGATGAAATCGTTACGGCGTCAAGCCCTTCGCGCAACGCGGATTCGACGCCGGACGCATCGGTCGGCGGCGCGCGGTGGTAGCAACTCAAGTAATCGACCGTCGCGCCGCGCTCGGTCAGGGTCTCGGCGATGAGTTCGCGCCCGCCGTCACCGCGAACGATCAGCGCTTTCCGTCCCTCGAGGTGTGACTTCTGGAAGGCGGGTAATTCGAGCAGCGCTTCGGAATCGAAACGCTCCGAGGGGACGAGAACCTTCCCGACGCCGTGGCGCGCCAAGGCCTTTTCGGTTCCCGGCCCGATCGCGGCGGCTTTAACGCTTTCGGGCCAGACGCGCGCGCCCAGAAGCGCCGGCAGGCCGAACTCGACGGCGTTGGGGCTTACGAAAACGATGATCGAATATTCTCCCAGGCGCGGCGCAAGACGGCGCAAGGCTTCGAGGTCGTCCACCGGGGTGATTTTGAGCAGCGGGAAAAACACGGGAACCCCGCCCTTCGCGCGGATCGCGTCGCCGAGCGCGGCGGCCTGCGCTTCGGGTCGCGTCACGAGGATGCGCCTGCCCGAAAGCGGAGTCGACGAAGTCGATAGAGACATCGTCATACGCGCGCCGCCGATGCGGCGAGCCGGGCGAGAATGTCGTCCGCGCCTCGGTCGAGCAATTCCCGCGCGAGCGCGGCGCCGATCGCTTCGGCGTCCGCTTTTGCGTCCGCTTCTGTGTCACCCAAGGCGCCGGCCCTCTCGCCAAAGAGCCGTATCGCGCCGTCGGGCGTCGCGACGAAGGCGCGAAGTCTCAGAGTCTTCTTTTCGAAAAGCGCGTGCGCGCCGAGCGGTACTTGGCAACTCCCGCCGAGCGCGCGCGCGAGGGCGCGTTCGGCGCGCACGCAGCACGCGGTCTCGGGGTCGTCGAGCGGGGCAAGCCACGCGGCGAGTTCGCGGCGATCGCTGCGGATTTCGACGCCGAGCGCGCCTTGCCCCGGCGCGGGCAGCATTTTTTCGGGCGGAATGAATGCCCGGATACGTTTTTCGAGGCCGAGGCGGATCAGTCCGGCGGCGGCCAGAATGATCGCGTCGTAACGCCCCTCGTCGAGCTTTCGGAGGCGCGTATCGAGGTTGCCGCGCAGCGCTTCGATCTTCAAAAACGGGTACTCCGCGCGCAAGGCCGCTTCGCGTCTTGAACTCGACGTACCGACGCGCGCGCCGTCCGGGAGCGCTTCCAAAGCGTCGTATTTATCCGAAACGAAGGCGTCGCACGCGTTCTCCCGCTTGAGGACGGCGGCGAGAGAAAAGCCTTCGGGCATTTCCATCGGGACGTCTTTGAGCGAATGAACCGCGAGGTCGGCGCGCCCCTCGGCGATCGCGGCTTCGAGTTCCTTGACGAAGAGACCCTTTCCGCCGATCAGCGAGAGCGATTTGTCGAGGATGCGGTCGCCGCGCGTCGTCATGCCGAGGATTTCGACCTTACATTCGGGATAGAGCGCCCTTAGCCGCGAGGCGACGTATTCGGCTTGCCACAACGCGAGCCGCGATTCGCGCGACGCGATGACGAGGCGCGAGGGCGCCTGGACGCCGGTGTTCGCGCGCGTCACGACGTCAAATGCTTCGCGTAGGACTTCACGAGCGGCCACTGCCGCCGGCTGACCGGAAGCTTTTCGGAAACGCCGCGCAACAGCGCGTACCACTGGGTATCGGTTTCGTCGTTCGTGTTCTTTTCAAAGCCGGCGATCGCCTCCTTGGCGACGAGCGCGCTTCGATGCAGGCGGATGAAGCGATCGGCGAATTCCTGTTCGAGGTGCGTCAGCGATTCGTCGAGCAGGTATTCACGCTGCCCCGTGCGCGCCGTCACGTATTTCAAGTCGGCTTTCAAATAGAGGATTTCGTTGATGGGAATCAAGAGCATCCGCCCGCGTTCGTGGCACGACAAATAGGCGCGCGCGCCTTCCTGGAGCGCGGCGAGCGCTTGCGCCGCGCCCTCGGAGAGGGGCGCTTCCGCCGGTTTTTTTATCTTTTGCAGCGCGGTGAGCAGCCTCTGCGCGCGTACCGGCTTGACGAGGTAATCGATCGCGTTGAGTTCGAAAGCTTCGACCGCGTGCGTATCGTAGGCGGTCACAAAAATGACCGCGGGCGGTTTTTCGGATTGCAAAAGGTGGCGGGCCAATTCGATGCCGCCCATCTTCGGCATGCGGATATCGACGAAAAGAACGTCGACGGCGTGCTCGTCGAGCGCGTCGAGCGCGAGTTTCCCGTTGGCGGCTTCGGCGACGACGGTGTTCGGCAACTCGTCGGCGATTCCCGAAAGCAGCGCCCGCAGACGCGCGCGCGCCGGTGCTTCGTCGTCGACGATCATGATGGAAAGGGGAGAAGGCGAATTCACTTGGGTCTAGCTCCTGCAAGGTAAAACGATGCGTACCCGATACTCGTTCCCGCCGTCGGGGCCGGGACGTTCTTCGGTTTCCAGTCGGGCTTCGAGGTCGTAATGCAGAGCCAGACGTTCGCGGATATTGGCGATCGCCATATGGTTTCCTTCCTGGGCGGTCATATGGGTTTTACACGACTGGTTCGCGCCGGTATGAGGGTTCGAAAGCTCGATGCGAATCTCGTCGTCTTTCAGGTTCAGGCGAATGCGAACGACGCCCCCGTCGCTCAAAGGCTCGATGCCGTAATAGATCGCGTTTTCCAGCAAGGGCTGCATCATCAGTTGCGGCACTTTCACGTCGGGGAGCGTTTCGGGAATTTCCCAGACGACGGTCAGGCGTTCGCCCAGACGCAGCTTTTCAAGTTCGAGGTATTGCCGGCACAGGTCGATCTCGTCGAAAAGCGGCAAAAGCTCGCGATGATCGCGCATCATCACGCGGAAAAGTTCGGCGAGCGCTTCGAGCGCCATCTCGGCGCGTTCGGGTTCGGTGCGGATCAGCGAAAGGACGGCGTTCAGACTGTTGAAAAGGAAGTGCGGACGGATGCGCGCTGTCAGCGCCTGGAGGCGCGCCTCGGACACGGCCGGCGAAAAGGCGCGCGCGCGCAATTCGAAGTAGTAGAGAAGAAGACCCGCGATGCCACCCGCGAGCAACATGTTGGACAGCAGATGACCCGACCCCGTATCGCTCTCCATGAAGGTGAAGAAGTTCTCAAGAAGCGTCGAGGATGCCGCGGCAAAGAGAACGATCGCCGCCTGCGCCGCGCGCAGGGGCCAACGCGAAAGCGTCCCGCCGACGAGCGCGAGCACGAGGATGTTGAGAATGAGAAGCGGTTGAACCCTTATCGAGAGTTCGAGGTACTGCGAAATGGGGTCGGCGCCCCCAAGTTCCCCGCCGCTCGCGGCGCTCCGCGCGATCGCCATCCCGAAAGCGAAGAAGTTCGCCCCGAGCAATATCCGCAGCATAACGCCAAAATTTCCAAAATCGGGAAGCGACACGCTTTCGGCTTTTTGTTTTGCGTCGGTCATGGCTCGCGCGTGGGGCGTGTACGGAAACTCTGGATAAGTTTCCACGAAAAGTTTATAGTCTAGAGATCATGAGTACGAGTGATTCTACTCCATATACGTGGGCGGGCCGTTTTTCCGAGCCGATGTCGGATGTCGTCCGGCGTTATACCGAATCGGTCGATGTGGATAAACGCCTATGGCGGGAAGATATCCGCGCCTCGCTCGCGCACGCCCGGATGCTCGCCAGCCGCGGGATCATCTCGACGGGCGATTTGCAGGACATCCAGCGCGGAATGGCCGCCATCGCCGGCGAAATCGAGTCCGGGAACTTCAAGTGGACGAGCGAATTCGAGGACGTTCACCTCAATATCGAAAAACGCCTGACCGAACTCGTCGGAGACGCGGGCAAGCGTCTGCACACGGCGCGTTCGCGCAACGACCAGGTGGCGACCGACCTCAGGCTCTATTTGCGCGACACGACCGACGAAATCCTCGTGATGCTGAAGGGATTTCATGCGCGGCTTCTCGACCTCGCCGAGCGCGAGGCCGCCACGCCGATGCCGGGATTCACGCATATGCAGCCCGCGCAGCCGGTCACCTTCGGCCATCACCTCTTGGCGTGGTTCGAGATGACGCGGCGCGACGCCGAGCGTTTTTCGGACGCCCGCCGCCGCATCAACCGTCTGCCGCTCGGAGCGGCGGCGCTCGCCGGAACGACCTACCCGATCAGCCGCGAATTCGTCGCCAAGGAGCTTGGCTTCGATTCGCTTTGCGAAAATTCGATCGACGCCGTTTCCGACCGCGATTTCGCGGTCGAATTCTGTTCCGCGTCGGCGCTCCTGATGATGCACTTTTCGCGCATGTCGGAAGAACTCGTCCTCTGGATGAATCCGCGCTTCGGCTTCGTGAAGATCGCCGACCGATTCTGCACGGGAAGCTCGATCATGCCGCAGAAAAAAAACCCGGACATCCCGGAACTCGCGCGCGGAAAGACCGGGCGCGTCTACGGCCACCTGATCGCGCTTCTCGTTTTGATGAAAGGCCAGCCTCTGGCTTACAATAGGGACAATCAAGAAGACAAGGAAGCCTTGTTTGACACCGTTGACACCGTTCTCGACACCTTGCGCATTTTTTCCGAGATGATTCCGGGAATCACACCCCGCCCCGAAAGGATGCGTGAAGCCTTGAATGAAGGCTTCACGACCGCGACCGATTTCGCCGACTACCTCGTCCGCAAGGGTCTGCCCTTCCGTGACGCGCACGAAATCGTCGGGCGCGCCGTGCGCAGCGCGGAAGAAGCCGGCGTCGGCCTGCCGGAACTCACGCTCGAAGAACTCGCCGCCTTTTCGCCCGTCGTCGAAAAAGACGTTTTCGAGGTCTTGACCATCGAAGGATCGCTCGCCGCCCGCAAACACCCCGGCGGCACCGCGCCCGATCGGGTGCGCGCGGCGGTCCTCCGCGCGCGGGAGATCCTGTGAGAACGCAGGCGAAAATTCCCCTCCCCGAAAAAATCGGCAAGTACGAGATCGCCCGCGTCATCGGTCGCGGAACGACGTCGACGGTCTACCTCGCGCGCGAACCCGGCTCGCTGAACGAGATCGCCATCAAGGTCGCCATGCCCGACATCCTGAAAGACCCCGAGCGCGGCAAACTCTATACCCACCTCTTTCTCAACGAGGCTTCGCTCGTCGGCAAGCTTTCGCACCCCTATATCGTCCAGATCTACAACGCCGTCGTCTCGGGTCCGACCTACTATATCGTCATGGAGTACGTTCCCGGAGGCACCTTGCAGGAATACTGCGTTCCCTGGAAACTTCCGTCGATAGAGAACGTCGTCGAAATCATCTTCAAATGCACGCGCGCGCTCGATTTCGCCTTCCGCATCGGCATCACGCACCGCGACATCAAACCCGCCAACATCCTCGTATCGAGCATGACGCTCGAATCGGTCGACATCAAGATTTCCGACTTCGGCGCCGCGCTCGTCGACACCCCCGACCGGACGCAGGTCTCTGGAATCGGTTCCCCCGCGTACATGTCGCCGCAACAGGTCATGGAACTTCCGCTCAACTACCAGACGGACATCTATTCTCTCGGCGTCGTCATGTACCAGCTCTTGACGGGTCAGTTGCCCTTTCAGGGAACGACGAACTACAACATCGTCTACCAGATCATCAATACCGACCCGAAGCCTCCGTCGTTGATCCGCGGCGAAATTCCCGAAATCCTCGACCACATCGTCGCAAAGGCCATGTGCAAGGAAACGTCCGGACGCTACGCGACGTGGGAAGAATTTTCGCAAGACCTCGCCCAGTTCTCACGGCAGAATTTTTCACACCTATTTACGGGCGATTTTTCCGACAACGAGAAAATCAACGTCCTGCGCGGCCTGGGGTTTTTCTCGGCGTTTTCCGACACCGAAATCTTCGAAGTCCTGCCTTTCTCCCAATGGAGCGACTTCCCGTCCGATAGCGTCATCCTGCGCGACGGCGAGTCGAGCGGCTCTTTCTGCATCCTGCTCGAAGGCCAGGCCAAGGTCAGCAAAAACGGGAAAATTCTCGGTCTGCTGACCGCCGGAGAGAGTTTCGGGGAAATTCCCGCGATCAGCAAGGCGCAGAAAATCTACAGCGCCGACATCACCGCGCTGACCGACGTAAAAGCCCTCATGATTCGGAACGAGGCGCTGCAACAAGTGTCCGAAACCTGCCGGATGCACTTCTATCTGGCCTTCCTCGAAACCTTCGCGACCCGCCTGTCGCTCGCTCAGATCCGGCTCTCTTCCTGATCGTTCATTCCATTTCCAGTTCATCCCACCCTTTGTCGACTTCGCCTTGCCGTACTACTTGTACTGTCTGTGGCTTGTCTTCTTGGTATGAATGAACTGGAAAAGGAATCACATCACGGGGCGGTCAATGCGCGCACGACATCGTCGCGCCATACGGCCCACGGTATTCCGTGCGCTGATACGTCGTCCTGACGATCCCGGTCGTCGCGTCGAAAAGCGCGTCGAAACGCGCCATCTGGCCCCAATCGTTGCAAAACCGCCATTCCCAGACCAATTCGTTGCGCCTTTCGAAATACGCGGTCCATCCGGGGAACGAAGGTCCGAGAATCCTGAGCACGTCGGCCTGCGACGATTTTTCGTTCTCGATGCGCGCAAAGTGCAGCGTGTCGAGGACGCCTTCGATGCGGTCGAGACGTTTGTCCGGGCGGATGTAGACCATGAAGGTCTGCGTCCCCGCCGGCCCCCTCGGATACGCAAGCTGCACGCGCCCGTCGGGGTCGTCCCAGCGCATCGCGGGCGCCCCCATGACGGCCACAACATTCTCGATCGTATCGACCCCAGGTTTGAGGCCGCTTCCGCTGTACGCCGCGCACGCGGAAAGCAGCGCGATGACGGCGCAAAACGCACAGCGCCGCAGGAAAGAAGTCTTCATTTCCGTCCTCCTTTTCGTTTGCCCGCAGCGAGCCGTCGAAATCAGTCCGGCGGCGCGATGCCCTCGAGCAGTTGCTTCAACTCACCGTTTTCGTACATTTCACGCAGGATGTCGCAACCGCCGACGAATTCACCGCGGATATACAGTTGCGGGATCGTCGGCCAGTTGGAAAAGACCTTGACGCCTTCACGAATCTCCGGTGCGTCCAGAACGTCGACGCTGAAAAAGAGCGGCAGGTTGCACGCCTGAAGGATTTTCACCGCCGTCGCCGAAAACCCGCACATCGGCATACGCGGCGTCCCCTTCATGTACAGCACGACCGGGTTCGTCGCAATTTGTTCCTTGATCAGCGCCTGCGCGTCCATAAATTCCTCTTGACTCCATTTCCAGTTCATCCCTTCCATCGTCGACTTCGCCTTGCGGGACGCGAGTACTGTGAAGCGGCTCGTCTTCTCGGCATGAATGAACTGGAAAAGGAATGATCGTTCACTTTGACCCAAAGCCGCCGTAGCGGAGAGGTCCCCGCGCGGGATTATCTCCGATTTTCTTCTCGATGGGGAAGGGTTTTCGAACAAAGACACGGGTCGGATGCTTGCGTACCCTTCGATGCGCTTTTCGACTTCAGAAGCTTCGGAAAGCTCCGAGAGACTCACAAATGAAGCGCTGAACTGGTATGATGTTTTTCATAACTGGCCGATCCGGGAAGGGGACGCATGGCATCGCTCGGTGTGCGTCCCGCTCCAAGGAAAACACCTCCACGAAAAAGGCGTTGCGCCAAAGATGCGATCTTTGGCGGAGTTGAAACCGAAGCCGCCAAAAGAGACGCCCCTTTCGGGGCGTCGGGCCGGAGATGCTATCTCCGGCGGCTTTCGATTTTTGATTTTAGCGAACGAGTGTTGGATAGTCAAGGTTTTAACGCCAACACGTTCGACGCCTGTACGTATTTTTATGGACGAAGGCGCAATCTGATGAAACGTGTCATGACCTATATCGATGGGTTTAATCTGTTTTTCGGTCTTCGCAGCAAGTGCTGGAAAAAATATTACTGGCTAAACCTGCACAGACTATCGACCGTTTTGCTCAAGCCCGACCAAAGTTTGGCGGGTGTCCACTATTTCACGGCTCGGCATCTGGATAATGGGCGTAACGCACAGGATCGGCGACGGCAGAATACGTATCTGGAAGCTCTTGATACGCTCCCCAAGTTTCGGACGCACCTCGGGCAATATCTTAAAAAAAAGGAAAAATGTCACAAATGTGGCGCGCAATGGGTGACTTACGAAGAGAAAATGACAGATGTCAATATCGCCGTACAAATGCAATCCGACGCCTTCGACGATCTGTTTGACATTGCGCTTCTGTTTTCCGCCGACAGCGATTTGACGACGCCTGTTCGACGACTGCGGACTCGATTTCCGAGCAAAAGAATCATCGTTGTTTTTCCACCCGGACGGCACTCTTACGAACTGAAAAAAGTCGCGACTGGCTATCTCACCATCGGTGAGGATAAGTTGCGTGCCAGCCAGTTGCCGGATCTAGTCGTAAAATCCGATGGCTTCACGCTCCAGCGTCCCGCGCATTGGCGGTAAAAGCGGGCGATGCCGGTGTGCGCGGCGCGCAAGGACAGTTGGAACTTTGACCGGAGGATCACGCCCATGAGACTTTCGCATGCTGAATTGCTGAAAAAAATCCGCCTTGGCGAAGACAGTTATCTGGAACTGAAAGAGGTACGCTTCGCCGGTGACAAGCTGCGCGGCCCATCGCAGGACGACCTGGCCGACGAACTCGCTGCGTTTGCCAATAGCGCGGGCGGCGTTCTGGTTCTTGGTGTTGAAGACAAGAGCCGTGCGGTGGTCGGCATCGAACTCGACAAACTGGATGCCGTGGAGGCGCTGGTGCGTCAGGCGTGTGAAGACGCGATCAAGCAGCCCTTGGCGCCGCTCATCGAACGCCTGACCCTGCCGGACGCGCAGGGCGTCGAGCAACCCGTCATCCGCGTCGATGTGCCGCGCAGCCTGTTCGTGCACCAAAGCCCCGGCGGTTATCTGCACCGGGTAGGTTCTTCCAAACGTCCCATTGCCCCGGACCAACTGGCGCGGCTGTTTCAGCAGCGTAGCCAGTCGCGTCTGATTCGCTTCGATGAAACGCCGGTGCCCACGGCCACCTTTGCCGACCTGGATGAAGTGTTGTGGCGACGTTTTACCGGTGATCTGGAAGGTGAGCCTGCCGAAACCGTACTCTCCAAACTGGCGATGGGCGGGATCGATGAAGAGGGTGTCTGGCGTCCGTCGGTGGCAGGCGTGTTGATGGCCGCACCCGACCCGCGAGTGTTTTTTTCGACGGCGTATATCCAGGCGGTCGCTTATGCGGGGACGGAAATTGCGCCCAGTCAACACGACCCATACCAGCTTGACGCTGCGGATATTTTCGGTCCGCTCGACCGGCAAATTGCCGACGCTTGCCACTTCGTCAGAAGAAACATGCGAACCTGGGCGCGCAAGGGGCCGGCAGGCGGGCGTGCGGACACGCCGCAGTACGACCTGGTGGCCGTATTCGAGGCCATCACCAACGCCGTGGCCCACAGGGACTACTCCCTGAGCGGTAGCAAAGTGCGTCTGAGAATGTTCGAAAACCGCCTGGAAATCTATACGCCCGGAATGCTGGCCAACACCATGACCCCCGAAACGCTGCGCTACCGGCAGGTCGCGCGAAACGAAGTGATCGCCAGTCTGCTCGCGCGCTGCCCCGTGCCGCCGGGTCTGGAGGCGGGGCGGCGCAGCCGTATCATGGATAAACGCGGGGAGGGTGTGCCGATCATCCTGCGGGAAAGCCTCCTGCTTTCCGGCGTTTCGCCGGTATTCCGGCTGATAGGCGACAGTGAGTTACTGCTGACCATCTACGCAGCGAACGGGGAGTCGAAATCATGAGTCTGAAACCCTGGCGCGAGATCGCGGAGCCGCCCTCCGACGTGCGGGAGGGCAGCTTCCAGAAGACCGAGTTCGCCGCCGCCGACGCGGACATAGTGGGATCGCAAGGAAAACTGGATATTTGAGGGAAGCCTTATGCAAGCCATGCAGATTGAATCGATCGAAATCGAAAACTACCGCGTTTTCAAAAAAGCCAAACTGGAAGCTCTGCCGCGCCTCGTGGCCTTGGTCGGCGCCAATGGTTCCGGGAAGAGTACCTTGTTCGACGTTTTTTCTTTTTTGAAAGACGCCTTGGCTCTCAACGCCGGGAAGGCCGTGGCACGGCGCGGCGGATTGCGTGAGCTGAAAAGCCGGGATCAGGCTGGGCCGATTCGATTCGGGATCAAATTTCGTGAGTCGGGCGGGCGGCTGGCGAGCTATGAATTGAGCATTGGCGAACGGGACGGTCGCGTCGTCGTCGAGCACGAGGTTCTGAAGTTCCGGCGCGGCCAGCGAGGACAAGCCTGGCATTTCGTCAATTTCTCCTGCGGCAAGGGAACTGCCATCATGAACGAGCACCAGTACGGGGAAGCCGGCGCCAAGGAACAGCGGGCCGAGTATTCTCTGGACGAACCGGATGTGCTGGCGATCAAGGGATTGGGACAGTTCAAGGACTTTCGCGTCGTCGCCGAATTTCGTTCCTTGATCGAGAACTGGCAAATATCGGATTTTCATATCGCCGAGGCTCGCCCCGCGACGGAAGAGGGCTACGCGGAGCATCTTTCCACGCGCGGCGATAATTTGGCGCAGGTGGCGCAGTTTCTTTACGCCTACCACCCGGAACGCTTCAAGCAAGTGTTGGAAGCGATGAAGCGCCGTGTGCCCGGAGTAACCGAGGTAGAAGCCCGACCGACAGAGGATGGGCGTCTGGTGTTGCGATTTCAGGATGGGAGCTTCAAAGACCCGTTCATCGCGCGTTTCGTTTCGGACGGCACGATCAAGATGTTTGCCTATCTGGTCTTGCTGCACGACCCCAAACCTTTTCCCCTGCTGGCAATCGAGGAGCCTGAGAACCAGCTTTATCCGGAATTGCTGGGCGATCTGGCCGAAGAGTTCCGCGCTTACGCGCAGCGCGGGGGGCAGGTCTTCGTTTCCACGCATTCGCCGGAATTTTTGAATGCCTTGAAGCTCGAAGAGATTTATTGTTTACGCAAGGAAGAGGGGTTCACGGCCATCCGCCACGCGAGCGATTCGGAAAATCTCAGGGCGCTTTTGGATGCGGGCGATCTGCCCGGCTATTTGTGGAAGCAGGGTTTGTTCGAGGGAGTAAATCGCTGATGGGGCGCGTGATCTTTCTTCTCGAAGAGCCTTCGATGAAGGCGTTTCTGCTCCACTATCTGCCGCGCCTAGTCGAAGGTTGGGTGCATGAGCAGCATTTTTTGCTCGTACCTCACGAAGGGAAATCCGACCTGGATAAAAGTATTCCAAGAAAGCTGAAAAGCTGGCGCGAACCGGGCGCGTGCTTTGTGGTACTTCGGGACAATGACGGCGCCGATTGTCGTGTGCTGAAAGAGCGGCTGGTCGCACTGTGTCGGTCAAGCGGCCGCTCGGCGCTGATTCGACTGGTCTGCCAGGAACTCGAAGCGTGGTATCTGGGAGACGCCGCTGCATTGGCAAAGGCGTATCCCGAAGCTACGAAGGAAATTCAAAGACTGAACAGGCGTTTTCCCGACCCGGACGCCTGTTTGAAACCGTCTCGTACCTTGGAAAGGAGTTTGCCTTCATTCCAAAAGCGGGATGCGGCGCGCCGCCTTGGAAGTTTGCTGAATCATGAGACCAACCGATCGGCGAGCCTGCGCGTGTTTTCGCAAGGCGTTCAGCGTCTGGCCTCCCCGACAGGAATCGAACCTGTATCTCACGCTTAGGAGGCGCGTGCACGATCCATTATGCTACGGGGAGAAGCGCGTATTTTACCCGGAAAGCGCAAGAAGGCGGCGGCCTTCTCGCCGCCAATAAATGAAAGAGGAGGGAGAGCGCGCTTCCCCTCCCGTTCCTCATTTCATGTCGGCGTTCCTTCTGACTTTTCAGCAGATCCCGGCGGATTCCCCCGCTTTTTCGAATTTTCCGAACTTCTCAAATTCCCCGTACGCCAGTTGGTAGAGCATCGGTAATACCAGGAGCGTCAGCGCCGTCGAAGAGAGAATTCCGCCGATGACGACGGTGGCGAGCGGTCGTTGAACCTCGGCGCCGGTTCCGGTGGCGATCGCCATCGGAACGAAGCCGAGAGACGCGACCAGCGCCGTCATCAGGACGGGGCGCAGGCGCGTCAGCGCGCCTTCGTGGATCGCCTCGTCGAGTGGTCGCCCTTCCTCTCTCAAATGCTTGATGAAAGAGATCATCACAAGGCCGTTCAGCACGGCGACGCCGGAGAGCGCGATGAATCCGACCCCGGCGGAAATCGACAATGGAATTCCGCGCAGCCCCAGCGCCGCGATTCCTCCGGTCAAGGCGAACGGAATCCCCGTGAAGACGAGGAGTCCGTCCTTGAAGTTGTCGAACATGACGAAGAGCAGCGTGAATACGAGAAACAGCGCGATGGGGACGACGATTTGCAGACGTTTGGAAGCGGATTGCATGTTTTCGAATTGCCCGCCCCAGCCCATCCAGTATCCCGAAGGGAGTTCGACCCGCGCGCGGATTTCACGTTCGGCCTCATCGACGAAGGAACCCATATCCCGACCGCGCACGTTGGCGCTGACGACGACGCGGCGCTTGCCGTCTTCGCGGCTGATCTGGTTGGGCCCCAGAGAGACTTCGATCGCCGCGAGTTCGCCGAGCGGGATATACCCCGAAGTCGTATCGCCGGCGCCTTTGGGCAGAGGGATGGGTAATTGCGCCATCGTCTCGACGCGGTTCCGAATCTCCTCCGGCAAGCGGACGACGATGTCGAAGCGACGGTCGCCCTGGAACAGAATCCCGGCTTCGCGCCCGCCGACGGCGACGCCGACGGCGTCCTGAACGTCTCCGACATTCAAGCCGTATCGCGCCGTTTTTTCGCGGTCGATGACAATGTTCAGGACAGGCAGTCCGCTCGTCTGCTCGACCTTGATTTCCGACGCGCCGGTGATTTTTCCGAGAACGGCGGCGATCGCGTTGGCGGTGTCGTTGAGGACTTCAAGCTCGTCGCCGAACACCTTGACGGCGACATCGCTTCGCACGCCGGAAATCAACTCGTTGAAACGCAACTGGATCGGCTGCGAAAACTCGTAATTGTTGCCGGCGAGGCCTTCGGTCGCTTCCCGAATCTCCGAGAGCAGCGCGTCGCGGGTCTTGCGCGGCTTCGGCCATTGGTCTTCGGGCTTCAGCATGATGTAGCCGTCGGAGATATTCGGCGGCATCGGGTCGGACGCGATCTCTGCCGTTCCGGTACGCGCAAAGACGCGTTCGATCTCAGGAAATTTGTCCTTGAGTGTTTTTTCGATTTCGCGCTGCATGCCGATCGATTGACTCAGACCGGTGCTCGGAACCCGCAGCGCCTGTATCGCAAAATCGCCCTCGTTGAGGCTGGGGATGAATTCGCTGCCCATCCGCAAAGCCATCAGGCCTGCCAGAAAAATCGTCGCCGCGGTAAAAACGCCGACGACGGGCTTGTTGTCCATGATCCAGCCCAGCGCCGATTCGTAACGGCTCTTGGCGCACGCCATGAGGCGATTTTCCTTTTCGGCAACGCGTCCGTTGATGAAAAGAGCGACTGCGGCGGGGATGAAGGTCATCGACAGAATCATCGCGCCGACGAGCGCGATGACGACGGTGCTCGCCATCGGGTGGAACATTTTTCCTTCGACACCGGTCAAGGCAAAAATCGGAAGGTAGACGATCATGATGATCAATTGCCCGAAGATCAGCGGGCGACGCGCTTCCTGCACTGCGGCGAAAACCTCCTCGAAACGCTCCTCCCTCGTCAGAAGACGGCCGCGGCTTTGCTGCGCGTGCGCGAAGCGCCGGATGCAGTTTTCGACGATCACGACGGCGCCGTCGATGATGATCCCGAAGTCGAGCGCTCCGAGGCTCATGAGGTTGGCGCTGACCTTGTTGCCGACCATCCCCGTAAAGGTGAAGAGCATGGCGAGCGGGATCACGAGCGCGGTGATGAGCGCCGCGCGGAGGTTGCCGAGAAAGAGAAAGAGGATCGCAATGACGAGCGCGGCGCCTTCGACCAGATTTTTCTTGACGGTGTCGATGGCCTTGTCGACGAGTACCGTGCGGTCGTACACCGGAATCGCTTCGACGCCTTCGGGCAAAGTCTCGTTGATCGCTTTCAGGCGTTCGGCGGCCGCTTCGGCGACCGATCGGCTGTTTTCGCCGATCAGCATGAATACGGTTCCCAGGACGACTTCACGGCCGTTCTCGGTCGCGGCGCCGGTCCGCAATTCGCGTCCGATGCCGACCTCGCCCAGGTCGCGGATCCGAATCGGGACGCCGCCGGCGTTGCTGACGATTACGTTCTTGATGTCGTCGATCGTCTTGACCTGCCCCGGCGCCCGAACCAGATACTGCTCGCCGTTCCTTTCGATGTACCCGGCGCCGACGTTGGCGTTGTTCCGTTCGAGTGCATTGACGACATCCTGCAAACCGAGTCCGTACGACGACAGGCGCGCCGGGTTCGGCGCGACGAGGTATTCCTTCGAGAATCCGCCGATGGAATTGATTTCCGTCACGCCGGGAACCGTCCGAAGCTGCGGCTTGATGATCCAGTCCTGTATCTCTCGAAGGTCGGTCAGCGTGTAGGGGGAGCCGTCGCTCTTTTTCGCCCCCTCCTTCGCTTCGACGGTCCAGAGATAGATTTCACCCAAGCCGGTCGATATCGGCCCCATTTCGGGCAGAATTCCCTCCGGGAGTTTCTCCTTGGCGGACTGGATGCGCTCGCCCACGAGTTGTCGGACGAAATAAATGTCGGCGTCGTCGTCAAAGATCACGGTGACCTGCGAGAGGCCGTAGCGCGAAATCGAGCGCGTCTGCTTCAGATACGGCAAACCCGCCATCGCCGTTTCGATGGGGTAGGTGGCGCGCTGCTCGGTTTCCAGCGGCGAGTAACCCGGCGCGCGCGTGTTGATCTGTACCTGGACGTTGGTAATGTCCGGCACGGCGTCGATCGGCAGTTTCTGGTAACTGAAGATGCCCAGAATCGCCATCGAGACGACGGCCAGGAGCACGAGCCCTCGGCGGGCGATCGAAAATCGCAGAATCGATTCAAACATATCCGCCTCCGTTCAGTGATCGTGTCCGGCCGAGGCTTTTCCAAGCTCGGACTTGATGACGAAACTGCCCTCCGCCGCGTACGGAACGCCGGCTTTGATGCCCCGGACGATTTCGACGTTTTTGCCGTCGGTGCGTCCCGTTTCGACCGGAACGGCGTCGAAGCCCCGCTTCGAGCGCACGAATACGATGGTCTTGTTCTCGACGGTCTGGATCGCCTCCGCGCTGACCGCGACCGGCGCGTCGATTTTTCCCGAAACGATCTCGACGTTCACAAACAGTCCGGGGCGCCAGGCCTTATCAGGGTTCGGCAGCGTGACGCGCGCGGTCGCTGTGCGCGTTTGCTCGCCGAGCAGAGAGCCGACGTAGGAAATCTTTCCGTCCGAGCACGAGTCGAACGAAGCTGCCTTGACGGTCACGGCGTTCCCGACGCGGACGGTGTTCAGGTCTCTGGCCGAGACGACGATTTCCGCCCAAACGGTCGAGAGGTCCGACAAGGTCATGACCTTGTCGCTCGCCTGCACCGCCTCGCCGATCGACAAGTGCCGTTCGACGATCATGCCGGAGAAGGGCGCACGGAGTTCGAAGCGGTTGAGTCCGCCGCGGACCTTCGCGTCCGCGCCGAGCGCACGGAGCTTTTGATACGCGTTTTGCGACGCGATCTCCGCTTCCTGAAGCGCGTGTCGTGCCTGGAGATAATCCTGCTCGGCGGAAATTTTGTCCTCCCAGAGTTTTTTCTCTCGCTCGAGCGTCGTTTTTGCCAATGCCAGACGTTTTTGCGCGGCCAGAGCCTCACTGCGCAGTTCCGAGATGCCGGAACTTGCGAGAACCGCCAGTACCTGGTCTTTTTCAACCGTTTGCCCCAATTCGGCGGGAACCGACTCCGCAACGCCGTCGACGCGCGGGACGATATGCGCGGTTCGATCCTGGTTGAAGCGGATTTCCCCCGGCAAGGTAAGCGTCGTCGATATCTCAAGCGGCCCCGCGACGGCGACGACGATGCCGGCGGACGAAAGCTGTTCTTCAGAAAACGCGACGGACTCGGCGTCGGTCTCGCGCTCGTCGGTCTTGGCGCGTCCGCTCTTTTCCTGAACCTCGGCGGCGGCGACTTTCGAAGGCGTATTCTCCGTATTGCCCGACTTCCCTGTAGTCATGAAAACGAGGATGGTCAGCGCAAAAGTGAGTAGAAGGATGCCGGCGATGGCGAATTTTTGATTTTTCTTCATGTTCAATCCCTGTATCCTGGTCTGGACGAAGTAAAGAGCGACGCGCCCTGGGGACCCAGGATCGTTTCGACCTCCGCGACGGCGCGTTGAACCTCGCCGAGCGCCGCGACGTACTGCCCGCGCGCCAGAAACAAGGTCCTCTGCGCGTCGAGAATGTCCAGAAAGCCGAACTTGCCGAGTTCAAACCCGCGCGTCGTCGCGTCGAGCGCGATTTGAGCGCCCGGAAGGATTTCTTTGCGGATATCCGAAACCGTTTGCAGCGCGGCGGCGAGCCTCTGGTGCGACTGCGCCAGGTCGGTACGCAGACGCGCGTCGACCGCCGTTTGTTCGTCGCGCGCCTTCTCGACGCGCACTTTGGCTTCGTAGATATTGCCCTGGTTCCGGTCGAAAATCGGGAGCGTCATCGCCAGACCGATCAGATTGATTCGCTCACCCGTCATTTCGTTGCGCTGCACGCCGCCGCGCACGATCAGATCCGGGTAACGCTTCGATTCCTCCAGCTTGAGCATCGCCTCGCGCAAACCGACTTCCTGCCTCGCTCGCAGGGCTTCCGGCGCGTTCAGCAATTGGTCGTACAGCGCGGCGAGCGACGGCAGACGCGGCAGGATTTCGAGTTCGCCGACGGCTCCGGTGAAACGCGGCGCCGGATTCCCCCAAAGCGCGGTCAGGCGCTTCCGGGCGTTTTCCAGCGCCGCGTTCGCCTGCGTCAGATCGATCCCCGCGCCCGAAACCGCGACGCGCGCGCGTGTCTCCTCGACCGGTGAGACCTTGCCGGCGAGAACACGGCGCCTCGCCGCGTCAAGCCCGCGATTTGCGAGCGCCATCGAGTTTTTGGCGAGGCGCAAGCTCTCCTGCGCCGCCAAAACTTCGTAAAAGACCTGGATCACGGCGGCGCGGACGCTCGCAAACCGCATGTCGAGTTCCGCGCTCGCCACGTCGCGCGCGCGCTCCGCGCTTTCTATGCGGGCGCCTCGTTTGCCGCCGAGTTCCAAAGGCTGTCCCAGCCAATACGTCGTTTGACGCATCGAAGAACGCGTGTCCTCGACGTCGACCGAAATTTCGGGGTTGCGGAACACGGCGGCTTGCTCGCGCGTCGCCGCGACCGCGTCGAGTTCGCGGCGAGCGATCGCCAGTTCGGGGTTGGCTTCAATGGCAAGGCTCATCGCATGTTCGAGCGAAAGAGCCGCCGACGGTTCGTTTTGCACGGCGAGCGCGGTCGCCTCGCTTGCCGATCGAAACGGAGTTTGCGCGAAAATCGGATTGATATACAGAAACGCCGCCAATCCAAGCGGCAGGGTAATCCACCTCATCGAATTCTCCAGAAAACGGAAAAGAATTCGGCGAGCCTGCGGACTAAATCAGATGAGAAGCCCTGTGAGCAGTGCTCGCCGCCGGAACGGCGGCGAGCCATTTAGGACGATCGGGTCGATCGAAAACGGCGTGGAGGTGAAACACGGCGCTCGTGGCGTTCAGCACGCCACCGGCAGAAACGAGACCCAGCGAAACGCCGTCGGCCATGACGCACTGGAAAATGGAATGGCCGTGAAAGCCGCAATCGGCGTCGCACGGCGCCTTGATCGGAGATTTTTCGGCGTCGCCAGACTTGTGGGTATGGTCGTGATGACCAAGGTGTCGGGCGGACGCCCCGGTTTCGTGCGCGCAATAAGCCGCCGCCACCGACCAGGACGCCTGGATCGGCAGCGCAAAAAACATGAAAATCAAAACAAGGCGGCGTAACATGAACCCACCAGTATAATTTGAACCGGCGGGGTTGTCAATAATCAGATATCAGGAAACAGGAGACAGGAGACAGATGAAAACCGATCGGGAAGAACCGGTACAGGCGGGGCGGATCGAGAGCCGTGGCGATTGCCAGATGCGTCGGGTTCTCGTAGGGGCACGGCGTGCCGTGCCCATCAGCGGTATAGACAACGATTCCGCAGGCGCATATCAGGAGTCAGGAGACGGGAAACAGGAGACAGATGAAAACCGATCGGTTTTTTGTCGTTTTTCCCCGGCGGCGAAGCCGCCGCTAACTGATCTGATTCCTGTCTCCTGATTCCTGATTGGCGGCGAAGCCGCCGCTAACTGATCTGTTTCCTGTCCTCTGTCTCCTGTCCCCTGATGTTGGGCTTCGCTGCGCTCACCCCAACCTATGCGGGGTTTTGCCTTCTGTCTTCCGTCCTCTGCCTTCTCTCCTCCGTCCGCTGATCTTTGAGTTCCGCCCACGCGGCGGGAATGTCCGCGTTGGCGCCGCATCCGCGCGCGGTGTAATGCGTGTGGAGCAGGTGGTGCGCTTTTTCCGAATTCGGCGTTTCGAGAAAGTCGGCGTAGAGCTTTTGTATCTGCGTGTTGTTGTGCGACTGCCGGGGTTTCTTTTGACGGTCGAGGGTGAAGAGCGCTTCCTGGCGTTTTTTGGCGAAGGGGATGTAGGATTTTTTCTGACGCGGTGTTCCGCCGCCGTCGACGCAGCCGCCGGGACACGACATGACTTCGATGAAGTCGAATTTCTCTTCGCCGCTCAGCACGGCTTCGACGAGTTTGCGCGTCCCGCGCAGACCGTGGCAGATCGCCAGACGGATGCTTCCCAGCTCGCCGCCGACTTCGACCGTCGCCGAGCGGACGTTTTCAAAGCCGCGCAGGCCGGTAACCTCGATGCCTTCGAGTTCCTTCCCGTTGACGACGTAGTAGAGCGTGCGAACCGCGGCTTCCATGACGCCGCCGGTCGTTGCGAAGATGGCGCCCGCGCCGGAGTATTCGCTCATCAGGAGGTCGTCGTAGGTCGAGGGTTCGAGCCTGCCGACGTCGAGGCCGTAGCGGCGGATCAGACGGGCGAATTCGCGCACGGTCAGAACGATGTCGACGTCGGGGACGCCGTTTTCAGAGAGCGCTTTCCGCGCCGCTTCTTCTTTTTTGGCGGTACAGGGCATGATCGAGACGACGCGGATTTTCGCCGGGTCGATGGCGCGCTTTTCGGCGAGGTAGGTCTTGATCATCTTGCCCATGACGGCTTGCGGCGAGCGCGTGCTCGAAATCATCGGCAGGATTTCGGGGTAGTGCTTTTCGGCGTAGTTGATCCACGCGGGACAGCACGAAGTGAAGGTCGGCCCCGCCTTGGCTTTCAGGCGTCCGAGGACTTCCGTGCCTTCTTCCATGATGACGAGGTCGGCGCCGAAGTTCGTGTCGAGGATGACGTCGACGCCGATTCGGCGCAGCGCGGCGATGATCTGACCTTCGACGTTGCTTCCCGGCGGGAGGCCGAATTCGTCGCCGAGGTCGACGCGGATTGCCGGCGCGGTCTGGAAGACCGTGACGATGTCGGGGTCGGCGATGTAATCGACGACTTCCTGAACCTGGTCGCGTTCGGACATCGCGCCGGTCGGGCAGACCATGACGCACTGACCGCAGGAAACGCAGGGCGATGCGTCGTAGGTGCCGGCCTTCAGGCGGACGCCCGCCGTGGGGCCCCATCCGTCCGCTTCGAGCGCGTCGATGTCTTGAACCTTGCGGCAGACCGCGATGCAGCGGTAGCAGCGGATGCAGCGGCTTTTGTCGTAGACGACGGGTTTTGTCCCGGCTTCAGGCGGCATCCAGGCTTTCGTGTAGTGGAAGCGAATCTTCTTGAGTCCGGTCGAATTCGCTGCGTCGATGAGTTCGCAGTCGCCTTGGCGCGTACAGGTGGCGCAGTCCTCGTTGTGGTCGGACATCGCCATTTCCATCTGGAAGCGGCGCATTTCCTGGACTTTCGGCGTCATCGTGCGGACGGCGCTGTTTTCCGTCATCGGCGTGTTGCACGACGTGAGGTATTGCGCTTCGTCCGACCCCGGTTGGCGCACTTCGACCAGACAGACGCGGCAGGTTCCCGGCGTATGGTCGAGGTCGTGGTATTCGCAGAGCGTCGGGATGAAAATTCCGTTCGCGCGCGCCGCCTCCAGAATCGTCTGGTTCGGCTCGAAGTGGACTTCCTTATCGTTTATCCTGGCTTTCATTTGTGTTCTTCTACTCTCTTATAAATGTCTCGCGGCGCTCACGACGCGTTGCCCGCGAGTTCTCTTTCGGTCACGAGCGAATAGAGGCGGTAGCAGCGCATGCAGCGCTCGGTTTCCTCGTACGCCGCTTCTTTCGAGATGTTGTGCTCGACTTCGTCGAAATTCCGGCTTCGGGCGACGGCGTCGAGTTCGGGCGAGACGACGCGCGGACGGAAAACGACGGGTTTTTCGAGGCATTCGTCTTTCAGGAGGCCGTTCTTTTTCAGCACTTCCTGCATGCGGTATTCGGGCTTGATCGAGACCGCGCCGTTCAGGAGGTAGTCGGCGATGCTCTCGGCGGCGCGTTCGCCGTGGCCCAGCGCATGGACGAGCGTTTGCGGCTTCAGGACGCAGTCGCCGCCCGCGAAAACGCCCTTGCGCGTCGTCTCGAGCGTTTCGGGGTCGACGACGACGCAGTTGTCGCGGTCAAGTTCGATGCCTTCGCCGGGTTTCAGGACGTTGCGCTCGACCTGCTGGCCGATCGCGGCGATCACGAGATCGCTCGGCATCGTATAGGTCGAGCCTTCGATCGCTTCGACGTTTCTCCGGCCTTTGGCGTCGCGCTCGGTCTGCCGCATCTTGACGAGTTCGAGCGCCTTGACGCGACGGTTATCGACGACGAGCCCCGTCGGGTTGGTGAGGAAATGGTAGAGGACGCCTTCGTCGCGCGCGGCGACGATCTCTTCACGGTCGGCGGGCATGTCCTCTTCGGTACGGCGGTAGAGGAGATGGACGTTTTTCGCGCCCATGCGGCGTGCCGAGCGCACGCAGTCCATCGCGACGTTGCCGCCGCCGACGACGACCACGTCGCCGTCGAGATTGAAGGTTTTCCCGGCTTCGACGTGCTGGTAGACCTTGAACAGGAAATCGACGCCGGTGATGTAGCCGTCGAGGTCGGGGTATTCGTTCTTGATCCCGAAATGCGTCCCCTGGCTCGCGCCGTAGGCCAGAAAGACCGCGCCGTAGCCGTTCTTGAGCAGGTCGTCGACCGACAGGCCGTCGCCGAGCGCCTTGCCGTAATAAAATTGACCGCCGAGTTCGCGGACGACGTCTTCGGTCTCTTTCTTGAGAATGTCCTTGGGCAGGCGATAACTCGGAATGCCGATCGACGCCATGCCGCCCGCCGCCTGTTGCGCGTCGAAGATATCGACCTTGAAGCCCTGGAGGAGGAGCCTGTACGCGCAGGTGATTCCCGCCGGACCCGCGCCGATCACAGCGACGCTCTTGTCGTGTTTTTCGGCAGGTTTCGAAAAATGCAGACGGTTGTTCGTGATCGCCTGGTCGGCCGCGAAACGCTTGATCTGACGGATACCAACGGGCGCCTCGGCCATCGCGCGGCGACACGCCGATTCGCAAAATCGCACGCAAACGCGCCCGCACGCGCCGGCCATCGGGTAGTTGTCGAGAACGACGCCGAGCGCGAAATCGAACTTGCCGTCGCGGACACCGTCGATATAGCGGGGAACGTCGACCTTCGACGGGCACGCTTCGATGCACGGCGCCGTCGTATAGGTGAAACTGTGCTGAAAGACCGCCTGCGCCGGAGAGATGGGCTTGAATTCGTCGCGGAAGTGTCGTAGCGCGGCGATGAGCGCGCGCGGGGTCGATTGTCCGATGCCGCACAGCGAGGTATTGGCGACGTGTTCCGCGATCGCCTCGATTTCGTCGAGGATGCTCTCGTCCGCCTGATCTTCGGCGAATTCCCAAAGCAGGTCGCGCAGGCGCTGCGTTCCGACGCGGCACGGCGTACAACGCCCGCAGGACTCCTGCGCGGCCTGCGTCATGTATTGGGAGAAAGCCTTGATCAGGCTGGTGTCCCGCTCAAAAATCAAAAAACCGCGATCCGCGACGAAGGCGCGGGTCTTGTTGTGCGGCGCGAAATCGTCGAGTCCCACGAGGCTGGGGGTCGCCTTGGACGCTTCGCCCCGGCGGCAATCGTAAACTTCGCCGTTCCAGACACCATAAATCAGATTATTCACTCATCCTCCTGTTTTCATCGTAAAACAAACGCCACGTCAGGGCGCACCGCATGATTGCGGCGTGCAAAAGCTTTTTCCCTTCAGTGTTTACCCTCCCTGACGGGGCCGTCCCTCATTTTTACCGACGGCGACCGGAAAAGTCGAATTTCCGAAAATCGCCAAACACTGGCGCTGCCTTTTTCTCCGGTCGTGCCGGAAAGGTATGAAGGCGCCAAAGCAAGGGGTAAAAACGAGAACCCCTTCTCCTTTTTATTGTTTTTCTATCGGGTGGATAGTGGTTTTAGGAGAAGCGATGTTGGGCGAAGTATAACCCAGAAACCGCGTTTGACGAGCGTTTTCCCCGCCAAGCCCGCGCCGGAGTTCTTTGCGTCGTTTGTTCGGCGGCGACAAGGGCGAGCGAGCGATGCGGCGTGCCGTGCCACAGCAGCGCCGATAACACTACGTTGGTATCAAGAACGATCCGCACTTGAAACCTTCGTCTACTTCCGTGCCCGACGTTCCGCTCGCGCCGCTTTCACCTCGGCGGCGATTTCTTCTTCCGAGATTGGCGGTACGCCGGCCGCTTCCAGCGCCGGCGCGATCGTCAGCAAACGGCCCAACGCCAAACTCCTTGACTTGTCGGCGAGGAATTCCACGAAGTCCTCCACCACCGCCATCTGTTGGGGCGAAAGCATCCTCAGCTTCGAAATCAAACCCTGCTCAATCGTTGCACCCATCGTCGAATCTCCTGCGTTCACCCGCATAGTTTAACGTGTTCCCTGCAATGGACAAAACGATTGAACGGGATGTCGCTGGGCCAAACCTGTGTGAATTACAATTTTAACTTCGGATAAAATGAGGCGAGGCGGTCAAAAATCACGCGAAACGCGTATTTCCAGAATCCGCCCAAACGGAATCAGGACAGGGTTTTTTTTGAAAAAGGAATCCAAGCCATGATCATCTGGCAGGGAATGGGTTTTTTGGTGGCGCTGATCCTTCTGGTCGTGCTGGGAACTCTCGGCCCTTTTTTCAACCGCCCCGACATGGTCGAATTCAAGGCGTATTCGGACACGATCATCTTCTTCGTGAGCGCGGCACTGACCCTGCTGCTGGGCATCATCCTTCGCCGCCGGAAAGCAAAGGTCTTTATCGACGCCGAGACCGGCCAGACGGTCGAAGTCAAGCGCAGGGATACGCTCTTTTTTATCCCGGTACTCTTTTGGCCGGTGATTTTCGCGGGTTTCGGCGTCAAATTTCTTTTCGGTGAATCGACGCTCTCGGTGTACGGCGGCACGGTGACGCGCGCGTCGGTCTATTACTGCTTTTCGGGCGCGCGGATGGAAGAAGCGATCGCCGCGATTTCCTCGGCGAAACCCCCCGCCGATTTCGATCGCTTGTCAGACGCCGCCGACAAAACCGAGCGCGTGCAAATGCTGAAAAAAATCGGGCGTTGCGGCGTTTTCAGAGAATCCGCGCTCCCGATGCGCTTCGAAGCCGCCGAATTGTCGCAGAGGGAATATCAGGGCGCCGTTTGGCGCATCGCCAAGGTCGACGTCGTCGAACTGGGTGGTCATCGCCTGGAAGAAGCCTTGCTGGGCGTCCGTATCTTTCGTCCCCACACGAGCGAGAACGAGCATTTCATCGCGTCCGACAGCGGCAAGACGTGGTGAGTGTTCGTCAAAATTTCGTTGATTTTTTCCGGCGGCGAAGCCGCCGCTGACTGACCTGATTCCTGATACGCACCTGCGGAACGTTGGGCATCGCTTCGCTCACCCCAACCTATACCGCTGCTGGGCACGGCGTGCCGTGCCCCTACGAGAACCCAACGCATCTGGCAATCGCCGTGACTCCCGATTCGATCCGCCCTATACCGGTTCTTCCCGATCGGTTTTCATCTGATTCCTGACATCTGATTCCTGTCACCTGATCCGCTTCAGTATCCCGTCGAGTTGGTCGAGGTTGCCGAATTCGATCTCGATTTTTCCCGCGCCTTTTTTGTTGGCGCGTATTTTGACGTCCGCGCCGATTCGGTCCGCCAGATCTTCCTGGAGCCTGAGAACGTCGCGGTCGGGTTTTGCGTGAACGGTGTCTTTGGGCGGTTCGAGCGCACGGCGCGCGAGAAGCTCGGCCTCGCGTACCGAGAGCTTTTTCTGTTCGACGCGCTGCGCGAGCCGAACCTGCATTTCGCCGGAAAGCGGCAGAAGCGCCCGCGCGTGCCCCATCTCGATTCGACCGCGCATCAGCATTTCCTGGACGAGCGGCGTCAGTTTCAACAGGCGCAGGAGGTTCGCCGCCGCCGGACGCGAACGCCCGACCGCGTCGGCGGCCATCTGCTGCGTCATCGAAAACTCGTCGATCAGCCTTTGTATGCCCTGCGCTTCTTCGAGCGGGTTGAGGTTTTCACGCTGGATGTTTTCGATCAGCGCCATCGCGAGCGCCGATTCGTCCGGGATTTCGCGGATGAGCGCCGGAACTTCGGAAAGCCCCGCCATCTTCGCCGCGCGCCAGCGGCGCTCTCCCGCGACGATTTCGTAGGTATCTTCTTCCGGCGCGCCCTTCAGCGGCCGGACGAGAATCGGCTGCATCAGCCCTTGAACGCGGATCGACGCGGCGAGTTCTTCGAGCGATTCGGGTTCCATCCGGGTGCGCGGCTGGTATTTTCCGGGTCGCAGACGGTCGACGGCGAGGTTCGACTGCCGCTCGCCTCCCGCGATCGGCGCTCTGTCTCCCGCGAGCAAGGCGTCGAGCCCTTTTCCCAAGCCCCTTTGCTTCATGGCTCCGCTCCTGTGCGCGCTCACGCCTTGGCGTCCGTGCGCGCGAGCATCTCTTCGGCGAGCGCCATGTACGCGATTGCGCCCTTGGAATTTCTGTCGAAGGCGATGACGGGTTTGCCGTAGGACGGCGCTTCGGCCAAACGCACGTTGCGCGGGACGATCGTGTTGTAGACCCTGTGTCCGAAGTGTTCGACGAGTTCGCTGGAGACCTGCTGGGTCAGCGTCGAGCGCGGGTCGTACATCGTTCGCAGGAGACCCTCGATTTCAAGGCCTCGGTTCAGGTTGCCCCGGACTTTCTTGAGCGTCGTGACGAGGTCGGTCAGCCCTTCGAGCGCGTAGTATTCGCACTGCATCGGGATCATGACGGCGGCGGCGGCGGTGAGTCCGTTGACGGTCAGCATATTGAGCGCCGGCGGGCAATCTATAATGACGAAATCGTATTCTGTGAGCACCGGCGCGAGCGCCTGACGAAGCCGGAATTCACGTCCGTCGATGTCGATCAGTTCGATTTCCGCGCCGGCTAGCTCACGGTTCGACGGGAGGATGTCGAAACCGAATTCCGTTTTGACGCGCGCTTGGCCGAACTCGGCCTGACCGATCAGGACTTCGTAGACCGTCGGCATCGCTTCGCGCTTGACGACGCCGCAGCCCGTCGTCGCGTTTCCTTGGGGGTCGAGGTCGACAAGAAGCACGCGCCGCCCGATTTCCGCCAGACACGCCGACAGGTTGACCGCCGTCGTCGTTTTTCCGACACCGCCCTTCTGGTTGGTAATCGCCAGTATCTTCGTCACGCGCCGCTCCTCAATTCTTTACCATTGCTTTAATACCACAAGATGCCGTTCGCCCTCGACGCCGGGAACGCGCAGACGGTGTATGGCGTCCGCTTCGATGTCGTCGGGAAGGGCGTCAATCTCTTCTTTCGGCCACAGACCCTTCATCGCAAACCAGCGCCCGCCCTCGGCGAGGAGGTGGCGTGAACACGCCACGAAATCGCGCAGGGACGAAAACGCCCTCGAAACGATCACGGGGAATCCAAAAGAAGGATGATACTGTTCGATGCGCCCGCCGTGAACGGAAATATTCGCCAAATCGAGTTCGATCGCCGCTTGCCGAAGAAAAGCGGCCTTTTTGGATGCGGACTCGACGAGCGTCACGCCGGATTCCGGGCGCGCGATCGCGAGGGGGATTCCGGGCGCGCCGCCGCCGCTGCCGACGTCGAGTATTCGCGCGGGTGCGCTTGCCGCGACGGTCGGGACGATCGAAAGCGAATCGAGCACGTGGTACGCGAGCGCCGATTCGGGGTCGCGCACCGCCGTCAGATTGTAGCGCGCGTTCCATTTTTCCAGCAGCGCGAGGTAGGCGCAGAGTTTTTCGAGCGCGGCGTCCGGCAGGACGAGACGCATCGCGGTAAGACCTTCCAGAAGGCGCGCCTTCACGGCGCGGCCCGCGTAAAATCGACGCCGCGTCGCTTCAGATAAACCGTCAGGATCGAAATCGCCGCCGGCGTCATCCCTTGGATGCGCGAAGCGCGTCCGAGCGTCTCGGGGCGATGATGCGTCAGTTTTTGCCGGATTTCGTTCGAAAGGCCGTTGATCGCGCCGTAGTCGATGTCGTCGGGCAGGGAAATTTCCTCGTTGACGCGTGACCTTGCGACTTCCTCGGCCTGCCGGTCGATATACCCCTGATACTTCGCGCCGATCTCGATCTGCTCGACCAGCGCGGGGTCGGAAAGAAACGGTGCTGGGGCGTCCGCGCCCGGCGCTTCGAGCGCCGAGAGGTCGGCGTAGCGCACGCCGGGGCGCCGCAGAAGCTCGTAGAGCGAGTATTCACGCTCGATCGGTTTGCCGAGGATGCGCGCGACGGCGTCCTTGTCGCTCTTTTCGGGACGCGCCCACGTCGAACGCAGACGGGAGCGTTCGCGCTCGATCGCCTCGCGTTTTTCGCAGAACGCCGCCCATCGCGCGTCTCCGACGAGGCCGAGGCGGCGCCCCGTCTCGGTCAGGCGCGCGTCGGCGTTGTCCTCGCGCAAGGACAGGCGGTACTCGGCGCGGCTCGTGAACATGCGGTAAGGCTCGGAAACGCCGCGCGTGATCAGGTCGTCGACCATCACGCCCAGATAGGCTTCGTCGCGGCGAGGCGTCCAGGACGGCAGGTCACGCGCGAAGAGCGCCGCGTTCAGACCGGCCAAAAGCCCCTGCGCGGCGGCCTCCTCGTAACCCGTCGTACCATTGATCTGCCCCGCGAAAAACAGGCCCGCGAGGGCGCGCGTCTCGAGCGAGGCTTTGAGCCGCGTCGGGTCGAAATAATCGTATTCGATCGCGTAGCCGGGACGCAGGATATGGCAGTTCTCCAGGCCGCGCATCGAGCGCACGAAGGCGAGCTGCACGTCGAACGGCAGGCTCGTGGATATTCCATTTGGATAAATCTCGTGCGTCGAAAGTCCTTCGGGTTCCAGGAAAACGTTATGCGCGTCCCGGTCGGCAAAGCGCTGCACCTTGTCTTCGATCGACGGACAATAGCGCGGCCCGACGCCTTCGATGACACCCGCGTAAATAGGCGAGCGGTCGAGGTTCGCGCGGATGATCTCGTGCGTGCGCTCGTTCGTCGACGTCGTCCAGCAGGGCTTCTGCGTCAGCGGCGGTCGGGTCCTGCCGAGAAACGAAAACCCCGGCAAGGGAGCGTCCGAGCCTTGCTCGGAGAGCACCGAAAAGTCGATCGTCGCGGCGTCGAGACGCGGCGGCGTCCCTGTTTTCAGGCGTCCCGCCGGAAAATGCATCTCGCGCAGACGCGCCGCGAGCGGGATCGACGGCATCTCGCCCATCCTTCCGCCCGGTGAGTTCGTCAGCCCGACGTGAATCAGACCGTTGAGGAAGGTCCCCGCCGTCAGGACGACCGCGCGCGCGGAAAAACGCACGCCGTGCCGCGCAACGACGCCTGCAACATGGTCGCCTTCGACGATCAGGTCGTCGCAGGGCTGCGCAAAGAGCGTCAGATTGGGCTGGTTTTCAAGGCGGAAACGGATCGCCTGCCGGTAAAACACGCGGTCGGCCTGCGCACGGCACGCGCGCACCGCCGGCCCCTTGCTCGAATTCAGAACGCGGAACTGGATTCCCGCCTCGTCGATCGCGGACGCCATCGCGCCGTCGAGCGCGTCGAGCTCCTTGACGAGGTGGCTCTTCCCGATGCCACCGATCGACGGATTGCAACTCATCGCGCCGAAGTCGTCGAAGGCATGCGTCAGCAACAGGGTTTTCGCGCCCGCGCGTGCGCTCGCCAACGCGGCTTCGGCCCCGGCGTGGCCGCCGCCGACGACGATGACGTCAAAAGGATCGGGAAAGTACATGAAAACAGTGCTGGAAAATGCGAAAAACAGATGATTCTACGTCAAATCGCGTGAAAATTGGTGGCGAAGTCGGGTACATCAGGAGACAGGAGAGCCTCTTGCAAAACTCCCGCGAGAAAGGGGTTTGAAAGGAGTGTTTCGTCCATGTGGAGAGATTTTCTGGTCAGTTGGGTTGGTGGCGGCGAGGCGGTATATGCATAGTATATAAA
>JAISAZ010000069.1 GCA_031266435.1 Accumulibacter sp.
AAGGAGGAACTCACGATGCTCGCAAAAAAGAACCCGCAAGTAAAGAAAGCGGTAGTGAAGCTACTCGCGCTCACAGAAGACGAACGAGCGCGGATGCTCGCCGACTCACGGGAAAAGCTGCGCCGCGACATCTCCGCACAAATACACGCGGGAGAAATGCGAGGATGGGAAGAAGGTCTGGAAACAGGCATGGAAAAAGGACGTGAAGAAGGTCTGGAAGAGGGTCTGGAAAAAGGCATGGAAAAAGGCATGGAAAAAGGTTTGGAAGAAGGAAAACGTTTGGTTGCCCGGAGCCTGATCAGTCTCGGTCATTCGGTGGACGTGGTCGTCCAGGCCACGGGGCTGTCGCGGGAAATCGTCCAGTCCATGTTGCACTGAGATCAGAAGACTGAGGACAGAGGACAGAAGACAGAGCGCTCGCTGACGCTCGCTTCGTGATCTGTGTTCAGTCGCCAGATGTCGCGTGGGTTGCCCCCTTCTGATTACAGACAACTGACTACTGACTACTGATCTGTCTTCTGTCCTCTGTCTTCTGTCCTCAGTCTCCTGTCCTCTGATTCCTGATATACTTCCCAAATACCTATTTCGTCCGCAAAACATGCGATCGATCCGCGCTTTTCTGTCCGTCGTGCTTTTCCTGCTGTTGCAGGCGGCGTGTTTTGCGCATACGCTTTCGCATACGCACGCCGCCGACGCTCCGTCGCCCGATGTGTGCGCGGTGTGCGCCGCCGTCCAGAATTTCGACGGCGCGCCCACTTCGCAGCCGGATACGCCGGTTTTCGAGCCGGTCTTCCGTCTTGTTACCCACTTTGAAACACCTTCCTTTGTCGACGCGTCCCGGCTTCCCCGGCTCGCGCGCGCACCGCCTGCCGTCTGACCTGAAATCATCCCTTCGTTCCGAAACCCGTGGGTTTCGGGGAGCGTTTTGTTCTTATTTCAGGAGTCGTCATGCGGAACATGACCGTCGCGGCGTTTGCCGCCGCAGTATCCATTCCCGCGTCGCTCGTCTTTTCATCCCCCGCGCAGGCGGCGGGAGACGACGAGATCGCGCGGATTCGTGAGCAGTTGCAAGAGATGAAAACAGCGTACGAGGCGCGGATCGCGTCGCTCGAAGAACGCCTCGGGCGCGCCGAAAAGCGTAGCGGAAAACAGGCTGAAAATCGCCCGAACGAAGCGCGGAGTGCGCGCGCGCCGGGTCGGGAAATGCCGGGAGAAGCGGCGCCGGTGCGGACGCCGGCACGCGCGGACGCCGGCTTTGCCGCCGCGCCGCCGGTGTACGCGAGCGCCGCGCCTCGTCAGGCGTCGCCGAGCGCGTTCAACCCCGAAATGTCGCTGATTTTGAGCGGCAGTTACGCGCGCATGTCGAAAGACCCCGAACAGCGGCGTTTGCAGGGTTTCATGCCGTCCGGCGGAGAGAGGCTCCCCGAGACGCGCAGCTTCAACCTGGGCGAGACCGAATTGGCGCTTTCGGCGAATATCGACCCCTTCTTTCGCGGTGAATTCCGCATGGCGGTCGCGCCCGACAACACGATCGGCGTCGAAGAAGCCAACATCCAGACGCTCGGTCTGGGTCACGGGTTCAACGTCAAGGCCGGACGCTTCCTCTCCGGCGTCGGCTACCTCAACGAGCACCACCCGCACGCCTGGGATTTTTCCGACGCGCCGCTGCCGTATCAGGCGTTTTTCGGGAACGCTCTCGGAATGGACGGCGTCCAGGCGCGCTGGCTCGCGCCGACCGATCTTTTCCTCGAATTCGGCGTCGAGGCGGCGCGTTCGCGCAGTTTCCCGACGACCGACGAGACACGCGGGAAGAATGGCGGACTCTCCGGGTCGGCCTTCGCGCGCTTGGGCGGCGACGCCGGCGTCTCGAACAGTTGGCGCGCCGGTCTTTCGTATTTTGCCGCGCGGCCGCGCGACCGCGTCTATGAAGACCCCTTGAACGCGACGAGCAGCGCCTTTTCGGGCAGGAGCCGGACGTGGATCGCCGACTTCATCTGGAAGTGGGCGCCGAACGGAAATGCGCGTTACCGCAACCTGAAAATCCAGGGGGAATACTTTTCGCGTCCCGAAAAAGGCGATCTGACCTACGACCCCGACGGCGCGGCGCTCGTCGGCGACTACAAGAACCGTGCGTCGGGATTCTACGCGCAGACGGTCTACCAGTTCCTGCCGCGCTGGCGCGCCGGCTACCGCTACGATGAGCTTCGCGCAGGGGGTGCGTCGATCGGTCTCGTGAAAAGCGGCGCCTTGACGATCGACGACCTGCCTCTGCTGAAAAGCTATCGTCCGAAGCGCCATACCGTGATGCTCGACTTTTCGCCGACCGAGTTCTCGCGCGTGCGCGTCCAGTTCGCGCGCGACCGAACGCGTCCCGAAGCCGTCGACAACCAACTCTGGATACAGTACATCATGAGCATGGGGGCGCACGGTGCGCACAAATTCTGAGCCATTCCAAAAAGCGCGCGCGGCACGGGCGGAACTACCCGCCTGGCGTTTTCATGCGCGCGCGATCCACGCATTCGTGAAAATCCGAAAGGATATTCCTTTGTTACGCCGGCGCGCGCAAAACGACGCGACGCCTTTTTCAGGATGAGAAACATGAAAAAAATCGTTGGAATCGTATCGACCGTATTGTCGGCTTGCCTGTGGGCGTTCGCGCCGACGGCGGGCGCGGTCCAGGTTTTTACGACCGCGCCCGAATGGGCGGCGCTGGTCCGTGAAATCGGCGGCGAAGATGTCATCGTCTCCGTCGCGACGACCGGGCTTCAAGACCCGCACCGGATACAGGCCAAACCGTCGCTGATCACCGCCGCGCGCTCGGCGGACCTCGTCGTCGCCAACGGCGCCGAACTCGAAGTCGCGTGGCTTCCTCTCGTCATCCGCGCGTCGGGGAACGCGCAGATTCAGCCGGGGCGTCCGGGCTACTTCGAAGCCGCCGCGTACGTCAGGCTGATCGAAGCGCCGGTGTTGCTCGACCGTTCGCAAGGCGACGTTCACCCCCTCGGAAACCCCCATATCCACGGCGACCCGCGCAATATGCTGAGCGTCGGGAGGGCGCTCGCGGCGCGCCTCGCGCAGATCGACCCGAAGAACGCGGCGGCGTATTCCGACCGATACAAACGCTTCACCGGGACGATGCGCGCGTCGATCGCCGTCTGGGAGCGCGACGCCGCGCCCTTGAGAGGCGTCCCGATCCTCGTCCAGCACAAGGTTTTTTCCTACCTCGAAAGCTGGCTCGGCATCGAAGAAGTCGGTGCGCTCGAAGCGATTCCCGGCGTCGAACCTTCGGGCGCGCACCTCGCCGACATCCTGGCGCGACAGGCCGGGAATCCGGCGCGGATGGTCATCTACCCGGCGTACCAGGACGACACGCCGTCGCGCTGGGTCGCCGAGCGCGCGAAAATCCCCGTGGTATTGCTTCCGTCGACCCTCGGCGGAACGCCCGACGCGTCCAACCTGTACAAGTACTACGAGTCGATGGTGCGGCGCCTTCTGGACGGACTCAAAAGCGGCGGCGGCGCGCGAAACGGCAATTCACAGGCTCATGATTGACGGGGTTCTGCTCCGGGTCGAAGAAATGACGGCAGGTTACACCGAGCCTCTCGTCGGCCCGCTTTCGCTGACGCTGAAGAGCGGCGAGGTCGTCGGAATCCGGGGGCCGAACGGCAGCGGGAAGTCGACCTTCCTCGCCTCGCTCGTCGGCGCGTCGCGCGTTTTTTCGGGTCGGGTCGACAAACGTCCCGAGCTGCGGATCGTCTTCATGCGGCAAAAACCACTTCCCGTCAAAGGAATCCCGTTTTGCGCCTCCGAACTGCTCGCGCTCGCCGGCGCGAGCGCCGAAGGCCTTCCGTCGCGCTACGTCGCGCAGCTTGGCGAACGGCTCGACGCGCTCTCCGGTGGGCAGTTGCAGTTCTTTACGCTCTGGCCCTGCCTGAACACGCGCGCCGATGTCGTCCTCCTCGACGAGCCGACGAACAACCTCGACGCGAAGAGCATCGCCGACCTCGCGCAACTCCTGCGCCGAAAGAAAGACGAGGGGCGCGGAGTCTTTGTCGTCAGCCACGACGAGCGCTTCATCGACGCGACGTGCGACCGAACGGTGAACTTCGCATGATCTCATTCCTTTTCCAGTTCATTCATGCCGAGAAGACGAGCCGCAGACAGTACTGGAGTACGGCAAGGCGAAGTCGACAAAGGAAGGGATGAACTGGATATGGAATCACCGTTCGACCCGCTTTTTTTCGACCCATTCCTGACCGGCGCGGCGTACGCTGTCGCGCTCCCGCTCGTCGGCCTCGCGCTCCGGCTGCGCGACGAATGGCTCGCCGCGCTCGCCTTTGCGCAGATTTCGGCGCTCGGCGCCTTGCTCGCGCTCGTTTTCGCCGCGCCCGCGTCGCTCGGAGGTCTTGCCGCCGCCGTCGGCGCGGCGGCGGTGAAGCAGGCCTTCGAAGGCGCGGGGAAAAAAGCGCGTGGAACCGTCTATGCGCTGCTCTTCCTGTTCGGATGGGGCGCGTCGGTCCTGCTCGTCGTCAACCTGCCGATCGCCGAGCACGCCGCGCACGCGCTCTTCGACGGCCAACTCTATTTCACCGGGCGCACGCACCTCGTCTACGCGTTTCTCCTGACGGGCGCGCTGATCGTTTTCCTCCGCCTCCTTTCGCGGCGCCTGCTACGCGCGCATTTCTTCCCGGATTTTTTCCACGCGCGCACGGATGTGGCCGAGATTTCGGAGAAACACGTCGTTTTGCTCTTCGACCTTGCAGCCGCCGTCGTCCTCGCGTTTGCGACTATGAGCGTCGGCGTCATGGCGGCGTTCGCGCTCCTCTTCGTCCCGCCGCTGATCGCCTTCGCGTGGGGAAGGAATTGGCGGCACGCGACGGCGATCGCCGTCGCCGTCGGCGTCGCGGCGCACCTGACCGCCTTCGTCCTCGCGCTTGCCCTCGATCAACCCTACGGCCCCCTCCTGGGAATCCTCCTCATCGTCGCGGCGGTATCAGGGATCAGGAGACAGAAGACAGAGGACAGAAGATAGATGACAGAGCGCTCGCTGCGCTCGCTTTGTGATCTGTTTTCAGTCGTCAGATGTCGCGTGGGTTGCCTCCTTCTGATTACTGATACCTGATTACAAAGGCCGAAGGCCGTTCAGTCTTCTGTCCTCTGTCCTCTGTCTTCTGAATGCTAAAATCCACGCTTTGAGTTTCGTCCCGACCCATGCTGGTCGGGGCGCGACTCGTGTTTGGAAAGGGTGTCTCGATGCTGGAAATGTTTGGCGCGTATTGCGCGCACGCGGCGGAACGTGCCGCTCTCGGAATTCCGCCGCTTCCCCTGTCGGAGGCTCAGACCGTCGAACTCGTCGAGCGCCTGGAAGTCGCGTCGGGCGATGAAGCGAAGGAACTCACCGACCTCCTCTCGTTTCGCGTTCCGGCGGGTGTCGACGCGGCGGCGCGTGTCAAGGCGGGCTTTCTTGCGAGGATTTTGAGGGGCGAGGCGCGTTGCGCGTCGATTTCGCGTGTTCGCGCGGCGGAACTCCTGGGGACGATGCTCGGCGGCTATAACCTCGCGCCGCTTATCAATGCGCTCGCCGACCCCGACGTGGGGTACGCCGCCGCCGAGAGTTTGAAGTCTACCCTGCTCGTTTTCGACGCTTTTCAGGACGTGAAAGCGCTTTTCGACGCCGGAAATCCGCACGCGCGCGAGGTCTTGCGCTCGTGGGCCGACGCCGAGTGGTTCGCTTCGCGCCCGGAAGTCCCCGCGCTCTGGAAACTGAGCGTTTTCAAGGTCTCCGGCGAGACGAATACCGACGATCTTTCCCCCGCGCCCGACGCCGCGACGCGCCCCGACATTCCCTTGCACGCGCTCTCGATGCTCAAGAATCCGCGTCCCGGCGTCGAACCCGACGCGCCGGGGCTTCGCGGGCCGATCCGCCAGATTCAGGCGCTTGCCCAAAGCGGGCGACGCGTCGCCTACATCGGTGATGTCGTCGGGACGGGGTCTTCGCGCAAGTCGGCGGTCAACTCGCTCCAGTGGCTTCTCGGCGACGACCTTCCTTTTTTGCCGAACAAGCGTTTCGGCGGCGTTTGCCTCGCATCGAGGATCGCGCCGATTTTTTTCAATACGCTCGAAGACGCGGGCGCGCTGCCGGTCGAAATCGACGTGTCAGGTCTTGAAACCGGCGACGACATCGAACTCTTTATCGACGCGGCGACTTCATGCGTGCGCGTCGAAAAGGCAGGCAAGCGCGTCGCCGAGTCGCGCCTGAAAACGCCGGTGCTCTTGGACGAAGTACGCGCGGGCGGGCGGATCGCGCTGATCGTCGGGCGCGAGCTGACGGCGCGCGCGCGTACCGCGCTTGGAATGCCGAAGGCGTCGATCTTCCGCGTCGCGCAAGACCCGCCGGAGACGGGCAGGGGCTACACGCAGGCGCAGAAGATCGTCGGTCGCGCGTGCGGTCTGCCGGACGGGCGCGGCGTTCGTCCCGGCGCGTATTGCGAGCCGCGCGTGACGACGGTCGGGTCGCAGGATACGACGGGCCCGATGACCTGCGACGAACTCAAGGACCTCGCGTGTCTGAAGTTTTCGGCGGACCTCGTCATGCAGTCTTTTTGTCATACCTCCGCGTACCCGAAACCCGTCGACCTGAAGATGTACCGGACGCTGCCGGCGTTCTTCGAGACGCGCGGCGGCGTCGTCCTGCGCCCCGGCGACGGAATCATCCACTCGTGGCTCAACCGGATGCTTCTGCCCGATACGCTCGGAACCGGCGGCGACTCGCACACGCGCTTTCCGATCGGGATCTCTTTCCCGGCGGGCTCGGGTCTCGTCGCGTTCGCTGCGGCGACCGGCGTCATGCCGCTCGACATGCCCGAATCGGTCCTCGTGCGCTTCACGGGGGCGCTCCGGAAGGGAATCACGCTGCGCGACGCCGTCAATGCGATTCCGCTTTTTGCGATCCGCCAAGGCCTGCTGACGATCGAGAAACAGAACAAGAAGAACGTTTTTTCAGGTCGGATTCTTGAACTCGAAGGTCTGCCGGAACTCAAGGTCGAACAGGCGTTCGAACTGAGCGACGCTTCCGCCGAACGTTCGGCGGCCGCGTGCGCGGTTCGCGTAAACGAAGGCGCCGTCGCCGAATACCTGCGCTCGAATATTGCGCTCTTGAAGTCGATGGTCGCCGACGGCACCCGCGACGCGGACGCGCTCCGCCGCCGCATCGCGGCGATGGAAGCGTGGATCGCCGACCCGCAGCTTCTTTCCGCCGATGCCGACGCCGAATACGCCGCCGTGATCGAAATCGACCTCGACGAGATTACAGAGCCGATCGTCGCGTGCCCGAACGACCCCGACGACGTGAAGCCGCTCTCCGAAGTCGCCGGGACGGCGATAGACGAAGTCTTCATCGGGTCGTGCATGACGAATATCGGGCATTTCCGCGCCGCCGCAAAAATCCTCGAAGGCCGGACCGACCTGCCGTCGCGCCTCTGGTTCGCGCCGCCGACGCGCCTCGACGCCACGCGCCTCTACGACGAAGGGGCCTACGCCGCGCTCGGGCGATGCGGCGCGCGGATCGAAACGCCGGGGTGCTCGCTCTGCATGGGAAATCAGGCGCAGATACGGAAGGGCGCGACGGCGGTCTCGACTTCGACGCGGAACTTCCCGAACCGCCTCGGCCCCGAGACGCGCGTCTTTTTAGGCTCTGCCGAACTCGCGGCGGTCTGCGCGCTCCTTGGGCGCATCCCGACGATAGCGGAATATTTTGAAAAATACGAAAGCATCGCAAAAAACGCCGGCGAGATTTACCAAACCCTCGATTTTTCCGGGGCGCAGTGCGCGTACAAAGAATGAAAATGTAATATGAAAGGTGTTTCATGAAGTCGATAGGGGAATTAAAGTTGGAGTTCGAGGAATTGCTGAAAATGGAAGACTCCGACGACGGCGTCTTCGAATTCAAGGAATCCCTGCTGGAGTCGGACGAAAGGGACAGACTCGAATTTCATTTTTCCTTGTTGCCCGAAATAGACGATGAAGATCTTTACAGAGACGTTTTGTATTTCTTTACGTGCAGAAGGGACAAATCGGGCGTCGCGGATTTCTTGCACGAAAAATACGAGAATGAAAGTGACGCGACGCTCAAATCGGATATTTTGAGAACGCTTGGGCTATTGAAAGCGCCGATCGCAAGAGAATTGTCCTTGCGCGAGATCACGTCGCCGAATCGCGAATCGAGGTATAACAGCATCATCGTTTTGGGTTGGACGGGAAAGAAAAAAGACCTGCCGGTGTTGAACGAGCGGATGCAGAACGATCCCGACGGGCAGTTGAGGTCGTATTCGGCGACCGCGATGCGACAGATTTGGTACGAACACCCCAAAAGCAGAGACGCCATCGCGGCGTATATCCGCGCCGCCGCGCCGCAAGAAAAAGACGCCGAGGCTTTGACGGGAATGATCATTACGATCCAGACGCTGACCCGTAAAAAATTCGGCATCAAGGAAGGCGATTACGGCGATATTTCGGGAGACGTCGAGCAGGCAAAAGAGAAAATGATCGCTTTTCTGAACAGGAAGGTATCAGGAATCAGATGTCAGGAATCAGATCAGTGACCGGCGGCTTCGCCGCCGCGTGATCTTGTAGGGGCACGGCGCGCCGTGCCCATCGGCGGTATAGGTTGGGCTGAGTTTACGAAGCCCAACGTTCCGAATAACGGAGAAAACAGAGAATAGAGCGTTCTCTTTGTGATCTGTATTCCGTATTCAGAGGTCGCGGGGGTTGCCCGTTCAGGTTACAGATTACTCCGTCTTCTCCGCCATTCCAGCGCCTGCGGAACGTTGGGCATCGCTACGCTCACCCCAACCTATGCAGGCTTTGTGACCAGTTTTCAGTATTCAGTGGTCGCATGACTTCCTCCATTGGAGGTTGGGAGACGGGAACATCATTTTTTAACCGCGAAAGGCGCGAAAGACACGAAAAGTCTGTACTTGCAAAACTTTTTCGCGTGTTTCGCGGTTCCTGTGTCATCAGGGATCAGATGAAAACCGATCGGTGTTTTGTTGTTTTTCTCCGGCGGCGAAGCCGCCGCTCACTGATCTGATTCCTGACATCTGATACCTGATACCTGAAGGCCGAAGGCCGTTCTGTCGTCTGTCTTCAGTCTTCTGTCTTCCGATCGGACAGAGCGCTCAGAAGCGTTCGCTTTGTGATCAAAGTATATGCCGTTTGCCCGTACTCCATTATTTTCAAAAAACAGTTTTATTCAATTCCAATAAATATCCGCCATTTTTATATTCTTCTATTTTTCCATTATTATAATATTCATATAATTCTTTATCATCTTTTATCCAGATATTTGTATTTTCCCCAATATGCAATTCTCCGGCTTCCTTTAATTGTTTTATTATACTATCCAATAAAATATAAATACTTGATGCTATTATTATTACATCGATGACGTGTTTGTTTTGTATCCGCAATATTCCAATAAAATTATCTCCAGTATTGTTTTTTAAATTCCCCAATAGTCCTATTATTTTTTTTCCGTTTGTCAAAAATGGATAAAAATTATCACTGTAATCATTTCCACCATTTGGATTCAATATCCATTCATACATCATTTTATCAAATGAAAACGGTTTTTTATTGAAATAGTCATTAAATGGTATTATGTAATAGTTTCCAAAATCTATTCCATTTGTTTCTTTGTATAATTCGGAAAGCCATCCATCTGTAAGTATATTTTTCAAATTTACATCGAGTGTATATACCCTATTGAAAAATCGGGAAAATAATTTTTCCTTATTATCATATGAGTATAATTTTATTTTCCCATTGGTTTGCGATAATATTTTAAGTTCACTCAGAAAGTTTTGTATATTCATTACTCTTTTGTACTATTTTTTCCCATAAATTTCCAACAAATTTCAGGGTCAATGACGTATAACGTTCCGACTGTTTGACATCGCGAAGTATTACGCAAAGAGCCAATGCCTGTAACCCGCCCCCTCGGCCAAGCACCACCCCTTGGTGCCTCTAACTCGGAGATCGGTGAATCACTGGCAATGTTTCATTATACGGGGTGGCGCCGAACCGCAGCATGATCGTTGGGGTGAACGTTGAGAGAGAGCCACAAGCTTCCGAATAACAGAGAAAACATGGAGTAGAGCGATCATCCAGGGATACATTTTCCGTATTCAGAGGTCGCGGATGTTGTTATAATCCCCAACATGCAAGCCGAACAGATCATCGACCGGCGTACCGCGATTGCCGAGAACGCTTTCGTCGAGATGGTCTTGTAGCGCGTACCGGAACCGGTCAAGGGTTGTATCCATGGATATAAGTACAGGCTGGCTTACGTCGTCGATGGTGTCTGCGTCGTGCGTTACGATAACGAGCGCGGCAAGGGTGACCATCGCCATGTCGGCGAGTGGACGATGCCTCTGACTTTTTCCGGCGTGGATCGCTTGCTGTCCGATTTCATGGAAGACGTGAGGAAGTGGAACGATGAAAACCGTCGTTTTTGACGTGGCGCCGATCGAGGAGAGTCTGGCGGCGTTTTCGCGGGCTTGGAAGACCGGTCAGCCCGACCGGGAGGCGCGGGTCAGTTTCGCTACGCCGGAGGTCTTGTGGAAAACCTTGACCGCGAAGCGTTGGGGACTCCTGAAAGCGCTTTCCGGCGTCGGTCCGATTTCCATCCGCGAGGCGGCGCGCCGCGTCGGGCGCGATGTCAAAGCCGTGCATGGCGACGTGAAAGCGCTTCTCGATGCCGGTGTTCTGCGCCGCGCAACGCGCGGAATCGAGTTCCCGTACGACGCCGTCCATGTGGATTTCACGCTGAAAGCAGGGGCAGAAGACAGAGGACAGAAGACAGGAGACAGGAGACGGAGGACAGAGGACAGAACCTCGCTACGCTCGCTTCGTGATCTGTTTTCAGTAAAACCCCTCCCCATCCCTCCCCTTGTCAGGGGAGGGAGCCACGTATCTCCCCTCCCTGACAAGGGAGGGGCCGGGGGTGGGTTGATGTCGCGTGACTGGCTCTCATCAGATTCCACACGAAGACACGAAGGCACGAAGGAATTCAGTAGAGACTTCGTGCCTTCGTGTGAACCAAAATAATCATATGTAATTCCTTGCGCCAGACTGACTACAAAGCCCGAAGGCCGTTCTGTCGTCTCCGTCATTCCAGCGCCTGCGGAACGTTGGGCATCGCTACGCTCACCCCAACCTATGCAGGCTTTGTGATCTGTTTTCAGTATTCTGTTATCGCGTGGGACGCTCCTTCAGATTACAGACAACCGCTTACCTGTATTCTCCGTCATTCCAGCGCCTGCGGAACGTTGGGCTTCGCTACGCTCACCCCAACCTATCCAGACTTTGTGATCAGTTTTCAGTCGTCTGTTGTCGCGTGGGTTGCCTCCTTCTGATTACAGACAACTGACTACAGAGGCCGAAGGCCGTTCTGTCGTCTGTCTTCAGTCTTCTGTCCTCTGTCTTCTGTCCTCTGTCTTCTGTCTTCTTATTACGAAATATTCCAGATTCGACCCTCAAGAGCCTACGTTTGTTATATTGATTCCCACTGTTCCGGGCGTTTTGGAATCCACGTCATGCTGCAACGGGGGATCGTGCATGAATAAAAAGATTGTCGGCGGCGTCATCGGTGGCTTGTTGCTTGTCGGCGCGGTTTCGTATTATCTGGCGGACCGGATGGTTTCGCAGCCGCCGGCGCGCGCGCAGCGATGGGACCCTTCGGTTGCCGTTCCGGTCGGCGCGGTCGAGGTCAAGCGCGGCGATATCGACGTCATCCTCCGCGCGCTCGGCACCGTGACCGCGCGGAATACGGTCGTCGTCAAGCCCCGCGTCGACGGACAGCTTCTGAAGATCAACTTCCAGGAAGGCCAGACCGTCCGCGAAGGCGACGTTCTCGCCGAGATCGACCCGCGCCCGTTTCAGGCGCAGCTCGACCAGGCGCGCGGGCAGTTGCTGCGCGACGAGGCGCTTCTGAAGAATACGAAAATCGACCACGATCGTTACGTCGCGCTACTCTCGAAGGATTCGATCGCGCGGCAGCAGGTCGATACGCAGGCGGCGCTCGTCGCGCAGTACCAAGGCGCCGTCCAGGCGAATCGCGGCGTCGTCGATAACGCGCGTCTGCAACTCGATTTCACGCGGATACGCGCTCCGCTTTCGGGAAGGCTGGGTCTGCGGCTCGTCGACGTCGGCAATATGGTGCGCGCGAGCGACGCGACGGGGATTGTCGTCATCACGCAGACGCAGCCGATCACGGCGGTTTTCGCGATCGCCGCCGACAATATCGGTGTGGTCATGAAGCCGACGCGCGCGGGGGAAGTCTTGCGCGTCGAAGCCTGGGACCGCGACAGCAAAAACCTCCTGGCGGTCGGCAAGCTGCTTTCGCTCGACAACCAGATCGATACGACGACGGGGACGGTCAAGCTCAAGGCCGAATTCGACAACGCCGACCATGCGCTTTTCCCGAACCAGTTCGTCAACATCCACCTGCGCGTCGCGACGCGGCGCGACGCGACGCTCGCGCCGGTTTCGGCGATCCAGCGCGGCGCGCCGGGGACATTCGCGTACGTCGTTCGTCCCGAAGAGAAGAGGGTCAGCATGCGCCTCGTGACGCTCGGCCCTTCGACGGCGGAACTCGTCGCGGTCGAATCGGGTTTGCGCCCCGGCGACATCGTCGTCGTGACCGGCGCGGATCGGCTCAGGCAGAACGCGAGCGTCGAATTCTCGCTCATCGACCGGAACGCGCCCGAAGCCAAACCGGCGAGTGATGCCGGCGAAGACGGTGCGCGCGAAGGCGGCAGGCGTCGACGCGGACGGCGCGGCGACCGGAACGAGCGCGCGGAGAGTACAGAGAGTACGGCGAGTACAGAGCGCGCGAAAGGCGCGGAAAAGAAGGACGCGACGGAAAAGCCCGAAGCGGCGGAAGCAGCGACCCCGGCGGAAGCAACGGCTCCGGCGAAGCAGGCGGGTTCGACCGACGCGGCGGCGACCGCCGAGAAGGCGCCCGATAGCGCCGCTCCGAAGGCGCGCGAATGAATCCGTCGCGCCCGTTCATCCTGCGACCGACGGCAACGTCGCTTCTGATGCTGTCGATCCTGCTGGCGGGTCTTTTGGCGTATCGTTTCCTGCCGGTCTCAGCGCTCCCCGAAGTCGATTATCCGACGATACAGGTGGCGACGCTCTATCCGGGCGCGAGTCCCGACGTGATGGCTTCGTCTGTAACCGCGCCGCTCGAACGGCAGTTCGGGCAGATGCCGGGTTTGAACCAGATGCTTTCGTCGAGTTCCGGCGGCGCGTCGGTCGTCACGCTCCAGTTCAGTCTCGACGTCGCGCTCGACGTTGCCGAGCAGCAGGTTCAGGCGGCGATCAACGCGGCAACGTCGTTTTTGCCGACCGACCTGCCGATGCCGCCGATCTACAGCAAGGTGAACCCCGCCGATACGCCGATCATGACGCTGGCGGTCACTTCCGAGGTTCTCCCGCTGCCGAAGGTCGAAGACCTCGTCGACACGCGGCTCGCGCAGAAGCTCTCGCAGCTTCCGGGCGTCGGCCTCGTCAGCATCGGCGGCGGTCAGCGTCCGGCGGTGCGCATCCAGGTGAACCCCAAGGCTTTGACGGCGAGCGGCCTGAATATCGACGACCTGCGGGGCGCGATCGTGAACGCGAACGTCAATTCGGCGAAGGGGAGTTTCGACGGCCCCGACCGCGCGGCGACGATCGACGCGAACGACCAGCTTCGTTCCGCCGACGAGTACCGCCAACTCATCATCGCGTGGAAAAACGGCGCACCGATCCGCGTGGAAGACGTTGCCGAGGTCATCGACGGCGCCGAGAATTCGCGGCTCGCCGCGTGGGCCGTCATCGAAGGCCGGCAGAAACCCGCGATCGTCCTGAATATCCAGCGCCAACCCGGTGCGAACGTGATCGAGACCGTCGACCGGATCAAGGAGCTTCTGCCGCAGCTCCGCTCGAACCTGCCGCGCTCGGTCGACCTCCAGGTGCTCATCGACCGGACGACGACGATACGCGCTTCGGTCGACGACGTGCGGCACGAGCTGATCTTTTCGATCGCGCTCGTCGTCATGGTCATCTTCGTCTTCCTGCGCAACGTCCCGGCGACGCTGATTCCGAGCATCGCCGTCCCGCTTTCGCTCGTCGGGACTTTCGGCGTCATGTATCTCGCGGGCTTCTCGATCAACAATCTGACGCTGATGTCGCTGACGATCGCAACGGGCTTCGTCGTCGACGACGCGATCGTGATGATCGAGAATATCGCGCGCTACGTCGAGCGCGGCGAGCCGCCGCTCGAATCCGCGTTGAAAGGCGCCGAGCAGATCGGGTTTACGATCATCTCGCTGACGGTTTCGCTGATCGCAGTCCTGATCCCGCTCCTCTTCATGAGCGATGTCGTCGGGCGCCTTTTCCGCGAATTCGCCGTCACGCTCGCCGTGGCGATCCTGTTTTCAGCCGTCATTTCCTTGACGCTGACGCCGATGATGTGCGCGCATCTGCTCAAGCATTCGTCCGAGGAGGACATGGGCTGGCTCGCGCGAAAGAGCGGCGAATTTTTCGAGAAGCTGATCGCGTATTACGACAAGGCGCTTTGCTGGGTGCTCGACCGGCAGTTCGCCACGCTCGTCGTCGCGGTCGCCACGCTCGTCCTGACCGTCCTTCTCTATATCGTCGTCCCCAAGGGCTTCTTCCCCGTCCAGGATACCGGGAGCATCCAGGGGATCACCGAGGCGCCGGCGTCGATTTCCTTCCCCGCGATGGCAGAGCGGCAGCAGGCCGTCGTCGACGTGCTGCGGCAGGACCCGGCGATCGAAAGTGTTTCTTCGTTCATCGGAATCGACGGGAGTAACGCGACGCTGAACAGCGGCCGCTTGCTGATCAATCTGAAGCCGCTCGACGAGCGCGACGCCGACGCCGTCGGCGTCATCCGCCGCCTCCAGGTGAAACTCGAAAAACTCGACGGCGTCTCGGTCTTCATGCAGCCCGTCCAGGATTTGAGCATCGAGAATCGCGTGAGCCGGACGCAGTTCCAGTTCAGCCTCGAAGGCGCCGACATGGACGAACTCGACGAATGGGTTTCGCGTCTGCTCGAACGCCTGCGCCGGCTGCCCCAACTCGTCGACGTCGCGAGCGATATGCAGAACAAGGGCCTGCAACTCTACGTCGAGATCGACCGCGCGGAAGCGAGCCGCCTCGGCATCACGCCCGCGCTCATCGACAGCGCGCTGTACAGCGCGTTCGGCCAGCGCATGGTCTCGACGATTTTCACGCAGTCGAATCTGTATCGCGTCGTTCTGGAGGTCAAGCCCGAATTCAAGGCGGGTCCCGACGCGCTCAACGACATTTACATCGTCTCGACGGCGGGCGGCGTCCCCGCGCAGGTGCCGCTCTCGTCGGTCGCGCGTTTTTCGGAGCGCACGGCGCCGCTTTCGATCAACCATATCGGCCAGTTCCCCGCAGCGACGCTCTCGTTCAACCTCGCGCCGGGTGCTTCCCTCGGGGACGCCGTCGCGGCGATCGGCGCGGCGGAACGCGAACTCGGTATGCCGGAAAGCATACGGACGAGCTTCCAGGGTGCCGCGCGCGCGTTCCAGGCCTCGCTCAACAACACGCTGCTCCTGATCCTCGCTGCCGTCGTCGTCATGTACATCGTCCTCGGCGTCCTTTACGAAAGCTATATCCACCCGGTGACGATCCTCTCGACCTTGCCGTCGGCGGGCGTCGGCGCGCTGCTTGCGCTCCTCGTTTCAGGAAATGACATCGACGTGATCGCCGTCATCGGGATCGTCCTTCTGATCGGTATCGTCAAGAAGAACGCGATCATGATGATCGACTTCGCGCTCGACGCCGAGCGCACGCGGAATCTCCCGCCGCGCGAGGCGATCTACGAAGCCTGTTTGCTCCGCTTTCGTCCGATCCTGATGACGACGATGGCAGCGCTCCTCGGCGCCTTGCCGCTGATGCTCGGTTCGGGGATGGGGTCGGAACTGCGCCATCCGCTTGGAATCACGATGGTCGGCGGTCTGCTCGTCAGCCAGGTACTGACGCTCTTCACGACGCCGGTGATCTATCTGGCGTTCGACCGTCTGGCGCGGCGTTTCGGATTCGGCGCGGGGTCTCGCGCGCTCCCGGAAGCGGCGGCGTCTCCGGAGTAGCGCATGCACTTCTCGGCGATCTTCATCCGGCGGCCCGTGGCAACGTCGCTCCTGACGGCGGCGATCGCGCTTCTCGGCATCCTCGCCTTCGATTTCCTCCCGGTCGCGTCCTTGCCGCAGGTCGATTATCCGACGATCTCGGTCTCGGCGGCGCTCCCCGGCGCGAGTCCCGAAACGATGGCATCGACGGTCGCAACGCCGCTCGAACGCTCCCTGGGGACGATCGCCGGAATCACCGAGATCACGTCGAACAGTTCGCTCGGCTCGACGAACATCGTCATGCAGTTCGACCTCGACAGGGACATCAACGGCGCGGCGCGCGACGTCCAGGCGGCGCTCAACGCCGCGCGAAGCCTTCTGCCGACGGGGCTTCCGAGCAACCCGACCTACCGCAAGGTGAACCCTGCCGACTTCCCCATCATGATCCTCGCCATGACATCGGATTCGATGACGCGCGGGCAGATGTACGACGTTGCTTCGACGATCCTCGCGCAGAAGATGTTGCAGTTGAAGGGGGTGGGGCAAGTGACCGTCGGCGGCTCGTCGCTGCCTGCCGTTCGCGTCGAACTCAACCCCGGCGCGCTCTCGCGCGCCGGAATCGGTTTCGAGGACGTGCGCGAGGCGATCGTCTCGGCGAACGTCAACCGTCCCAAGGGCTACCTCGAAGACGCCACGCGCACGTGGCAGATCCAGGCAAACGACCAAGCGACGAGGGCCGAAGACTACGTCCCGATGATCATCGCGTGGAAAAACGGCGCGCCCGTGCGTCTTTCCGACGTGGCGAGCGTCGAAGACTCGGTCCAGGACATTCGGAACGCGGGGCTGCACAACGGCAAACCGACGATCATGCTGATGGTCAACCGCGAACCCGGCGCGAACACGATCGAGACGATCGAGCGGATCAAGGAGGTGTTGCCGCAGTTGCGCGTGGCGATCCCGGCGGACATCGACATCGCCGTCACGATGGACGCGACGCCGAGCATCCGTGCCTCCTTGCGCGAAGTCGAGCACTCGCTGGCGATTTCGGTCGTCCTCGTCGTCCTCGTCGTCTTCCTCTTTCTCGGCGGAGGCCGCGCGATCCTCGTGCCGATCGTCGCTGTCCCCGTCTCGCTGATCGGCGCCTTCGGCGTGATGTACCTCGCGGGTTTCGGTCTGAACAACCTTTCGCTGATGGCGCTGACGATCGCTACGGGATTCGTCGTCGACGACGCCGTCGTCGTCATGGAGAACATCTCGCGCCACGTCGAAGCGGGGATGAAACCCTTCGACGCGGCGATACGCGGCGCGCGCGAAGTGAGCTTCACCGTCCTTTCGATGACGCTCTCGCTGATCGCCGTCTTTCTCCCGATCCTTTTGATGGGTGGGATTGTCGGGCGCCTCTTCCGCGAATTCGCCGTCACGCTCTCGGTGTCAATCCTGATTTCCCTCGTCGTTTCGCTGACGACGACGCCGATGATGTGCGCCTACCTTCTGGGGCATCACCGCGTCGAGCAGAAGGGCATCCAGGCGTTTTGCGCGCGCTTCTTCGACAAGATGCTCGACGGCTACCGCCGCTCGCTCGACTGGGCGCTCGACCACAGGCCGCTCATGATGTTCGTCCTGTTTGCGACGATCGTCTTCAACGTCTACCTCTACTCGGCGATTCCCAAGGGATTTTTTCCGCAGCAGGACAGCGGACGCATCTACGGAACGATCCAGACCGACCAGAGCGCGTCGTTCCAGTTCGACACGGATATGCTCGCGGTATTCATCGACAAGCTCAACGAAGACCCCGACATCGTCGACGTCGTCGGCTTCAACGGCGGAGGGCGCAGCGTCGTCATCGTCACGCTGAAGCACCTCTCCGAACGCGAAGCTTCGGTCGACCAGGTCATCGACCGTCTGCGCGCCAAATTCGGAAACGAGCCGGGTGCGATACTCTATATGCAGCCGATCCAGGAATTCCGCATCGGCGGCAGCGGGCGTTCGGCGACCGCGGCGTACCAGTTCACGCTCCAGGCCGATTCCGTCGAAGAACTGAGGCGCTGGGAACCCTCGGTGCGCCGCGCGATGGGGCGCGTCAGGGAAATCGTCGACGTGAATACCGACCGCCTGGATCGGGGGCTGCAAATCAGCCTCGCCGTCGACCGCGATGCCGTGTCGAGGCTCGGAATCAACCAGCGCCTGATCAACGCGACGCTCGGCGACTTTTTTGGGCAACGGCAGATTTCGACGATTTACCACCCGCTCAACCAGTATCGCGTCGTCATGGAAGCCGCGCCCGAATACCTCCAGAGTCCCGACAGCCTGAAGGACGTTTTCGTGATCGGCCTGGGCGCCGACGGAAAGCCGACGCAGATTCCGCTCACGGCCTTCACGCGCTGGGAGAGCACGACGGCGCCGCTTTCGGTACGCCATCAGGGGCAGTTCGCCGCATCGACGATCGCGTTCAACCTTTCCCCCGGCGTCTCGCTCTCGCAGGCGACTGAAGGCATCAACGCCGAAGTCGCAAAAATCGGCTTGCCGTCGACGGTGCAGGGGAGCTTCCAGGGGACGGCGAGGCTTTTTCAGGCGTCGATCGCCAACCAGGCGCTCCTGATCCTCGCGGCGCTGCTCGCCGTCTACATCGTCCTCGGCATCCTCTACGAGAGCCTGATCCACCCCGTGACGATCATCTCGACGCTACCGTCGGCGGGTGTCGGCGCGATCCTCGCGCTGCTTCTCTTCAAAATGGATTTCAACGTCATCGCGATGATCGGCGTCATCCTCCTGATCGGCATCGTCAAAAAGAACGCGATCATGATGACCGACTTCGCGCTCGAAGTTCAGCGCCGCGACGGGCGCGAACCCGTCGAGGCGATCCGCGAAGCCTGCCTCTTGCGCTTTCGTCCGATCATGATGACGACGATGGCAGCGCTCTTCGGCGCCTTGCCGCTCGTCTTCGGGCGCGGCGACGGTGCCGAACTGCGCCAGCCGCTCGGAATCTCGATCGTCGGCGGGCTGGTTCTGAGCCAGCTTCTGACGCTCTACACGACGCCGATCGTCTACCTTTACCTCGACCGCCTGCGCTTCTGGCGCGAAGGGCTGCGCGCCTGCTATGACGCGCTTTCGACTCTTGTACGCGGGAAAGACAAACCTTCCAAGGCTTATCCATGATCCGAAAATCCCAGCTTGCCGTCTGCGTCGGCCTCTTTTTGACCGCGTGCGCCGTCGGCCCCGATTACGAGCGGCCCGATGTTCCGATGCCGGGGCAATTCAAGGAATTCGGCGCGTGGAAGGCCGCCGAACCGAAGGACGACGTGCCGCGCGGAAAATGGTGGGAAGTCTACGGCGACCCCGTCCTCAACGAACTCGTCGAGCGCGTCGCGATTTCGAATCAGAACGTCGCGGTCGCCGAAGCGCAGTACCGTCAGGCGCTTGCGGCGCTCGGAATCGCCAGCGCGTCGATGTTCCCGACGCTCGGCGGCAATTTTTCGCGGACGCGCACGCAAGGCGTCTCGTCGTCGATGCCGTCGTCGGTCAGCGGCAGCACGATCACGCCGGGGTCGCCGATCCGTGAAGTCGACCGCCTGACCTTCAGCGTCGCCTGGGAACTCGATCTCTGGGGGCGCGTCCGCCGCAACGTCGAAGCGGGCGAAACCGCAGCGGCGGCGAGCGGCGCCGACCTCGAAGCGGCGCTCCTTTCCGCGCGCGCCGCGCTCGTTCAGAGCTATCTGCAACTGCGAACCAACGAAGCGCAGCGCCGTCTGCTCGACGAGACCGTCGTCGCCTACGAACGCTCGCTCGAAATCGCGCGGAACCGCTACGACGCCGGCGTCGTCGGGAGGATCGACGTCGTCCAGGCCGAAACGCAGTTGAAGACGACGCGCGCGCAGGCGCTCGACCTCGGAATCCAGCGCGCGCAGCTCGAACACGCGATCGCGCTCCTCCTCGGCGCCGCGCCGCCGGATTTTTCGCTGCCCGTTACCGCGCGCCTGCCCGATCTGCCGTCGATCCCGGCGGGGCTGCCGTCGGATCTGCTCGAACGGCGCCCCGACATCGCCGCGGCGGAGCGCCGCGTCGCGTCGGCAAACGCACAGATCGGCGTCGTCCAGGCGGCCTATTTCCCGGCGCTGACCCTGAGTTCGAGCGGCGGCTACCAAAGCTCGACGGGAATTTCCGACCTCATCATGCTCCCGAACCGCTTCTGGGCGCTCGGCCCGACGCTCGCGCTCGCGTTTTTCGACGGCGGCGCCAGAAGCGCGCAAAAAGACCAGGCCGTCGCGGGCTACGACAGGAGCGTCGCCACGTACCGGCAAACCGTTCTGACGGCATTTCAGGAAGTCGAAGACAATCTCGTGGCGCTGCGCATCCTCGACGAAGAAGCCGACGTCCAGCGCGAAGCCGTCGATTTCGCCGCCGAATCGCTCCGGCTGACGTACAACCAGTACGATTCCGGAATCGTGAGCTATCTCAACGTCGTCACCGCGCAGACGACCTCGCTCGCCACCGAACGCGTCCAGATCGAACTCAAGGGGCGCAAACTCCTCGCGAGCCTCGCGCTATTGAAAGCGATCGGGGGGGAATGGGGTTCAGGAGACAGGAATCAGGAGACGGGAGACAGATGAAAACCGATCGGGTTTTTGTTGATTTTTTCCGGTGGCGAAGCCGCCGCTAACTGATCTGATCCCTGTCTCCTGATTCCTGATACCTGATAGGCGGCTATGATTGAAAAAAATTGTATATCATGATAGTATACCCTATCATACTTTTGAACAGGGGTCGTAATCATGAAAAACCTTACCGTATCCATCCTCCTTGTCCTTTTGGCGGGCTGCGCGTCGGTCGCCGTCACAGACGACGCGCTCGTCGAAAATACCTCGCGCGCTTTGGGACTCCCGCCTTCGGCGTTCACGATTTCGGACAGAAAGGATAGCGGTGTCAAAACGACCTATACCGCCAAAACCCGAAGAGGGAAAACCTATTCGTGCTTCGTGACGGGGACCCTCAGCGTGGTCGGTCGCGCGGTCTCCGAAGCGATGTGCGACGAGATTGTGGGCGGGAGGAGCGGCGCTTCGTCGGCCACCCGCAAGCCCGCGGTAAAGGAATGCAACGACCTGCTCAAGGCGGCGGGGAGGTGCTGACACCCTGCCCCTGCGTGGGACGATTGCCACAGACAGGGATCGGGGATCAGATGAAAACCGATCGGCGTTATCGATCTATACGGCGGCGAAGCCGCCGCTAACTGATCTGATCCCTGATCCCTGATTCCCGATACCTGATCCTGATATATTCCGTCCATCATAATGAAAGGGCTTATACCATGTCATTCTCTTTCCTGTCGCGCGTCCGGTTCACCTTGTGGGGAGCCGCGCTGGCGCTGACCTTGGCGCTTTCCGCGTGCAGTTCGTCACAGTCGCCGGAGGGCACGGTCGAGTCCTATTTCAAGGCGGTCGATGCAAACCGGGTCGAAGACGCGGTCAAACTTTTTTCCTTGAAAAACGTCAAGGAAAGCGACCTGACGATGGCGAAGGGCAAGCTGCAAATGATCGTCGGGGAGCAGTACGCGAAGACCAAGGCGGCGGGCGGGCTGGAATCGGTCAAGACGAAGCTCGTCGAGCAAAAGGAGAACACGGCGGTCGTCGAAGCTGAAATCCTTTACAAGAACGGGAAAACGAGGAAGGAAAAGCTCACGCTGACCAAGGAATCCGGCGGCTGGAAATTGCTTCTCAAATAGCGCGGCGGCGCCCATCGACTGCGTCCATCGTTTCGGGAAAGGCATTGACACGGCATGGCGCATGAAAATCGCACGTATCGCACACGCCGCGCGACCCGAAACGTCGTCGCGTCGGGTCTTCTCGCCGGAGTCCTTGCCTCGCTTTTTCTCTTGGGCGCGGGGCGCGTCGCGGGCGACGGCGAGAACCTGAAGGAAGCGGCGCCGATCGTCGTCCCCGCGTCGGTTGCCGAGCGACTGATCGAGGGCGATCTGATCTTTCGCATCGGCCACGGCTGGCAAAGCGAAGCGGTACGCGGCGTCGATCGGTCGAGCGCGGGGGAAAAACGCGGAGACCCCTACAGCCATATCGGCATGTTGCTCGGCGCCCCTGGACGGTGGCGCGTCTTGCACGCCGTCCCGGCGGAAATTCCCGGTCGGGAAAACGCGGTGGTCATCGACCCGCTCGATTTTTTCCTCGCGCCTGCGCGTAACCGCGGCATTGCGATTTACCGCGTCGAAGCGAGCGACGCTTCGCGCGCCGCCGCCGCACGCTACGCGCTGCAACGCCTCGGTACGCCGTTTCGCGTCGTCGAGGACGACAAGGAAGGGCAGTATTGCACGACGCTGATCTGGTACGCGTGGCAACGCGCCGGCGTCGACCTCGGCGCGCGCTTCGAGCATCTCTCCGTCCCGCTGGCTTCGGGACTTTACCTCTTGCCGCACAGCCTGCGCACTGCCAAGGCACTGCGAGTGATCTACGTTTCAGGGATCAGATGACAGAGGACTGAGGACAGATGACAGAGCGGCCTTCGGCCTTTGTAGTCAGTGACCTGTAGTCAGTAATCTGAAGGAGCGTCCCACGCGATCACTGAATACTGAAAACTGATCACAAAGCGAGCGCAGCGAGCGCTCTGTCTTCTGTCATCTGTCATCTGTCCTCTGTTCCAGCACCTGCCGCTCGTTCCCGTATTTGGCGCCCAGGAGCGCGGGGCGTATTTCGGACGCCAAGGGGTGCCGGGTGATGAAGGCGTGCGTCGCGGCGCATTCGATGGGTTTCGTGATCAAGTCGGCGCCTCGACTGCGGATGACGAGACCGTCGGAATCGCGGCACACCTTCGGATCCTTCCTCTGCGCGACGAGTTCCGCGTGGCGGCGGCGCGCTTTCTCCGCCAGTTTTTTCCACTCGACGGCGGGCAAGGTATCGCCGCCCGCGCGCAGGTACGCAGGCGCGTCGGCAAGCCAGCGCTCGTCGCCGCTTCGGGTATAAAGTTCGAGCATCAGCCTCGCGATCGCGCCCTTGTACGCGTCTCCCGCGTTCTTTCTGGCCGCGTACAGACCGATCAGGGTGTCGAGCGCGGCGCGGCGCGCCTCCGCGCTTTCGTAATCCTCCCAAACCGCCAGAATCGCCTGGTTTATCCACGTTTGTGCCAGCCGCGCCTGGACGGGCAAGGTTTTCCCGTCGTATCTTTTCCAGACCGACGCATAGGTGGCAAGCCCCCCGAAAAGCGAGGGCGGATACGGCGTGCCGGGCGGCACGTCGTTGTACAAATAGCCACTCACGCGGAAGGACGAGAAGGCGATGTAGTATTGATCGTAAGGTCCGACCACGCCGCTCGCGGCGTGCCGATCGGGGCCGACGCGCTGCAAGGCCGTGCTCATCGCGGCCACCGTCCGGCGCGCGAGTTCCAAGCGTTCGTCGTCGGAAGCCGCCACGCGGCTCGCGGCGATGAAGGCGCCGATCGGGCTGATCCAGTAGCCACCCGGATTCCTCCAGTAATCGCCCTCTTTCACCTCGCTCGCGGCCCGCGCATAGGTGGCGAGGGCCTTGGCGAACAGGCGCTTTTTTTCCGCCGGGTTTTCCTCGACGAACGCGGCGAACTCGTACGCGGAGCCGAGGCAGAGTTCCGCGCGCGCAAGCGCATACGCGGCGCCGTGCTCGTCGATGCGCAAGCGCTCCAGCTTCGCGGCATCGGACAGTTCGGTGAGTGCGCGCTCGAAGGCCGGAACGAGAAGCGCGGCGACTTCGCCCGCAATCCGCCGTTCGTCCGGCGTCGAGAGGTGAATGCGCGCGGGGAGCAACGTTTGCGTCAGCGCGGAGAGCAGCATCGCCGCGCTGAGGCCGTCGCCGGCCTTGCCTGACTCCAGGAAACGCGACGCGTCGGAGATGACTTGGGCGTACCGCCTTTCGACGAGGTTTTCCTTCATCAGGCTCCGGCGCAGACCCTGATAGACCGCCGGACTGCGTTTGTCGTCGAGCGGCAAGGGCTGCGTGCGCAAGTGCTCGACGACTCTTTCGTAGGTCTCCCACGGCGGCGGCTCAGAGAGCGCTTGCGCGGCGTCCGCAGGGTTGAATTCCCAGCAGATGTCGACGAAAGCGTCGGGGCAGTGGCTCTTGCCATAACGCTCCCGCCGCCACATATCCTGCTGCCTTTCTCCCGCTTCCCGGCTGCGCGCCTCGTCCATCCGGCGAGGGATCGTGGCCACGTACATGCTCGCGTACATCGCCGCCTCGCATCCCGACAAGAGAAGGCACAGGCACAGGAGACAGGAGACTGGGGACAGGAGACAGAGGACAGACGACAGAAGATAGAGGACAGAAGACAGAGGACTGAGCGCTCGCCCCAGAGGACAGAAGACAGAAGACAGAGGACTGAGCGCTCGCTGGCGCTCGCTTCGTGAGCAGTTTTCAGTATTCAGTGGTCGCATCAGAAGACAGAAGACAGAAGATAGAGGACTGAGCGCTCGCTGGCGCTCGCTTCGTGAGCAGTTTTCAGTATTCAGTGGTCGCATGGCTTGCTCCTATAGGTTGGGCTGAGCAAAGCGAAGCCCAACCCATACCTCAAGAACCGCGAAACACGCGAAAAGCGCGAAAATGTTTTGCAAATGCAGACCTTTCGCGTCTTTCGCGCCTTTCGCGGTAAAAATCGGTTTTCATCTGATTCCTGATTCCCGATATGCGCCTGCGTAACGTTGGGCATCGCTCCGCTCAGCCCAACCTATGCAAGCTGCGTGACCAGTTTTCAGTATTCAGATGTCGCATGACCTCCTCCCTCTGATTACTGATTACTGAACACCCCTCTGTCTTCTGTCCTCTGTCTTCTGTCCTCTGATCTCATTTCGAGTATTTCTGGATCGCCGCGTGAATCTCGGCGACGGCGCGTTCGATTTCCTCGTTCGTCAGTTCGGCCTTGTAATTCGGGTCCTGGCCGAAGATGTCGAGTTTCGTCGTAACGAAGTCGCGATTCATCGCCAGCGTCGAAATGAACGACGTGTCGTCGAGGCTGAGGTCGACGTAGCTTTCCTCCCAGCGGACGGCGACGGCGGAAAAATTGTCGGCGCTCGCGCCGCCCTTTTTTTCGATGCGGTCGAAGAGTTCCGGTACGCTCTGCCTCAAGTCGCCCGCGCGCACGGTCGACAGGATCGACCGGTCGGAAAGGACGCCCCAGACGCCGTCGGTGCAGAGCAGCATGATGTCGCCGGACTCCAGCGGCGTCTTGCGCGAAAAATCGATTTCGGGCCGCGCGGGACCGCCGAGGCAACTGTAGATTTTGTTGCGTTCCGGGTGGATCGCTGCCTGTCTTTCGTTGATCAAGCCCTTTTCCATCAGTTGCTGGAGGCGCGAATGGTCGCGCGTTTTCAGGAGGATCCTGCCCCCGCGCAGGAAGTACAGCCGTGAATCGCCGACGTGCGCCCAGTAGGCGATATTGTCCTGAACGATGCACGCGACGCAGGTCGTTCGCGGGGAGTCGTTGAGCCTTCGCGTTTGCGTAAAGTCGCCGATCGCGTAGTGCGCGTTGAGCACGCCCTTTTGCAGAAACAGGAAGGGGTCGCGGATTCTTGGCCGCGCTTCGCGCTTGAAAGCCTCGACGAGTGTTTGCACGGCGATCTGCGCGGCGACCTCGCCGTAAAAGTGCCCGCCCATCCCGTCGGCGATAACCATCAGGAGGGCGTTTCGGGAATAGCAATACGCGACCCTGTCTTCGTTGTTCTGGCGTTTCCCCGGACGGCTTTCCTGGTAAATCGTAAACTTCACTTTTTTGTCTTTCTGTTTTTGATTCGGTGCCGGAATGTGGCGATTCCCTGCCTCAGACGACCCATCCTCGTGGACGTAAACTCGTCGAGCCACATGCCGAATTCATAGCGTTTTGGCATTATCTTGCGATGGACGAATTCGCCCAGGAGTCCGCGCCTTCGCCCCCCGTCCTGCGAAACATCGGCCGTCAGGGCTTTTTGCAGAGCGAAAGCGCTCTGGGGACGGTCGAGGTGTTGCAGGCGAAGGCAGCAATCGATCGTTTCCAGAAGGTGATCCGAATACTTCCCGCTCCAGCGCCGCGCGGCCGGGATGAGTTTGTCCTTTTCGGCGCGCTGGTCGGCCGCCTGCGGAGCCGCGCCCGACAGGCACGCGTACATCGTCGCGCCGATGCTGTAGATGTCGCTCCACGGCCCCAGGAGGTCGCGGTGGCCGTAGTGTTCGGGCGGCGCGAATCCGGGCGTATACATCGGCTTTAACATCGGGATTCCGTTTTGCATCGCCTGACGCGCCGCGCCGAAATCGATCAGCACCGGCGAGAAATCGTTGCGCATATAAACGTTCGACGGCTTGATGTCGAGGTGCAGGAGCTTGTTCGCGTGCACTTCGCGCAAGCCGTTGAGCAATCGGGTAAAAATGTTCCGGATGAAGTTTTCGGTAATGACAGCGCGCTCGTTTCGGATGACCTCCTGGAGCGTCCTCCCGCGCTCATACTCCATGACCATATATACCGTGTCGTTGGCGCGAAAGAAGTTGAGGACGCGGATCACGTTCGGGTGCGAAAGGCCGGCGAGCGCGCGCCCTTCCTCGAAAAAGCACTTCATCCCGTAACGGAATGCCGGAAGATGCTCTTCGGGAATATCGGGGCAGACCTGCCCTTCCCGGCGGAGCGCCAGCGAGTTCGGCAAATACTCCTTGATCGCGGCGAACTGACCGCTCTCGTCGGTCGCCAGATAGACGATGGAAAAACCGCCCAGCGAGATTTGGCGCTCGATCCGGTATTCGCCGAGCCGGAAACCCGCGGGAAGCGGATAGTTCGCTTGTTTGACCATCAAGTTAAGATTCGTTACTGTTCGGTTTTTTGACAATTTTCGAGCTTTGATGAGCCAGTGTAAAGATAAATCGGCGGCGCGCGCGGGAACGCCCCCAGGCGCCGGGACGATTCACAGCATGACGGGTTACGCCGCCGGAACGCGCGAGTTCGCTTTCGGCGTCGTGAATTTCGAAATCAAGAGCGTCAATTCGCGTTACCTCGACTTTCAGTTTCGGATCTGCGACGAGTTGCGCGCCGCCGAACCCGCGCTTCGGGAACTCTTCGCCGCGCGGGTCCGGCGCGGAAAACTCGAATGCCGGATGGGATTTTCCGCTTCGGCCTCAAGCGCCGGCGCGTCGGCCTTGAACGCCGAACTCCTCTTGCGACTCAAGGAATTCGACGCACTCGTCCGTGACAAGATGCCGTCGGCGCGGGTCCTCTCGGTCAATGAAGTCCTGCGCTGGCCCGGTGTGCTCATCGACGATTCACCCGAATTCGCCGAGGCGATTCCGGCATGCCTCGCGCTCGCCGAAGACGCGCTCGGCGATTTTCTGGCGAGCCGGGCGCGCGAGGGCGAAAAGCTCGCCGCCGAAATCCGTCGGCTGACGATGAGCGCGCGCGAGTGCGTCGTGAAAATCGCGCCGTGGGTCAGCGACGCGCAGGCGGCGTTCGAGGAAAAGCTCAAGGGACGCCTCGCCGAAGCGATCCTGGCGACCGACGACAACCGGATTGCGCAGGAAGTCGTGATTTTTGCCGCGAAAATCGACGTTGCGGAAGAGATCGCGCGCCTGACGACGCATCTCGACGAGGTCGCGCGCGTCCTCGATACCGGCGGCGCGTGCGGAAAGCGCCTGGACTTCCTGATGCAGGAACTGAACCGCGAAGCCAATACGCTCGGCTCGAAGTCGATGCTCCCGGACATCTCGCGGACCGCGATGGAGTTGAAGCTCCTCATCGAGCAGATGCGCGAACAGATACAAAATCTGGAATGACGCCTTCGAACGTGTCATAATAGCGGAATATCAAAATTGCCGGTCGTTTTTGATTCGTCGGCCGCGTTTTCCCGAGTCGACCCTCGATCCGGGTCGAGGAAGGGATATTTTTACCGAATCGCGTAAAATTCGACCGAACATGACTGAACGCACGAAGAAGCCGCAAAAGCGCGGCAGGACGGAAACGCGGGGGCATCTCTACATCCTCTCGGCGCCTTCCGGCGCGGGGAAGACCACCTTGGTGCACATGCTGCTCGAAAGCGACCCGAAAATTCACCTTTCGGTTTCAAGCACGACGCGCGCGCCCCGCGAGGGCGAGGCGCACGGGCGCGAATACTATTTCACGAACGTCGAGGACTTTCTCGAACGCGCGAATCGCGGCGAATTCCTCGAATGGGCCAAAGTTCACGACAATTACTACGGTACGTCGAAATCGTGGATCGACGCCGAAAACAACGCCGGACACGATGTCCTGCTCGAAATCGACTGGCAGGGCGCGCAGCAGGTTCGGAAAATCTTTCCCGACGCGGTCGGAATTTTCATCCTGCCGCCGACGATCGAAAGCTTGAAAGAACGCCTCATCCGCCGGGGAACCGACGCAAAAAGCGCCATCGACCTGCGGATCGAGTCGGCGCGCGACGAAATGCGGCACGTAGGCGAATTCGACTATGTTATCATCAACGCGGACCTGCCACGGGCGTTTCAGGAAATCTCTTCTATAATCAACGCTTCACGGCTTCAATACGCGACCCAGCGTCAGCGCCACGCCGATCTGTTTTCGGCTTTGCTCTGACCCTTAGCTTCAGGAACAGAATATGGCACGCATCACCGTAGACGATTGCATGAACTCGATTTCCAACCGCTTCCAGATGACGCTCGCGGCAACGTACCGCGCCCGCCAGATCACCGCGGGCGCCTCGCCGATGGTCGAACCCGATCGGGACAAACCGACGGTGATCGCCCTGCGCGAACTCGCGCTCGACAAATACGGCCTGGAAGTTCTCAACCGCAACCCCGTCTGACGGCAAGCGCCGCGGTCTGTCATGAAATCCGACGGCGGGCTTTCAAGCGATTCCGGGAACGGAACGCGACCCGACGCGGATATCGACCCCTGCATCGACGAGGCCTACCAAAAACTCGTCGGCTCACTCGCCTACCTCGAACCCGATGAACGCGCGCTCATCGAGCGCGCCTACACGTTCAGCGTAAAAGCGCATCGCGGCCAGAAGCGCCTTTCCGGCGAGCCTTACGTGACGCACCCGCTCGCGGTCGCCCGGACGCTCGCCGAATGGCGTCTCGACGCGCAGGCGCTCGCCGCCGCGCTCCTGCACGACGTCATGGAAGACACCGCCGTCACCAAGGGCGAAATCGCCGAAGGCTTCGGTCAGAAGATCGCCGACATGGTCGACGGCCTTTCGAAACTTGGAAAAATCGCGTTCTCGTCCTATCAGGAAGCGCAGGCCGAGAACTTCCGAAAAATGCTGATGGCGATGGCGCGCGACTTGCGGATCGTCATGATCAAGCTCGCCGACCGGCTCCATAATCTACAGACGATGAGCGCGCTCCGCCCGGACAAGCGCCGCCGGATCGCGCGCGAGACGCTCGAAATCCACGCCCCGATCGCGACGCATCTGGGCATCAGCAATATTGCGAGGCAGCTCGAAGATATTTCCTTCATGCACCTCCACCCGGTGCGCTATCGCGTCCTCGAAAAAGCCGTCGAAGCCGCCCACGGCAACCGGGGCGCCCTGCTTTCGAGCATTTTCGACGGGATTCGCGGCGCGCTGCGCAACGCAAAGGTCGACGCCGGCGCCTTGGGCCGCGAAAAGAGCCTGTATTCGATCCACAAGAAAATGGTCGAAAACCGCCTGAATTTCTCGCAAGTCCTCGACATCTATACCTTCCAGGTCATCGTCAAGCGAACGCCCGAATGCTACCTCGCGCTCGGCGCGCTGCACGCGGTCTATAAACCCGTTCCGGGCAAGTTCAACGACTACATCGCGATCCCCAAGCGGAACGGATACCAGTCTCTTCACACGACGCTGATCGGCCCGCACGGGATGCCGATCGAGGTCAGGATACGCACGCAGGAAATGCACAGCGTTGCCGAGGACGGGATCGCGTCGCACTGGCTCTACAAGGAAAACGCTGAAAACGGCTCCGAATTGCGCGTGCGCTCGCACGAGTGGTTCGAAGCGCTTCTCGACCTCCAGACGCCGACCGGAGACTCGTCCGAATTCTTCGAGCACGTCAAGGGCGACCTCTTCCCCGACGAGGTCTACGTCTTTACGCCCAAGGGAAAGATTTTCTCGCTCCCGCTCGGCGCGACCGTCATCGACTTCGCCTACGCCGTCCATACCGACATCGGCCACCACTGCGTCGCGGCGCACATCGACCAGAAACTCCTTCCGCTTTCGACCGAGCTTTCCAGCGGCAACCAGGTCGAGATCATCACGTCGCCGACCGCCAACCCGGCGCCGGTCTGGCTCACCTACGCCAAGACGGGACGCGCGCGCAGCAAGATTCGCCACTTCCTGAAGTCGATGCAGCAGGAAGGATCGAGCGCGCTCGGTGAAAAAATGCTCGCCCGCGAACTCGAGTCGCTCGGCATCGCTCTTTCGGACGTTCCGCCGGGTGTCTGGGACAGCGCCCTGCACAAGACCGGGAACGCCTCGAAAAACGAATTTTTTTCCGACATCGGACTCGGGCGAAAACTCGCGCCCGTCATCGCCCGACAACTCGCCGGGAGCGCGAAGATACGCCGTTCGGAGCACGTCGAAGCGAAACCCCTGCTCATCCGAGGCTCCGAAGGAACCGAAATCCACTTCTCCTCGTGCTGCTGGCCGATCCCCGGCGACCCGATCATCGGCTTTCTCCACAGCGAGCAAGGGCTTCAGATTCATACGCTCAACTGCCCGGTCATCGCCAGGTCGCGCGGGAACGAAACGCCGATCAGCGTCGAATGGGAACCCGCGCCGGGGCAGCTTTTCAACGCCCGCATCCGCGTGAGCGTAAAAAACATCCGTGGAATCCTCGGACAGGTCGCAAGCGGCATTTCCCAGATCGGAATCAACATCGACCAGGTCGACCTCTCGCGCGAAAGCCTTGGGCTTTTCAGGGACATATTCTTTCTCGTACAGGTTTCCGGGCGCCGTCAACTCGCCGACATGATGCGCGCCCTCCGGCGTATCCCGGACGTCGTTCGCATCGTTCGTGAATCGGGCTAGGCGCCTTTCCGGACCCCTTTCCCCCAAGCTACCCCCCCACACCCCTTTCGACAGGAGGAAATCGTGAGCGCAGTACTCTATGAAGTGGATCAAAACGTAGCGACCTTGAGGCTCAACCAACCCAAATCGCTCAACGCCGTCAACCCGACGATGATCGACGCGCTGCTCGACGCGAGTTCCCGCGCGGCGGACGACCCGAAAATCCGCGCGGTGCTCGTTTGCACGACGGGCAAGCATTTCATGGCGGGCGGCGACCTCAAATGGTTCCAGGACCAACTCGCGCTCCCCGCGCAAACCTGCCGCGAAAACTACGACGCCCTGCTCGAAAAGGTGCAGAAGCTCGCCCTGTGCTTTCAGGCGATGGAAAAACCCGTCGTCGCCGCGGCGCAGGGCGCGGTTGCGGGATTCGGACTTTCGCTGATGATCGCCGCCGACCTCGTCGTCGCCGCCGAAGACGCCTACTTCACCCTCGCGTACAGCAATATCGCGCTCTCTCCCGACGGCGGCGCGACCTGGACCCTGCCGCGCTTCGCCGGACTCAAGAAAGCGATGGAAATCGCCCTCCTCGGCGAACGCTTCGACGCGCCGACGGCGCGGACAATGGGACTCGTCAACCGCCTTTATCCCGCCGACCAGGTCGACGTCGAAGCGAAAAAACTCGCCGTCCGCCTGGCGGCCGGTCCGGCACAGGCGATCGCGCGAACCAAGGCGCTGATCAACGCCTCGTTCGACGCCTCGTTCAAGGAACAACTGCTCGCCGAACAGAACTCCTTCGTCGGATGCGCGACGCACCCCGACTTCGCCGAAGGCCTCGCCGCATTCTTCCAAAAACGCCGGCCAGCATACGGAAGCAGGGATCAGGAGACAGATGTCAGGAATCAGATCAGTTAGCGGTGGCTTCGCCACCGATCAGGGATCAGGAATCAGAAGACAGGGATCAGATCAATTACCGCCGGCTTCGCCGCCGGTGAAAGATCATTGAACCACCGATCGGTTTTCTCCTGTCTCCTGTTTCCTGACATCTGCTCTCTGAAGGGCACGGCGCGCCGTGCCCCTACGGCGGTATAGGTTGGGCTGAACGAATGGGAAGCCCAACGTTCCGCTTTCGCATGAATGATAGTTCCGCTTTCGCGTGAATGACGGAACAAGGGCGGTTTGGAAAAGGAATGCGTCGGCAAGATTGAGTACCATCATGAACCCAGGCTTTCTTGCGCCTCCTCAAGAAGCCGCGCCATACTGTTGGTTGATCGAGATTGGCTCAACGAAGCTGGGAGTACATCGGCGCGATGGATGGTGCGCACTGCTCGATGAACGCTTGATTTTTTTCGACTCCGAGGAAAAGTGCATGCTTCTGATGCCCATCCTTGAAATCGAAACGGAGAAATTCCTTGATTTCCTCAAGGGGGCGGAACTTCATGCTCCCGCTTACTCCAATGCGATTCGTCGGTTTCCGAAAGCGCTCTTGCTCAAACACGTATTTCACACGGCATTTTCAGGATACTGGATTGAAAAAGCCTTGGCATGGCTGGTCGATGACAATACGCTTCAAGCATTATTCGAGCAGGAGCTACAAAAAATCATTGACAGAAAAATAATGCCTCAAGCCGTCCGACAAAAAGCCCGGAAGATCGTGAAATCACTCCGCGAGGGCGCAAAGAATGCGGCACATCCACTCCCCGCGACTCCCGCCGCGGTGGCTCATGCCGGTCGTGCTCTGGAAACGACTTAAAAATAACGACCGAGTCAGGACATGGATTTCAGGGCGCAGGTCGAGAAGTATTTCAAAGAGGCGACCGATCGCTACCATCTGCGCGTCGTTCCATTCCACGATTCGAAAGTGTTCCTCGCAGGGAGTGATTATGCCGTTTCAATTTCATGGAGTCGCGATGGCATTAGCGTTTGGTATTACGAACTTACCGCCAAAGGCGCGTTCGTGCATTATTGCATAGACGACATGATCACGAAGTTCCGTTTCTCGGCGGAGGATAACAAACACTACGGAAACCCCGGCAATACCCTGGATGATCGGAACTGCGCGGAGCTTCGCGTCGTCGCTTCCCGATTGACGAAGCGATGCGGCGACATCCTGAGCGGAGACAGAGCGTGGCTGGGTGTTTTACGGGACAAAGACCGAGCGTCATGGGAAGGGTGGTTCGTAAATCCAATAGGCCCCATCGGAATATTTTCGGATTATGTCATCAACCCGGTGCGGAGCGAATTCAGGACGAAAAGCGAGAAATACCTCCGAGGAGTGATCAACCGCTACAAACTTCATGCCGTTCCGCTGAGTCCATCGGAAATGTTTCTGGCTGGCATGGACTTTGCCGTCTCGCTTGTCCTTGTCGGCGAGTCGGTGGACATCCGGTATTACGAATATAATTCCAGAGGGATGCTCTTGTATCACAGCATAAGAAAGATGCTCGCGGAACATGGCCTCCTCGAAGAATCCTTTTTGCATTACTGCATAAGGGACATGTTGGCAGAGTATCATTTCTTTCCGGGAGTTATCCGACACGCCGACCCCGCGAAAAAACGGCTCTGTGCGGAGATCCGCGTCGTCGCCTCCGGGCTGGAAAAATGCAAGGACATTCTCAGTGGGGACAAGGCTTGGCTGCGCGCGTTACGGAAAAAAGAACCCTTGGCGTGGAAAGGCAGCATCGTGAATCCGATCGACTTGATCGCCCTGTCGAAAGGCGTGGTGTGAATCCTTCCGTCCCCGCCCTGAAGACAGAGGACAGAGCGCTCGCTGGCGCTCGCTTCGTGATCAGTGTTCATTCGTTAAGTTGTCGCGTGATTGCCTCCCTCGGATTACTGATCCCTGATTACAAAGGCCGAAGGCCGTTCTGTCATCAGTCTTCTGTCCTCTGTCTTCTGTAAAACGATGCTCATCGACACGCACTGCCACCTGGACGCGGCTGAATTCGACGCCGACCGCGACGCGCTCGTCGAAGCGGCGCGGAGCGTCGGCGTCACGACGATGGTCGTCCCCGCCGTCAATGTCGGGAATTTCGAAGCCGTCCGCGCGTGTTCTCTGTCTTATCGCGGCGTCTTGCCCGCTTACGGCATCCATCCGCTTTACGTCGAGCGCGCGCGCGAATCCGACCTGCGCGTCCTTGAAGAAACGCTTTCCCGCGCCGCGCCGACGCCGCATCGAGCCGTCGCCGTTGGTGAAATCGGCCTCGACTTCTACTTCGACGGCGCCGACGCCGCGCGGCAGGAATTCTTTTTTGCCGAGCAACTCAAAATCGCGCGCGCATTCGACCTGCCCGTTCTCTTGCACGTCCGCCGCGCCGTCGACGCGGTCTTGAAGTGCCTGCGCCGCGTTCGCGTGCGTTCGGGCATCGCGCACACCTTCAACGGCAGCCGTCAGCAGGCCGAGGCATTCATCGGGATGGGGTTCGCGCTCGGTTTTGGGGGTGCGATGACCTACCCGCGCTCGACGCGAATACGCGAACTCGCCGCGTCGCTCCCCCTCGAAAACCTCGTTCTCGAAAGCGACGCACCCGATATCCCGCCCGTCTGGCTCGCGGGATCACGCAACACCCCCGCGCAGGTCTTCCGCTTTGCCGAAGAACTCGCCCGATTGCGCGCTTTACCCGTCGAAGAAATCGCTCGCGCGACGACTGAAAACGCGAGGAATATCCTGAGGACTGAGGACTGAGGACAGAAGACAGAGCGCTCACTGCGTTCGCTTCGTGATCAGTTTTCAGTATTCAGTGAAACCCCTCCCCATCCCTCCCCTTGTCAGGGGAGGGAGCCACGACGTGATACGTCCGCGCGTCGTCGGTTGCCGCGTGGGCGCAAACCCACCGTATGACGCATAGGTTGGGGTGAGCGCAGCGATGCCCAACATACGGCAAATGACCGCGTGAAAACCGCTGAACGAAGCAATGCGTCCGGCGAATCCCCCTGATTTTCGTAGGGGCAGACCTGCGTGTCTGCCCGGATGCTGGGCGAACACATAGGTTCGCCCCTACAAAGGGAATTCCCCTATCCTCTCCATCATTCATGCGTTCGCGTAACGTTGGGCTTTGCTTCGCCGCAGCCCAACCTATACCGCCGCTGGGCACGGCACGCCGTGCCCGATCAGGTATCAGGAATCAGGAGACAGGGATCAGATCAGTTTGCGGCGGCGTTGCCGCCGGAGAAAGATCGTTGAAACACCGATCGGTTTTCATCTGATTACGGATTACTGAATACCATTCTGTCCTCTGTCTTCTGTCTTCTGTCCTCTGTCCTCAGTCATCTGGACCCTTTCAGGCTCACCAAGCCGTTCAAGACCTGATCCAGCCCGCCGAAGACGGAAATACGGTCGATGCGCTCGGCGACGCGTTCGAGCGTTTCCAACTCCTTCAAGCGCAGGGCAACGGGGTTGTCCTCCATCACCTTGGCGGTGTTCAGGAGCGAGCGCGTCGCGGCGGTTTCCTCGCGGCGGCGGATGACGTTGGCTTCGGCTGACTTCTCCGCCTCGACGACGCGAGCGAGGATGTCCTTCATCTCTCCCGGCAGCACGATGTCGCGCACGCCGACGCTGGCGACCTCGATGCCGAAGCCGTCGAGTTTGCCCGCGATGTGCGCGGCGACCATCCCGTCGATGTCCTGCTTGTTTTCCAGGATGGCGTCGATCGT
>JAISAZ010000040.1 GCA_031266435.1 Accumulibacter sp.
GCGACGGACGAAGCTTGAATGTGCGCAAGGCGACACGCGCCGAACCCGATCTTTTGCGCCTTTATCGCGCGCTCGGCATGAATGAGGCGCCGGGGGGCATTCGAAGGTTCGTCTCTTGAGCGTAGCTTCCTGACCAGCCCTTCCTTGACCGCCCAGAGCTTCTACACCGTCGCCGTCTTTTGAGCGTACCCACTTCCTGATCACTTCACTCTCTGTCTTCCACACCTTTCCTCTACACTCTTCGCCTCTCATAACACACCCACTTCCTTTCCCTTCCATACTTCCTTTCCCTTCCACACTTCCAGATTCTTGGCAAACTCACAAATGTAGTGCCAGACAACCCTTTTCGTGCCTGTAAGCCTTTGATCCTAATACTTTTATTTTATGGGTGTTAAAGTTGGGCTAACCTGGCGAAAGAGTCGCAGCGCTTTTCGCTACAAAACCTGAAGCGCCTGGGTGATTGACCGTCTGCCGGCCGACCCGAAGCATTCCCCGAAAAGGATGAATTCTCGTCGCGCAATTTGAAATATATGCGAAAATTTGCCGAGAACTGGTCTGATCCGGTAATTGTGCAACAGCCTGTTGCACAATTACCGGGGCGCGGTATCTCAACGAACGTGTCGGTAATTCCGACAGGTTCGCCAGGGAGGTGATCGCCAGAATCTACGCTCAGAAACGCAAGAAAATTTTACCAAATTTATATGCCATCAATTCGGCAAACAATGTTTGCTGAATTGCCGGACAAGGCACTGCTCCAACAAAAGCTCGCCGAATGGACGCAAGAGCATGAGGAAGATCAGGAGGCGATTGAAGCGGCGAAAACCCCATCGGGGGCAAAGCCAATGAAAGACTGTGACTAACCATGAAAAACAACCCAGAATTCCGAACTCCGCGTTCCAGACTCGTTCAAATCCGCAACAGCACCAACGACTTCCTCGTGTTCTCAAAGGAAAACGGCGGCGACGGCGTTGATGTCTTGGTCGCCGATGAAAACGTATGGCTGACGCAGAAGTCGATCTGCTCGCTTTATGAAACGTCAAAAAGCACGGTTTCCGAGCATTTGACAAACATCTTCGCAAACGGTGAACTGGACGAGGTATCAACTGTTCGGAATTTCCGAACAGTTGCCCCCAACGGAAAAACGTACAACTACAAGTATTACAACCTGCAAGCGATCATAGCCGCAGGCTTCAAGGTCAATTCCGAAAAGGCGGTACGCTTCCGCGCATGGGCATCGGATATTCTCGCCGACTTCGCGATGAAAGGCTATGTGCTCGACAAGGAGCGGCTGAAAAACGACCGGATATTCTCCCGAACCTACTTTGAACATCTGCTTGAAGATATACGGGAAATCCGGCTGTCCGAGCGAAAGTTCTACCAGAAGATTACCGATATCTACGCCCTGTCTTACGATTATGACCCGAAAAGTCAGGAAACGATGCTGTTTTTCAAGACCGTGCAGAACAAATTGCATTTTGCCATCCACGGCCATACAGCGGCTGAAATCATCGTGGAACGGGCTGATGCCGAAAAGCGCTACATGGGTTTGACGACTTGGGAGGCCGCGCCTAAAGGTAAAATTCGCAAGTCCGATGTAAGCATTGCCAAAAACTATCTGGGTGAACAGGAAATGCAATCGCTCGAACGGATTGTCACAGCGTATTTGGAGTTTGCGGAGTTTCAGGCGACGCGGCAGATTCCTATGTCCCAAGATGACTGGAAAAATCGGCTTGATCTGTTCTTGCACGCGGCAGGTACGGATTTGTTGACCAATTCGGGCAAGGTCACGGCTTTGGAGGCGAAAATCCACGCGGAAGCTGAGTTCGAGAAATACCGCGTCAAACAGGATAGGCTGTTCAGTTCCGACTTCGACAGATTTTTGCAGGAAGCGGAGATCAAGGGCTTGACCCGCGAGATGGATACAAAAGACAGTGATTAGCAAATGAAGTTCAATTTCAGGCGCATGGCTTGGGATGAACTTCGCACCCCAATTCTTCAAGTCAGGCGGGATCGACCGGCGGCGATCCGGAAAAAGAATCAACCCTGCGATCGAGCAAAGAAAATCCCCCAAGACGCGCCGCGAGTGATAAATTGCCGCTCTTTTCCCGAAAAAACGAAGCATGCCGACCGGAATCATCGAATCGCTCGACCACGAAGCGCGGGGGGTCACCCGCCTCGAAGGCAAGACGGTTTTTGTCGAAGGCGCGCTCCCCGGCGAGCGCGTCGAATACACGAGCTTTCGTAAAAAGCCGACCTACGAAATCGCGCGCGTCGAGCGCGTGCTGAAAGCCTCGCCGTACCGCTCCGCCCCCGGCTGCCCGCATTTCGGCGTCTGCGGCGGGTGCAGCATGCGGCATTTCGCCCCGGAAGCGCAGGTCGCTGCCAAGCAACTTCTCCTCGAATCGAATCTCTGGCATATCGCCCGCGTGAAACCCGACGAACTCTACGCGCCGATCCATGGTACGCCGTCGGCGTATCGCGCGCGAGCGCGACTCTCGGCGCGTCTCGTCCCGAAGAAGGGCGGTATGCTCGTCGGTTTTCACGAGCGCAGGAGCAGTTACGTCGCCGACATGCGGGAATGCCCGAACCTTCCGCCCAGGATTTCCGCGCTGCTCGTGCCCTTGCGCGAACTCGTGGAAAATCTTTCGATCGCGACGGCGATGCCGCAGATCGAGGTCGCCGTCGGAGACGCGATGGCGGCGCTCGTTCTCCGAATACTCGCCCCCTTGGACGACACTGACGAAGAGGCGCTGCGCCGCTTTGCCGACCGCCACGGCGTCGTCTTTTACCTCCAGCCGAAGGGACCTGCGTCGGTCTATCGCTTCTATCCGCTCGACGGCGCCGAACTTTTTTACCGTCTGCCCGACTTCGGGATCACGCATCATTTTTCGCCGACCGAGTTCACGCAGGTCAACCCCGCCGTCAACCGTGTCCTCGTTCGCCGCGCGCTCGCGCTCCTCGCGCCGAAAAGCGGCGAGACGATCGCCGACATGTTCTGCGGTCTCGGCAATTTCAGTCTGCCGATCGCGCGAAGCGGCGCGACGGTCGTCGGCGTCGAAGGCAGCGCCGGACTCGTCCGCCGTGCCGGTGAGAACGCGGCGTTCAACGGTCTTGCCGACCGCGCGCGCTTTGTGGAAGCCAATCTCTTTGAAACGACGCTGGATTCCTTGAGCGCTCTCGGTCACTTCGACCGAATGCTGATCGACCCGCCGCGCGAGGGCGCCGTCGAACTCGTCAAGTCGATCGGCGACGACGGCCCGCGCCGGATCGTTTATGTCTCGTGCAACCCGGCGACGCTTGCGCGCGACGCGGGCATCCTCGTTTCTCAAAGGGGCTATCGCTTGCGCGGCGCGGGCGTCGTCAACATGTTCCCGAACACTTCGCATATCGAATCGATCGCGCTTTTCGAGAGGGAGTGATCTTTGTAATGGAACTTGTTCGCAGCTTTGTTGTCGACCATTCAAGCGGTGATTTTCAGAAGAGGCACCCCATGAAAAAAATTATATTCGCATTTTCTCTCGCTCTGCTTTCCGGCGCGGCAGCGGCGGAGATGTACCAGTGTACTTCTCTGGGGAAAATCCTCCTTTCCGACCAGCCCTGCCCTTCGGAAATGTCCGGCAAAGTGCTCGAAGCCCCCGTTGGAAACGCGCCCCAGCCCCAAGCCGTAAAGAACAGCGAAAAGGATTATCTCGACAAAATTGTTTGGGAACGCCGCTTGCGCGAGATCGATTTCGAAATTTCCGAGAGGGAAATCGCGATCAAAAACGGGCTGTACCGGATGAACGACGAGATCGGGAAGCTGCAAAAGGAGGCCGATGAAGTCGGCAAGAACCGGTTCAACGCGCTTGCGCAACAAAGCCTGCACGTTCAGATGCGCGCGCTCGCGTCAAAATATCAGGCTGAAAACACCGTGTTGATTCGCGAGATCGCCGCTTTGTACGAGGAAAAACGCGCGCTCGAATCGGCCGCTCCCGCGCAAACCGGGCAAAACAGCGAGAAAAGAACGCTCGATAAATTGTCCCAAGAACGCAAAATACGCGAAATCGACTCCGAGATCAGCCAAAACGGATACACGATCAAGAGCAATCTCGACCGGATGAATGTGGAGGTCGCCGAAGTGCAAAAGCAGGCGGATGAACTCGCCGCGAACAACTTCAACGCGCTTGCGCGGCAAAGTCTGCAAGTCCGTATACAGGCGATTACGGCGAAATATCAAGCCGAAAACAGCGCGCTGAGCGACCGGATCGCCCTCTTGCGCGAGGAGAGGCGCGCGCTCGACGTGGACTGATTTCCTTTCCCGATCGTCCGCGATACGGCGGGGAACGGAATCCCTCCTCTACACTTCCCCGCTTCCCCGCCAGATCAACTCCCCATTCCGGAAAAGCCCTTTGCGGCCTTTCCGTGCAAGGAGTAATGAACCTTCGCAAGCCCGCCCTCGGCGGTCTCGCGGTAGCTCGCCTTGATGTCGTGCCCCGTTTCGAGGAGCGTCCGCACGACTTCGTCGAAGGAAACGATGTGGTGCCCGTCAGAGAGGAGCGCGTAGGCGGCGCAATCGACCGCGCGGACGGCCGCGATCGCGTTGCGCTCGATGCAGGGAATCTGCACGTAGCCCCCGATCGGGTCACAGGTCAGCCCCAGATGGTGTTCGAGCCCCATTTCGGCGGCGTACTCGATCTGTCGAATCGTCCCGCCGAGCAACTGCGCCGCCGCGCCGGCGGCCATCGCGCACGCCGTTCCGACCTCGCCCTGACAACCGACCTCGGCGCCCGAAATCGACGCGTTGGTCTTGACGATGTTACCGATGATCCCCGCCGTCGCAAGCGCGCGGAAAATTTTTTCGTCGGTCACGTCGTAGCGGCGGCGCAGCAAGAAAAGAACCGCCGGAAGAACGCCCGACGCGCCGCAGGTCGGCGCCGTCACGACGACGCCGCCGGAAGCGTTTTCTTCCGAAACGGCGAGCGCGTAGGCGAACAGGAGCGCGGTCTGCCCGAACTCGCTCGACATGCTTTGCGCGCGTGCGTGGTAGGACGAAGCCTTCCGGGGAACCTTGAGCGACCCCGGCAGCTTGCCCTCGGTATCGATCCCTCGGCGGATCGCGTCGCGCATCGCGTCCCAGACTTTTTCCAGATGATCCCAAAGCGCGCGCCCCTCGTGCTTCCACGCGAATTCCCAGAGCAGAAGTTCCTCGGCCTCGGCACGATCCATGATCTCTCGCATCGAGGCGTAGGGATAGATTTCCGCGCCGTCGCCGGAATTCCCGTCGGCGTCGAGCAAGGCGCCGCCGCCGATCGAGTAGACGACGCGCGAGAAAAGCGCGTCTTCCGAAGCCCCCAATGCCTCGAAGCGCATCCCGTTCGGGTGGACCGGCAACTGCTGCTCGGCGCGCCAGTCGATCTCGACCGGCATCGGCGCGAAAGGCTCGCTGACGGCTTTGTCGGTCAAGTGGCCGCGCCCGGTCGCGGCGAGACTCCCGTAGAGCGTGACGCGGATGCGCTCGGTCGATTCGGGAAGCGCCCGCTTGAAAGACAGAGCCGCGAAGCGCGGTCCCATCGTGTGGCTGCTCGAAGGCCCCAGGCCGACGCGATAAAGTTCTTTGAGTGATTTCATCCTTCGACCTCGACGATTCCTTTCAATGCCTCTCGCATGTTTTCATTCCGGGAAGCGCGGCTGGAAATGGAATCAATGCCCTTCAAGAGAACTTTCCGCGCCAGCACGCTCGGCGGTATTATTGCCCGGATCGCGCTGGCGGATCAGGAGTTCGATCTGCTTCATCACGGCGTCCGCGCTCGCGGGCGCCTCTCCGGTCTGCGGTTTGGCCTTCTTGCCGAGGAGCGCGTTCTTCAGCGCGTCGAGCACGTCGGGCGACGCGCCGGAGGGTACGCCGGACGGCATTCCGCTCTCGCCCGTGGAGACCGAAGGCGCCGGTTTCGCGGAAAGCGTGAGGCCGCCCTCCTCTTTTCCTGAATCGTACAATTCGAGAACGCCGCCCGACACGCCGCTCGGACACGGCGAGTTGGAATACGTCACCTTGCCGTTCTCGACGCATTTATAGATTTTGGCGTGCGCGGCGCCCGGAATCAGGCACGCGAGCGCGAACAGCGCGACCAGGGGTTTCATCCGAAAGTCCGTAGTCCCTGAAATCCCGACGCCCGCGCAAAGCGGGGAAGAGTCAAAAAGCTTTCGCATTGTGTTATCCCTCCGGCCAGAGGTAATCAGTTCATACGATTATATGCCATACGCCAGCTTTCGCGCCAACTTTCCGAGAAAGTTCATTAGCCCCAAGCGTCCCGCGAGAGAAACGAGGCGTCCGTACTTCCGGTAGCCCAGGTTGAACAGGAAATACGAAACGAGCATCCTCTTGTTCAGGGGGCGACGCTTCAGGATATTACGCCAGGTATAGAAATCGTCGTAGAGTTTTCTGTACGACGCCTCCAGTTGTTCCGGCGTGAAATTCTTCGGTTGGAAAACGGCGTACGCCGTGTTGTATTTTTCCAGATCCCGGCGGATGATGCGCCCCTCGCTTTCCAGACGCTTGTGGAGCGCCGTCCCCGGATAGGGCGTCAGGATATGTCCGGTCATCGTTTCGACCCGGTTTTTCACGAGCCATTCGAGTGTCTTTGTGAAAGTTTCGGGCGTATCGTCGTCGAAGCCGAAAACGAGGCTCGCGTTCACCATCATTCCGTTATCGTGGATGCGCCGAATCAGTCCCTCATATTCGGACACCCGGTTCTGCCGCTTGTTGACGCTGCGAATCGAATTTTCGTCGATCGACTCGAACCCGATGAAGAGGCTGCGGCAGCCCGATTTCGCCATCTTCTCGATCAAACCGGGCAGGCGGACGATGTTCGTCGACGCCGCCGCGTGCCAGATCAGCCCCATTCCCATGATCCGGTCGAGAAAAGCGTCGACCCAACGCGGGTCGCCGATGAAATTATCGTCGACGAACATGATTTGGCGGGTCCCGATCCGGTCGATTTCCGCGATCACGTCGTCGATCGGCCGGTTCCTGTATTTCCCGACAATATAGTCGCAACTGTTGTAGCAAAACTCGCACCGGAACGGACAGCCTCGGCTCGTGACGATCAGATTATTGTAAAGGTAGCGGTTCCTGTGCTTGATGAAGCGCCAATCGGCGACGGGGACGCGCGAGAGCTCGGTCGGCTCGGTATTGAAATACAGGGCCTCCATCCGGCCTTCGATGAAGTCGTCGAGGATTTTCTCCCACAGCGTCTCGGCCTCGCCGACGCACACCGCGTCGCAATGCGGCGCCATCTCGTGCGGACACGCGCTCGCGTGTATCCCGCCGAAAACGACCTTGATCCCGCGCTCGCGGTAGCTCCGCGAAATCTCGAAAGCACGCAGGGCGGTGTCGACGGTCACGGTGACGCCGACGAGGTCGGGCGCGTCGTCAAAGTCGATCGCGCCGATATTCTCGTCCTCGATATAGACCGTATGCCGCTTCGGCGTCAGCGAAGCGAGCGTTACAAGCGAGAGCGGAGGCGCCATCTTGCGCTTCATCTCCGAATCCATCGGCCGCAGGCTCAAGCGCGGAGAGATTAGCTTGATGAGGAGTTTATTGTTTTTCACACGTTCCGAATTACAAAGGACCACTTCAGGATTTTCCGAAAAGCCGGATGTCAAAGGAAAGATTATCGCAGAATTTCAATGAAAAGCTCGAAGAACGAAAATGCCGTTCAATCGCCCAGGGGCGGAAAACAGCCCTACCTCATCCACTCGCATTCGGAGCGCCTGCCGAAGTTCTCGACGCTTTCGATGTTCGGGTTCGCCGTCGTGTAGATTTTCCCGACCTCCAAAAGATCGTAATTCGTTCCGCTGAAGGTATGGACAATCTCGCCGTCCTTGACGAGCCGCCAGGAAAATCGTTTCTTTGCCGGCGCATTCCGGTGGAGAACCCGATCGAAGGATTCAAGGAAATCGCATTCGGACAACCAGAAAACGTTCTTTTTTTCGATTATTCCGTTGTTTCTCAAAAAAAGCGATTCATAGTGGATCACGATCGCGTTCTCGTGGCACGCCATCTTCGGAAAACGCATACATATTACGCAGAACCAGGAAACGAAACACGCCAGCCCAGCGAACCACTGAGCGGTCCCGTTTCCCCAGTTCATCACGGAAAGCAGAATGACGTTGATTGCAAAAAAAATGAAAAATCCGACGGTGATATCCCCAGGCTCAAATTTTTTGAGCAAAAACAATCGCTTCCCAAGATCGGACGGCCTTGGCGCCTTCCTGAAATGAATCTTGACGTGATAGGGGAATGGCGGTTTCAACATTGAAGCGCAACACGTTGATGCAGAATAGTTGAGGACAAGAGAAAATGATAGCGCACGCCGTCGAAGTCGGGAAGAAAGAGTTCGGCGGAGCACTTCCAAGCGGGTCTTTTTCGGGGTTGGGTGTTGAGTTCCCAGGCAATACGCGCAAAGCCCTCACGCATAACAAAACGACGCGGAAACGACACCGGGGCATCCCGACGCCGTAAAAAAGGAATAAGATAACAGTCTTTGGACTTTTCCGACGACTGCGGCATGTTTCACGCGCTGATTCCTTTTCCAGTTCGTTCATGCCGAGGAGACGAGCCGTAGACAGTACCGGCAGTACGACAAGGCGAGTCGACAAAGGAAGGGACGGACTGGAAATGGAATGAAACCCTATGTTTTTACGCTGACCCTTAGCGTCGCCGCCGGAATTCTGTTCAAATTACTCCACGTCCCCCTTCCCTGGATGGTCGGTCCGATGTTCGCGGTCGGCGCATCGGGTGTGCGCGGCGCCGGCCCCAAGGCGATTCCGGGAAGCCGCCAAGCGGGGCAACTCGTGATCGGCTGCTCGCTCGGCCTTTATTTCACCAACGAAGTCAGCCGCCAGATGCTCGACTTTGGCGCGTACATCTTCTTTTCCTCGTTCGCCGGGATCGCGATCGGCGCGGCCGGCGCGCTGCTTTTCAAGCGAATTTCCGGGACGACGGCGATCAGTTCGTATTTCGCGAGCATCCCCGGCGGCGCGACCGAGATGGCCATTCTCGCCGAGCACGCTGGCGCGCGCTTCGACCTCGTCGCCTTTTCGCACTCGATACGGATACTGCTCGTCGTCCTGACCGTCCCCATCGCGGTCACTTTGAGCGGCGCCGTCGGCAGTTCCCTTTTCGAGCCGTCGTCGGCGGCCTTCGTTCCGAAGTATTTTCTTGGCATGCTCTGCATCGCGGTCGCCGCGAGCTTTCTCTTCGCAAGGCTTCGTATCCCGAACGCATGGCTGCTCGCGCCGCTCATCGTCAGTTTGAGTTTCACGACCTCCGGCCTTCCAACGTCGAGCATACCGTCGGGTTTCATCAACGCCGCGCAGATACTGATCGGATGTTCGCTCGGCACGCGCTTCAAGCCGAGCCTTCGCACCGAATCGCGCCGCCTGATCGTCGCCACCTTGCTGACGGCGCTTTTTACGATCGTCGTCTCGGCGGCCTTCGGCGTCGCTCTGGCCCTGATGATGGACGAATCGCCCGCCGCGCTGATCCTCGCGACTTCTCCGGGCGGGCTTTCGGAAATGTGCATCACCGCCAAAATCCTGAAACTCGGCGTCCCGCTCGTCACGTCCTTCCAGGTCGCGCGCCTCGTCGTCGTCGTGCTCTTCTCGCTCCCGCTCTGGCGCGCTCTGGTCTGGCTCAAGGAACGATCGCGTCTTTTATGAAAGGCGTTTCATGACCGACCGCTACGCCGTGATCGGCAACCCCGTCGCGCACTCGAAATCCCCCGCGCTGCAAACGGCTTTCGCCCGACAATGCGGTCACACGATCGACTACGTGAAGATCGCCGCGCCGCTCGACGGCTTCGTCGAGACCGTGCGCCGCTTCCGTGACGACGGCGGCAAAGGCGCCAATATCACGATCCCATTCAAGATGCAGGCTTTCGCGCTCGCCGACGAACTCACGCCGCGCGCGAAAGCTGCCGGCGCCGTCAACAGCTTCTCGTTCCGTGACGACGCTTCGATCCTCGGCGACAACACCGACGGCGTCGGCCTCGTGCGCGACATCGTGTGCAATCAAAACGTCCCGATCCGGGGTGCGCGCATTCTGCTGCTCGGCGCGGGCGGCGCCGTGCGCGGCGCGCTCGGCGCGCTTCTGGCCGAGAAACCCGCGTCGATCTTCCTTGCCAACCGTACGCCGTCCAAAGCGGTTTCGCTTGCCGAAGAATTCGGGAAATCCGCGCCGTCCGCCCGTGCTACGACCGTCGCCGGCGGCGGGTTCGCCGAAGCGAAGGGAGGCTTCAACCTGATCATCAACGCGACGGCGTCGAGCATCGCGGGCGAAACGCCGCCGATCCCGGAAGAATGCTGGCAAGGCGCCGCGCTCGCCTACGACCTGTTTTACCAGCAGGACGCGACGCCCTTCCTGTGCGCCGCGCAAGCCGCCGGGGTAAAACAAGCCGTCGACGGACTCGGAATGGTCGTCGAACAGGGTGCGGAGTGCTTTTTTCTCTGGCGCGGCGTTCGCCCGGAGACCGCGCCGGTCATCGCGATGCTGCGCTGATTCCTTTTCAAAACCGCCCCTGCCTTCGTCGACTTCGCCTTGCCGTACTGCAGTACTGTCTGCGGCTCATCTTCTCGGCATGAACGATTTTGAAAAGGAATGGGACGCCGCCGTGCGGCGCGAGAGGAATCAGCCCGTGATCGCGTGGAGAAAAACAAGCGCGATGGCAACCGGGACAAGGGTGCGCACGACGGCGAACCATACGGAAAAAATTCCGTGCGGTAAACGCATCTCTTCGGCGACGATTCTTTTCCCCATCACCCAGCCGACATAAACGGCGATTGCGACGCCCGAAAGCGGCATCGAAAAACGGCTCGTTGCGATATCCAGCACGTCGAAAAGATTGTTGCCAAACAAGGTGTATTCCGACCACGCGTTGAACGAAAGACAGACGCCAATTCCCAAGAGCCACACGGCCACCCCCGTCCCCCATGCGGCGGTCGCTCGGCGTAAGCCGAAGCTTTCGATCAGCCACGCGACGAAGGGTTCGAGCAGGGAGATCGCCGACGTCCATGCCGCGAAAGTAACCAGCAGGAAAAAGAGGACGCCGAAGACGCGACCGCCGGGCATATTGGAAAACGCGAGCGGCAAGGTTTGCAGGATCAAGCCCGGTCCTTCGCTCGGTTCCAGACCATAACGGAAAGTCAGAGAAAAAATCGCGAGTCCGGCGAGCAGCCCGACGAGCGTATCGCACGCGACGACCCAGATCGAAGTTCCCGCGATGCTCGTTTTCTTGTCGAGATACGAACCGTAGGCCATCACCGCGCCCATTCCGAGGCTCAGCGTAAAAAAGGCGTGACCCACCGCCGCGAGAAAGACGTCCGGCGTGATCGCTTCAAAATGAACGTCGAAGAGGAAATGCAGCGCCGCAGGCATATCTCCTGCCACCGCGCCCCAAAAGACGAGGCCGACGAGGATCAGGAAAAGCCCCGGCATCATGAGCTTGTTTGCAAGCTCGATGCCCGAAACGACGCCACGCGCGACGACTCCGACGGTCAGCACCATGAATACGGTGTGCCAGAACGCCAGTTGAAGCGGATTTCCGAGCAAGGTGTCGAAAGCGCGTTTCGCCTCCAGCGCCGTCTCGACCCGCACGCCGACGATTGCTTTGCAAAGGTAATCGACGACCCAGCCCGCGACGACGCCGTAAAACGACAGGATCACGAGGGCGCTCAGGATGCCGACCCAACCGAGGACGCGCCAGAAACGCGACGCACCGCATTCCGCAAGCGTCGTCGCCATCGCCGAGACCGGATTCCCGCCGCCGCGCCGCCCGATCAGGATTTCCGCCATGAAGAGCGGCCACGCGATCAGCAGAATGCACAGAAGATAAACCAGCACAAACGCGCTACCGCCCTGCAAGCCGATCATATACGGAAATTTCCAGATGTTTCCCAGCCCGACAGAAGAACCGATCGTGACCAAAATAAAGGCCCAGCGGCTACTCCAGGTCGAACGCGCCTGAGAAGAAGATTCTTTCATCAAAAACTTACCCCTGTTGGTATTTCGTTGATTCACTCCGGCGGCGAAGCCGCCAGTAACCGATTTCCAACCCGCCCCGCGATCGTTGTAGCTCACGCTGCGCTCAGCCCAACCTATAGCGTTTCCGCTCCGTTCTCGGCGGTATAGGTTGGGCTGAACGAATGTGAAGCCCAACGTTCCGCAGACGCATATCAGATGACAGAAGTCAGGTATCAGGGATCAGGGATCAGATGAAAACCGATCGGCGGTTTGTTGATTCTTCTCCGGCGGCAACGCCGCCGGTA
>JAISAZ010000012.1 GCA_031266435.1 Accumulibacter sp.
TAAAAATATTATGGCACTACATTCGACCGGCGTTTCCTCACCCCTTTATTTATCAATCACTTACCTCCCTATTAACCACAAAAAAACCCCTCCTTTAACTTTTGTTGTTAAAGTTGGGCCAAGCTATACCGCCGATCTCTGCCTCACTTTTGAATCAGGGTATGACGGGTATACGGGATATCGTTTCGTCCTTCTTCGTTGTCGGGAACAAAAACGGCGTTTTCAAATTCCCGGCAGCTATTTTTCTTTGGTATGGCACGGGTTTTTATGCAAAGGCTCGGCGAGAATTTTACCGTGGCGAGCACTCCGGAAGAATCGAAGACGACGAGCTTATAAACGCCTTCAATCATCGGCGCTTCCGCCTCGATTCTCCTGAAAAAATCAGCGGAATAACCCGGGCATTCAATATTCCTCAAACCCATATACGGGAACAACAGAAGAACTCTGGCATTTTTATATTCCGTACCGAATAGCGACTGGATTCTGATCTCGTGTTCAAGCACGAGCGCTTCCCTGAATTTTTCGGAGAGATTCCGTCCCGCGACGTTATCGACGATTTCCTTGTTCTGCACGACCCACGCAAACAGACCCAGCCCCAGAAAGGCTAAGCCCGCGATTTTTTGAAGCCTGATTCGCAAGGGTGTTCGATCTTCGAGTGATGAAGGGAAAGTCGTCGGGTTGGTTTCGGGTTTCGGACCGTAGGCGTTGGCTCCGTCCGCCGAAGGTCGGAGCAACTTGAACAGGAAATACAGAAAAATAAGAAGACGAAGAATCAATAATGTTCCGCCCAAAAAAAGAAAATCCAGCAGAACCACGAGAGCGGCAAAACAGATTTCGGCGTCCAAGGAACGCGAGTCGGAAATATCGTGCAACCTCCTGAAAAACAAGGCGGTAAAGGGAATCCCCGCCAAGGTGATATACGCGAGCCAGACTTTTTCGGGAAAACGAATCGACGTCATCCGTTCGATCTGGAACATCGCAAAAACCACGAGGAAATGAAGCAGGACGTACTGCCAGAAACCCTTTCGGCTCGTTCTTCCGTAAAAATCGAGCGTATTTCTGGTCGCATCAAGAAGAATGTGGCGCATCATGATTCGCAAGATGATAAACGAAAAATCGGCCGATCGGCGTTTCGGGCAAAACCGGTTTTTCGGGGAATGTGGCAAAAATACAACAATATCGGAAATTTTCTCATGAAACGATTGACTCTTGCAAAATGAGTCCACATAATCCGAACCCATTCCAATTTTTGAGAAACTTTCGGCAAAGGAAGCCAGTAATTCACGCGGGATAGCGTGCTCGGTCACTCTCCCGCACAAGACGGACAAACATGAAAACCATACTCATCTCATCGACAGGGACGCGCGGGTCTCTGGAATCCGGCGGGCGATTTTCCCGTTCTGGGTCGGCCTCCCGCCGCGCCGGTATTCCATTTCATGGATCGATGCGGAGTCTGGAGTGTGGCCCGCGACTCGAGCGTTCGCATCGTCTTGATCGGTGGAACGCGTTCGCGCGGAGATTCGACCTGGAGGGTGGCGTGGCATAGACCGCCTTCCCACGGCAGCGGTAAGCCAAGGCCCGGATCTCCAGAAGGAATCCGGGCTTTTTTGTTTTTGAACGATGTCGGTGTATATGAATTGTCATGTTGCCTCTCTGGTGTAAGTGGTCTGCACGTCTGTTTGAAGAACAGAAGGATGCCGTTCGATTCGGCGGGGAGGCACCTTGAACGCGCGCTAGGTCACGGCGTATGCGAGGGTGATGAAAGGTGAAAACGATGATACAGATTCTCGGACTCGATGCCGCTGGAAATCCGGCGCAATGGCTTACCGCCGAGCAGGCGATGACCGCCGCTGCGAAGGACGCCATCGTATGGCAATGGGGTGATTCGCCGATCATTTTCCGGGGCGGGTGGAAGCGCAACGGGGAACGCTCGACGATCGAGTTGATGCCCATCGTCGCTCTGGCGGGTCGCAGGCCCTACGCGCGGCTGCCCGGAGAACTTCCCTTGACCAACGCGCTTTTGTTCCGCCGCGATCGCTATACCTGCGCGTACTGCGGCGAGCGATTCGCGCCGCGCGACCTCTCCCGCGACCACGTGAAGCCGCGCGTGCAGGGCGGGAGCGACACCTGGAACAACGTCGTCACCGCGTGCCGTCGCTGCAATCAGAAGAAAGGCGGGCGGCGCCCGGAGCAGACACGGAATATGCAACTGCTCTTCGTGCCTTACGCGCCTTGCCTGTGGGAACACTTCATTCTCTCGGCGCGAGGAATCCTCGCCGACCAAATGGAGTTTCTGGCGGCCAGGTTACCGAAATACAGCCGGATACTGAACTGATTCCATTCCCAGTCTATCCCTGCCTTCGTCGACTCGCCTTGCCGTACTACCTGTACTGTCTGCGGCTCGGCATCAAAGTATGAATGAACTAAAAAAGAAATGAGAAAAACAACGCATTGCAAGACGGGGGCGGGTGCCGAAGAAAAAATTCCGCCCTCGAACCGATGGAGAAAAAAATGCCAATCAAAAAAGTAATCGCTTCACAAACGGTTCCGGTCAAGATATGGACCGACGATATCGACGAAAAATCGGAACGGCAACTCGTCAACCTCGCCAGTTTGCCGTTCATTCACCACCACGTCGCGGCGATGCCCGATGTGCATGCCGGCATCGGGGCGACGATCGGGACGGTCATCGCCACGCACAAGGCGATCATTCCCGCCGCGGTCGGCGTCGATATCGGCTGCGGGATGCTCGCGTGCCGCCTCTCGCTGACGGCGAACGATCTCGACGAAAAGTCGCTGAAAAAGGTCTTCATGCAGATCAGCCGGGACGTTCCGGTCGGGCGCGGGCAACACCGCGATGCGGACGTATTGTCCGGTGCGGTGTCGCCGTTTGTCGCGCGTCTCGATAAAATGACGGAAAAATACCCTGAATTGCTCAAGGCCTTCGGAAAATTCTCGAAGTGGATGAACCAGATGGGTACGCTGGGCAGCGGGAACCACTTCATCGAGGTCTGCCTCGACGAATCCGACGGGGTCTGGGTCATGCTCCATTCGGGCAGCCGCGGGATCGGGAACGCGCTCGCGGCTTATTTCATCGAGTTGGCGAGACAGGACATGGAGCGCTGGATGATTCATCTGCCCGACAGGGATCTCGCATATTTTCCCGAAGGCTGTGAGCATTTCGACGACTACGTCGAGGCACTCGCGTGGGCGCAGGAATACGCGATGCAAAACCGCGCGTGCATGATCGACCTGGTTTTGAAGGCGCTTAGCCCTCACTTGCCCCAATTCGACGTGGTCGGCGAGGTCGTGAACTGTCACCACAATTACGTGGCGATGGAACACCACTTCGGCGAGAACGTCTGGGTCACGCGCAAAGGCGCGATCCGCGCGCGCGAAGGCGATCTCGGCATCATCCCCGGAAGCATGGGGACGCGTAGCTACATCGTCCGGGGGATTGGGAACCCCGACAGTTTCTGCTCGTGCGCGCACGGCGCGGGCCGCAGGATGAGCCGGACGGCCGCGACGAAGCGTTTCGACGAGAAGGATCTGGCTCAACAGACGGAAGGGGTGATTTGCCGCAAGGATAAAGGCGTCGTCGACGAGATTCCCGGAGCGTACAAGAACATCAATACGGTGATGTCCAACCAGGCGGATCTGGTCGACATTCTGCACCGCTTGAAGCAGGTCGTCTGTGTGAAGGGGTAAGCAGGAATCAGGTATCAGAAGACAGAGGACAGAGGACAGAGGACAGATCGGTAACCGGCGGCGATGCCGCCGAAAACAAACAACGAAACCCCGATCGGAAAACCCTCCCCATCCCTCCCCGTATCAGGGGAGGGAGTCACGCCTCTACCCACCCAGACAAGGGAGGGGCCGGGGGTGGGTTCTGATCCCTGTCTCCTGATCCCTGATTCCTGACAGGCACCGCGCTTCGGAAAAGGAATAAAATGCGACGCACCGACACAGAACGGGAAAGCGCATGACTTCGGAAACGTCCCCGCAAGGCCCAAGCCTCACCTATCGCCTCACGGTGCCCACGATGGTCGCCGCGCATCGGTCTTTCTCGCTCAGCTTCCGTAAGCAGTGGCCGCGTTCGCGCCGCGTGATTTTCTGGGTTCTGCAAGCCTTGACGGTTGTCGCCTTCGTGCTGTTGCTCCTCCTGGGAAGGGGCATCGATGAGTTCCTCGACTACCGGATGCTGCTTTTGCTCTGCTCGCTCGCGATATTCATCATGATGACGCAGCACTTCGCCCTCCGCGTGTGGGCGGAAACCGTGTTGCGGCACTGGGGCGAGTGCGCGCTCTCGTGGGACGAATCGGGTTTGATCAGCCGTACGAGCGGTCTCGACACGCATTGCGACTGGAAGTGCGTCACGGAGATTTACGGGGAGAAGACCTGGGTCACGATCGTCTTGGGTGGCGCGGGCCTTTATATCCCCGACAGCGCCTTCACCCCGGAACTAACGCGTGAAGCGTTTCTCGCGCAGATCCGAGGCTTCATCGAAAAAGCGTACGCTAGCGCCGACCTTCCCGAAGCCACCCCGAGCGACCGCGCCTGCGCGCGAAGTGATTCCTCACCCCGTGACTCGGTCCCGTCCGACCCGAAGCCGATCAAGGCACCGGAGCAATTCGCCGAAATCACGAGCGCTTTTGCGCGCCGCCGCGCCGCGTCGCTCGCCTTCGTCGGCCAACTCTGGCGCGTCCTGACTTTCCGCCGCCCCGACCCGAGCGCGTTCCGCGCAACGCCTCTCGCCCTGCTCCTCCCGATTCTCCTCTTCTTTCTTCTCCTCCTGATTCCCGAAATCGTCCGCGACGGATGGCCGGGCGAGATGGAATGGTCGAACGCAAGCGGTATTCTCCTGGCGTTTGCGTTCATGGCGCTCGCGGTCGGCTTCCTGATCATGGTCAGCGGCAGCCGAACGTGGGACGACGGCGGACGCGTCCTGCTCGCTCTGAACTGGCTGCTCCTCCTCTCGCCGCTCGTCGTGTTCCTGATCGTCTTCCTGGGCAGGAGCCAGCCGTTCGCAAAATTCCACTGGCACGGCTTCGTTCTGACCTTCGTCGTGCTCGCTCTCCTCTTGCGTCAGGCGACTCCGACCGAGAGAAGTCCCTACCATGCCCTGGAATGCCTGCTCTCGATTTTCGTCGTGAGTTTCGCGTTTTACCTCGCCTGGACGGCCGCGTTCTCGTACGAAACGAGGAATCTCTGGACATCCTCCGCCGAAAAGGCACGATGGGCGGCGAGACGGGAAAGCCGACCGCCGCGCCTCAACCTCGATGAAGACACGCTCTTCACGCAACCGCGCCTCCTCGACGAGAGCATCGCCGCGGTCGCTCCCGGCACGCCCGGGCACCCGGAAATCTTCTTCCTCGGCGTCGCGGGATACACGCAGCAGGTCTTCCTGAATGAAATACGCATGGCGCAAACCTTGTTCGTCGAGCGTTTCGGCGCGCAAGGCCGGACGCTCCTTCTCGCGAACAACGTAAAAACCGCCAAGGAAATCCCTTTCGCCCACCGCGAAACGCTGCGCCGCGCGCTGTCGGGAATCGCCCGCCGCATGAACCCCGAAGACACGCTCTTCCTCTTCATGAGTTCGCACGGCAGCCGGGAAAGCGGGTTCTCGCTTGTCCTCCGACCCCTGAACCTCACCGACATCAGCCCCGAAATGCTGCGCGAACTCCTCGACGCCTCCGGCATCAAACGCCGCGTCGTCGTCGTATCGGGCTGCTACTCCGGGCAATTCATCCCCGCGCTCCAAAACGACGACAGCCTCGTCATTACCGCGTCTTCAGCCGATCGCACGTCCTTCGGCTGCGGCGACGACAGCGAATTCACCGACTTTGGCCGCGCGTATTTCATCGAAGCCCTGAACGAAACGCGCTCCTTCACCGAAGCCTTCCGCCTCGCCGCCGAGCGAATCGCCACGCGCGAAAAGGAAGAGGAACGGACGCCCTCGTTGCCGCAAATCGCGCGGGGGAAAAACTACCGCGACGTGGCGGAAGATGGAAAATAGTAAATGAAACAATGAGTTACCTGGAATCTGCCGCTCTGGATTCGAGTTTATCCACTTGAAAGAGTGAAAAACCGGCGTTAGGATAGTAGACCGTTACGGGGTGTCTGGGGCGGCAATCCAGAAGTACGCCGAAGTATCAGCGCTGACGCGGAATCAATCAGGCGTGCGCCCGGAACCGGGGCCAGCCACAGGAGCAATCAGAGCATGACCAAGGCAGTGCAAGCCGTAAAGCGCGGGCGGGGAGTCTCCCCGATCTATCTGGACGAAGAAGACCGGCCAGAGCAATCCAACGTCATCCACCTGCGAGGCCGTGGGCGGCGACGCATCGTCTTTGGCTGGTACGGTGGGAAATTTTCACACCTCGATTGGCTGCTACCCTTGCTACCGAAGTGCCACCACTACTGCGAGCCCTTCGCGGGGTCCGGTGCTGTGCTCATCAATCGTGATGCCGCGCCTGTAGAGACTTACAACGACATCGACGGCGACGTGGTGAATTTCTTTCGTGTTCTTCGTGACCGTCATGAAGAACTGATCAGGGCCATTGCCCTGACGCCATTCGCCCGCGAAGAATACCACTTAGCCATCTATGGCGCCACGAACGGAATCGACGATGTGGAACGGGCCAGGCGGTTTTACATCAAAGCGCGCCAGACCCGCACAGGGCTTGCCCAAACCGCCTCCCTTGGCCGTTGGGCCAACTGCAAGGATACGAGCCGAGCGGGCATGTCAGGCGTCGTATCGCGCTGGCTGGGTGGCGTGGATGCGCTGGATGACGTTGCGCAACGCCTTATTCGCGTACAGATCGAGAACCGTCCTGCCGTCGACGTGCTCCGCCTCTACGACAGTTCCAGGACACTTTTCTACTGCGATCCGCCTTATCTGCACGCCACGCGCGGCGACGCCAAGGCTTATGGCTTCGAGATGGACGAAGACCAGCATCGGGAATTTGCCGAGGCGGTCAATGAGTGCGAGGGCATGGTCGCTGTTTCCGGGTATGACCACCCGCTGATGGATGAACTTTTCAAGCCTGGGCACTGGTTCAAGACCCCGGGGCCGGACAAGACCATCCACTCGACCAAGGGCAAGCGGTCGGAAGTCCTTTGGACGAACTACGCTCCCAAGGAACAGAAAGATCTGTTTGAATAAAGCTCACGGACCCTGCCACGCCGGTCCGCCGGTTTTCGAGCAGTCGCTACCACAAGAACAAAGGAGGGGTCGATGACGCCTGAAAAAATATTACAGGGCATCGCCCAGCAAGCCGTCGCGACACTGAATACCTCTGTCGTCACTGATCCGGCAATTCAGGAGAGGGTCGATTACGTCTGCCACTGCATGAGCAATCGCGCAGGGGTACGGCTACTCATGTCCTGCCTGTTGGGGAAACTGGACAAGCCAAACGTCGATCCGCGTAAACCCTATACCGAGATTGGCGGGGTAGACAGCTTCTCCGGGCGTACCTATGACGAACGCTATCTGACCAAATTCATCAATGAGCACCGACTGCCGGTCAATTCGACCACGGCATTCCTGACGCCGACGCTACGCAACATCGACCACCCGCTGACCACGGACCGAAAACTCGTCGGCAGGCCGCGTGATCTCTACAAGAAGACGCTGGAGTTACTGGAAGACGTGGCTGAAAACCGCATCCCGACGGACCTGGTTTTCGTGGAAACCGTGCGCGTGCTGATGCTGCTGCGTGACGAGAAGCTTGCCCGCATGGCGTCCCTCTTGGGTGCCCTGGAACACACCGAGGGCGCTTTGCCGCTGTCGTCGGAATCCATCGTCACACTGATCAGCCAGCACCTTGCCTGCAAGAATGCCAGCCGCTTGCCGGTGCTGGTTGTCGCTGCCGCCTATGGAGCCGCGGGAGCGCGGCTATCCGAAAGCATGTTGCCCCTGAACCCTCACAAGGCCGCCGATCTTCGAACAGGCTCCCTGGGTGACGTTGAAATATGCCTTATGGGCGATGATGCGATCGTCACCGCCTACGAAATGAAGATGAAGCGGGTAACGCAGGACGACATCGACGCCGCTGCGGCCAAGATCGCCAGAGCACCGGACACGATTCACAACTACCTGTTTATCACCACCGACGTGATCGACCCGATTGTGGCCAGGTATGCCGCCACGTTTTACGAGAAAACGGACGGCACCGAGATTGCCATTCTCGACTGCATCGGCTTTTTGCGGCACTTCCTGCATCTGTTCCACCGAATCCGGGCGAATTACCTCGATGTCTATCAAACGCTGGTCTTGAATGAGCCGGATTCGGCGGTCAGCCAGACGCTGAAAGAGGCATTTCTGGCCTTGCGACAGCTTGCCGAGAGCGGCGAGTGATCCGGCATGCGACAGGCGTCAAGCGCAAGCGAAGGATTGCCCCGTTCTTTATTTGAATCCCATAAATAATTCCAGGATAACTTTCTTCCCCCACCAAAGGACACTCCATGACTCTTGGCTCTCAGGTTTTGACCGGCGCGGCGCTCGAAGAAGGTCTCGACCGTCTGGAAGCGGATTTCGAGGAAAGCGGCGACGCCGCGCAATTGCTCGAAGCTTTGCGCTCGCGCCCCCTGTGCGCGGACTCGCTCGAAGCGATCGACCGTTTGCATACCCTCTGGATGCGCGCGGGAGACTCCGAGGCCGCGCGCTCTGTCGTCGGTGACGACGGCGCGGCGCTGCTCGCCAGCGTGTCCGCCGAGGAAAAACCGCAGACCGCCGCGCATCTCGCCTACCTTCGTCTGCAAATCGCCGAGTACCTCGATGATGCCGACGCCATGCTCGCGGCGCTCGCGGAACTGCGTACGCTGATGCAGGAAGCCGAACTCGACGCGTCCGCGCTTCAGGCGTACAAGGTGCTGGGGCGTCTGCTGCGAAATACGCACCTGGAAGTCGCGCTGCAAGCGGCAGAATGGATGCGCACCTTGTCGGGAGCGATCCCCGGACGCGCCGCTTTTCGAGCGTGCGACGCGGCGGTCTGCCACGCCCGCCGCGCCCTCGCCTACGCGCGCGAAAAAGACGCGGACAAGGCTGAGGCCGCCGCGCGCGACGTGGTCGCCGCGCTGAAATCGGCGGGCAACGATCAGGACGTGGACGCGGACGATTGGCTGCGCCTCGCCGACTACGTGATCGACGTCGCGCCGAGCCTTCTGCCGGACTTTCAGGCCGCGCTTGCCGCGTTCATCGACGGCTGGCCGCTGCCGCTGTCCCGCGAAAAGGAAGTACGCCTTGCCCGTCTGAAAGCGCGCGCGCTCCACGCGCAGGGCAAACTCGAAGACGCGCTCGAAGCCGCGCAGGCGGGACACTACGCGCTCAACAGTTACGGTGCCGACGATTTCATCGAATACGAACTCCCGTGGCTCCTCGAAGCCGGACGACTCGACGACGCGGGGGAACGGGCGTTTCTTTATCTGTACCAGATCGAAGCCATCGAAAACGAAGACCAACTGGTGAAGGTACTGCGCATCATTCACGCGCGTCTGGCCGACCCGGCGGATTCTTCGGTCTGGTGGCCTCTGTGCGTGATGCGCGCCTGCTTCCACCCTGTGACCTTGCGCGACTTGATGCATACGGCGCCGAGCGCGCACTGGACGGAAATTTCGGAGACGCACCGCAAGATTTTCAGCAGCCTGTCCCCGTCGGAAAACTTCGAGTGGGACGAACTCTGCGAGGCGAGATTCGACCCCGTTTTCATCGCCGCCCGCGCCATCGCGGAAGCTCGCGCGCCCGGTCATCCGTGGATACGGCGGCTCGCCGCCGTTCAGGATCACGCGCACGGGCGCATGAGCATCGAGGAGCAAATCGCCGCGCTCGAATCCTCGGTACGAGACGGCTTGGAAGACGACCGGACCGCCAACACGCTGATGCTCGCTTATCTCGCGGCTTTCGGGGTCGAAAAGGCGCTGAAGCAGCCCCTGTCGGCTTTGCCGAGCGGCCTGTGGACTTTCAACTTTGTCACGAATAGCGAGGATTACCTCGAAGAAGCCATCGACGCCCTGCCCATGAAGCGGCAGGAGGCCGCGTGGAGCGACTTGATGGAGATGAAGCGGAAATATTACGAACAGGGCCTTGCGCGGATGGAGCGTTTTTACGAGACGGGCGAGGGGCACCCATATGACGCCAGCGTGCACCTCTATTCCATGATGCTCTGCAATCTCGCGATCGTCCTTCAGAGGCAGGGGCACACTACTGACGCGCTCGAACTCGCTCGGCGCGGCATCGCGCTCGACCCCTTCATGGAACTCTACGATGTAATTTTTACTTGCCATACCCGCCTGGAAGACCGCGCCAACATCGTCAAGGCGGCGGAAGACCTCTGGAATTGCGCCGCCGAGAGCGACGCCAGCCGCTTCGACCCTGAGGAATGCGCGCGATTTTCCGCCGAGGCGCTCTCTTTCCTCGGTCGCGCCCAGGAAATCCCGATCTGGCTGGAACGCCTGACGCAATGGGAGCGGCAAAACGACATCGAAGAAAGCGAGCTCCCCGAAAACCACCTGTACGCGCGCCTCGTCGTCCTCTTTTATATGACCGACTTCGACGAGTACAAGGAAGCGGTACTCGACGCGTGGCGGCGTATCGAAGCGCAGGTACGCGAGAACGAGGCCGGCAGATTCGACGACTTTTCCGGAGATTTGATGCGCTCGCTCGAACTTTTCGAAGACGCGATCTTCTTTTATGAACGGAGCGACGCGATCAAAGGTACTTCGGAAAGACGCGAGGAATTCAAGGCGCGTTGCCGCGACGAAATCACCAAACGCGCCGGGAAACGCTGGTGGAAAGTCTGGAAATGAAGCGGCGGACGATGCGCCTGTGAGCGGAAAATCGGGGTACGCGCCGCGCAACGCGCTCAACGCGGAGGCCTTGAAGTCGGACATCTTCGCGCGCAGTGCGGCGCGCGGCGACGCGCAAGAGCTGCGCGAGTGGCTCACGAGCCATTTTTTCCGCCACGTGGTCGGCAACTTCGAACCCGCCACCCCCGTCGCGTCGTTTGAAGACGCGCTCGCGCGCCTTGCGCCCGCGCCGCCGCCCGAATGGGTCGCGCGTTTCTTTGCGGCGATCGAACAAGGAGAAACGCGCGCGCCCCTCGTCTGGATCGACCCCGCCGCGCCGGAACTCCTCCAACTCGAATCGCGCCTCGTCGAATTCCTCGCTTCCCGCCGGGGTACGGCGCTCGAAGGCAAGCTCATGCGCGTCAATTGCCCGCAAGCGCTCGCGCTCTGGGAGAAGGAACACGCGGCGATCGCGGAAAAACGCGCGCGCGGCTGGCGGCAAAGCGACCCCGACGCGACCCTTCTCTGGCGGGAAACCGAAAACGGCCAATGGGTCGAATTCCTCGCCGACGCGCCCCAGCACCGCGCCGAAATGGCTTTCGAGACCTACGCGATGCGCCATTGCGTCGGCCAGTTCGCCGACAAGGTAAAACTGACCGGCGGCTACGGCGAGGAATACGCGCAAGCGCTGGAACAGGGGCGGATGCGGCTCTTCAGCTTTCGCGCCGCCAGCGGGCGCCCACACATCACGCTCGCGTGCTTTCTGCAAAAAAACGGCAAGTGGCGCGTCGACCAGCTCAAGGGCAAACAAAACCGCCCGCCGGTCGCGCGCTACCTTCCCGACGCGCTCGATTGCCTGAACGCGCTCGATACCGACGACGAAATCCCGGCGGACTGTCTGAACATCGGGATCGTGAAAACGCGGAAAGGCTGGCATCCGGCGGCGGCGGTGACGGACGCCTCCGAACAGTTGCGGCTCGTCAACCGCTTTCCCTCGCTCTTCCCGTACTTTGCCGCGCCCGCGCCCGCCGTCGAATGGATCGCCGTCGCGAAAAACCCGGAGGTCTTCGCGCAACGCCCGCCCGCGTCGCCGGCGCTGCGCCGGACGCTCGCGCTCGCCGCCGGGGAGCTCGGTGCGGCGCCAAAGACGGACGAAGAAGAAAAGCCGAAGCGCGGCTTCGACCCCTGGAGCCTCGGCAACATCGCGATCGCGTTCGTCCTCTGGTCGATCGCCATGAAACTCGGCGCGCCGCAGGCTCTCCTGTGGCTGTGTTTCGTCTGCTGGTTCGCGTACGGCCTCTGGCATATGCGAAAGACATGGAACGACGAGGACGAAATCTTCGACGGCGAAAAAGGCTTCCCCCTCGCCCTCGCGCTACCGATGGTCGCCGCGCAAAAACAGACGGGCTTCTTCGACCGTGAAGCGCACGAGATGACGCTGCGGACCGTCGCGTATTTTCGCTCGCCCTTTTTGCACTATATGGAATGCCGTACCGACCTCGACGACGACGGCGCACGCGCGCATCTTGTCCAAACGCTGGAGAAGAGTTGGTACCGCGCCGACCTCTACAAACTCACGCCGGACGAAGACCCAAGGGCCGCGCTCGCGTTCGCCGCCTGCCGCATGGCCTTCTTCGTCCGCAACGCCGCGCTGATGGGCTGGACGTCGCCGGAGGCGGCGTGGCGCGTCCTGCTCCTCAACGCCGAGCGCGCGCGAGAAATTTTCACGAGCTGGGAAGATTTCGCCGAGGCCTACCGAAGCGGCCGCCGGCAATGGCTCGCCGCGTACCGTGCCGACCCGTTTGGGCAAAGCCTCGACGACGCCGGTCTGCGCAAGCTTCTGTCGGACAAAACCCTGCCGTGGGCGCGGCGAAGCCCCTGGATCAGGGATCAAATGAATACCGAACAGGTTTTCATTGATCTTTCCCGGTGGCTACGCCGCCGGTAATTGGTCTGATTCCTGATACCTGATTCCTGATACCTGATCCCCGTCCTCTGTTTACGCGCTCACGTCGACGGCGACCGCCGGTTCGGCGACGGATGTCGGAACGCCCTGCGCGTCGTAGAGACCGCTACCGAACGACAGCGCGTGCTCGACATCCTTTATGATCTTCTCCGCCGTCGTCGCGTCGTCCTTACTTTCCTTGCTCGCCAGCTTGGACTTCACGAGCGCGAGGACTCCCTTGAAGATTCGGACGGTCTCCTTCAACAGCTCGCGCAGCGACTTATCGTACGCGCTGGAAGCGTTCGACTTGCCCGAACGCGAGGTGCTCTCCGCCGTGCGGACTTGCAAGCCGCTCGACACCTTCGCCCCCGTCGCGTCCTCTTCGGCGGATGTCGTCACTGCTGCGCCCTCTTCGGCAGATGCCGCCGCCGTCACGGCTTCTCGCGCCGCATGATTCGCGCTCGCCTCGGCGGCCTGTGCTGCCTGAGCAGCCTGCGCGGCCTGCGCCGCATCGGCGGTGCTCGCGGCGTCGGCGGCGTCGGCAGCGTCGGCGGCCTCAGTAGCGTCGGCAGCGTCGGCGGAACCGGCGCTATCGTTGGCGCTGGCGGCATTTCCCATGGCGAGACGCAGCGCGCCCGTCGCACCCCCTCCTCCGTCGAGCGTTTTCGCGGCGGCGGCGAGTTCCCTGGCGATGCTTTTCAATTCCCGCGCCATCGCCGCAGCCTGTTCGGGCGTGGCGAATAGTATCGAAGCCATCATGGTTTCGAGGCGCCACTTGAGCCAGCCGACCCGACTGCTCGCGCGTTGCGTGGGCAAATTCGTCGTCTGCAAGTGCTCCAGGGACTCCCGCATCTGGCGCATGTTTTTCTGAAACGGCGTCTCCTCGGTTTTTGCCGCCCAGAACGATTGGGTCGCCTTCGTGTCGTTGCGCGCGCCGAGAACGCGCGCTGGCACGATGCCCCGCCACACCGTGCTGGAACGATTGAGATCGCCGGAAACATCCATGAGAGAGCCTCTTGCCGAAAACGCCCCGTCCGCCGGACCACCCACCGGACGGAACGGGTTCGATACCCCCATAACGGCCACGTGACGAGATTCTTGAGTTTCAGAAGACAGAGGACAGAGGACAGAAGACAGATCGGTTACCGGCGGCTTCGCCGCCGCAGTGACGAAAACCCACCCACTACGCATAGGTTGGGGTGAGCGCAGCGATGCCCAACATCAGGAGACAGGAGACAGATGTCGGGAGACAGAGAATTCTTGCGGCCTTCGGCCAGAGAAGAATCAACAAAATACCGATCGGTTTTCACCTGATCACTGATACCTGATACGCGCCCGCGGAATCGTTGGGGCTCACAGGGTTAGGTTGGGGTGAGCGCAGCGATGCCCAACGTCTCGCTTGCGCGAAGCGCAAGCCACTTCAGGGTTCAGGAATCAGAAGACAAGAACCGCGAAACACGCGAAAAGCACGAAAAAGTTTTGGGAATACCGACCTTTCGCGTCTTTCGCGCCTTTCGCGGTTGAAATCGTTTTTATCTTATTCCTGCCATCCTGTTCCGTCATTCATCCGCGTGCGGAACGTTGGGGTTCGCTTCGCGCATACGTTCGCGGAACGTTGGGCATCGCTACGCTCACCCCAACCTTGTATGTTGAAGATATCGTCTGCGAGACGATAATTGAGGAAGGCACCGGGGAGGCCGTTCCAACCCAGAGGCATCTCGTATGACCGCGCACATAGATCGGCCCCCCGCCTCATGATCACTACGAGGAGTATCCCGAAGCCAAACGCATTGCGCGTGGCGGACTTCGCGTCACAAGGTGGTAGCGATCAGAAGTACGGGGTCGGGGAACCGGTGCTCATTATGACCGATTTTTACATCGAGGAGAAATTCATGGAAGAGTATCTCGGCATTGATGTCGGCGCCAAATCCGTCGTGGTGTGTGTGCGACGGGGTGGGCGTAGTATTCGCACCCAGACGTTTTCTCAAACGCCAGAAGGCCATCGGGCCTTGATCGAGCACCACGCCGGCCGGCCGGCCGGCGTGGTGCTCGAAGCCACCGGAGTCTATTACCTGGATTTGGCCGTGACCCTCTTCAGGGCAGGATGGCCCGTCGCGGTCATTAATCCACGTAGTTTCCATCATTTTGCCAAGCTCAAACTGAGCCGCAGCAAAACGGATGGGGCCGATGCTGCGCTTCTGGCCGAGTACGGAGAGTGTATGAAGCCGGCTTTGTGGCAGGCGCCCAATGAGGACTTGATGAACCTGCGCGACATCGGACGCCAGATCAATCGCCTGACCGTGACCCGCACCCAGGCCAAAAACCGTTTGCACGCCCTGCGTGCCAAATCAACAACCCTGGCTTTGTTGATCGAGGATGAAATCGAGGGCATCGAACGACTGGATCGGCGCATCGAACGACTGGCATCGGTCGCGCGCGAACTGATCCTCCAACATCCAGACTACCAGCAACTTCTGAACCATATGCAGCAAGCCAAGGGAATCGGAGAGGCGAGCGCCATCGCCTTGCTGGCCGAGCTTGCCGTCCTGCCCCGCGAACTCAAGTCCGCACAGGTCACTCGACAGGCCGGCCTGGATGTCCGACTCTGCCAGTCAGGGAGTAGCGTGAGCAAGCCCGGTCGTATCAGCAAAGCGGGTAATGCCTACTTGCGGGGCGCGCTCTATATGCCCGCACTGTCTGCCGTGTGCCACGACCCCAATGCCAAGGCTTTCTATGAGACTTTACAGAAACGTGGAAAAAAGAAAATCCAGGCCCTCTGTGCCGTCATGCGCAAGTATCTCACCGGCCTCTGGGCTTGCATCAAACTCAATGTCCCTTTCAACTCCAATTTGCTTTTTAGCCCTATTCATGCAAAAAAACCTTGACTTTTAACAGAGTATCTAT
>JAISAZ010000070.1 GCA_031266435.1 Accumulibacter sp.
TTATGCTCTCCCTACCCCGCCGCAAACGCGCTTGGTTCGCCGGACTCTGGAACCATGCCTCCGTTCCCTCTGTCATCCTTGGCCCCTAATGGGGGCTAATGGACAATCTGGGATGAAAGCACACACGCCATCGCGCAACAAACGCCGAGAAAATATCCGCCGGCCAATCCCTTGTCGACGTTCGTGATACGTACTCCTTCATGGATCTGGAAAAGCAAGGGACAAAAAACCATCGATAAGGCGCATCTCATCGGAGGCGCGATGTCAATCTTGTGCAAAAGCAACCAGACGACAAAAACCCACGCGACGAATGCGCATACGACCGCTGTTTTCATTGGAACCCTTCGGTCAGATATTCCGTCATGAGGGGTGACACCTTTTTTTCATTTCGTCGATTCCATGAGCCGGTGCTTTGACCCACAAAACTTACCGCTGGGGCACAAAGAAGGTCCCGATCCATTTCCGGAAGGATTTCGACGAAGTTACGGATTCTCTCCACCGAAGCCATTTGTACACCGCAAAGAGAACGAGAATGCAGATGAACCAAAGTCCGGCACCAAGGAGAAAACCGCTCACACCCCATTTTTTCGAGGCTTCAACGATACGCCCTTCTTTTACGACGTATTTGCTCTGATCACCGTCCATGGCTTTGAGCCAGACGCTCAACGCGCCATCCTTGTTTCGCACCGCTTTGTAGTGGAACACATAATCGAAGTCATTGGGAAATTTTATGACGACCTCGCTGAAAGCATCTCCCGTCTCTGGAATCTCCAGCGATTCTTCACCACTCTCAATCCGTTGCAACAACTTTTTATCTTTAGTTATCCTTTCATGTAGTTCGCCGGAAGCGGTCTCGCGCGTCACGATCAGGAAGTGATATTTTTCGAACAAATTATTTTCTTCAAATGCTTCCGCAGGGGCAGGCGTAAATGGCTTCATCGCATGCCCCAACCACAAAAATGGGCCAATGAGCACGAGCATCACAATTGCGAAAACAAACATCAAAACGTAATCCAGAAAAATACGTTTGGTCTTTTCTTTGTCGTCCGTATAAAGCGACCCGATCCATTTTCGGAAGGATTTTGACGAAGTTGAAGATTCTCTCCATTGAAGCCATTTGTAGACGCATTTGTACACTGTGAAGACGACGAAAATGAACATCACCCAAAGCAGAAATCCGAATGGAAAAACGCCCGATTTCGAGCCACTTGATGCTTCGATTACCCGCCCCGCTTTTACAACATATTTTGTTTGATTGCTGATGTAGTGGGTCTTGAGCCAGACCTCCAGCGCGCCTTCCTTGTTTCGTACCGCTTGGTACTGGAACTCACCATAAACGCCATCCGCGAGACTCCTGAAGGCATCCCCCGTTTCGGGAACCTCCAGCGATTCTTCACCATTCTTGATCCTTTGCAGCAACTTTTTGTTTTCGTAGGTCATCCTCTGATTCAATTCGCCGGAAGCGGTTTCGCGCGTCACGATGAAAAGAGAATTTTTCCCAAACAGATTGTTTTCCTTGAGTGCGTCTGCCGGAAGAGGCATGAATTCTATCGGCGCCTCTCCCAACTTCAAAAATGGGTCAAAGAGTGCGACCATCGTGCTTGCGAAAACAAGCATCAAAACGTAATCCAGAAAAATACGCTTGGTCTTCTCTTTGTCGGCCATATCTTCAATCCAGTGCGTCGTGTCGGATTGCAATCAATTCTTTGAACATCGTCGCAATCACTGCTGAAAGAATATGCCTCGCCGATATAATGTCAAGCACAATTTTGAACACGTTTTTTTCGGCGTCCGTGGAGCGATATTCTGAAAAATCGTTTGAAATCAATGCGGAGGAATCGCCTCGTCCCTGGCTTTCGTAGCCGTCGCGAACACGCGGGGGATTCCTCCCGCTCCCTCGTTTGGGCGCTTTCATGCAATCCCTCCAAGGGAATGCTAATATGGGCAAGGATTTCCTGAAATCAAGGGCGGGCACGAGCAAAAACGTCGGAGTGTAAATTTCCCGGCTTTGCGCCATCGCTGAACCCGCCAGACCCCAAGCCTTTTTTGAAACGAGCCTATTTTGAGTATACCCCCCCCGATCGTCCGAGCTTTCAAAGGACTGTATCCCCGCAAAGAACACGCGGCCGCCGTCGCGGCGCCGCCCTACGACACCGTATCCGCCGACGAAGCGCACCGCCTCGCCGATGGAAACCCGCTCTCTTTTCTGCATATTTCGCGCGCCGAAATCGACCTCCCGGAGGGGACGCACCCTTACGCGCCCGAAGTCTATGAAAAAGCGAGGGAAAACTTCGATCGCCTGATTTCGAGCCGCGTCCTGCTTCGCAGCGCGCGGCCCCGCTACTACGCCTACCGCCTAACGAGGGATGAGTCGCACACGCAGACGGGGCTCGTCGCCACGGCGTCGGTCGCCGCCTACGAAAGCGGTCGCATCCGCAGACACGAGCTGACGCGGCCCGACAAGGAGAACGACCGGGTACGCCAGATCGACGCGCTCGACGCGCAGACCGGCCCAGCCTTGCTCGCGCACCCGGATAACGACGAAGCCGAACGCCTCGTCGCCGAAATCGCCGACGGCGTCCCGATCGTCGACCTTGAGAACGCCGACGGCGTCCGCCATACGCTCTGGGAGACCTCCAGCGCCGCCATCGACTCCCGCGTCGACGAAGTCTTCGGCGCGTTGCCGACGCTCTACATCGCCGACGGTCATCACAGGTCGGCGGCCGCCACGCGCATCGCGGCGGCGCGGCGCGGCGCGGGCGCGCCGGACTCGTGCGAATACTTCCTGTCCGTCATTTTCCCCGCGCGCCAGATGCGCATACTCGCCTATAACCGCGTCGTCCGCGACCTGAACGGCCTCTCGATTGCAGCCTTTCTTGAAGCGGTCGATAAATACTGCCTCGTCACCCCGCTGTCGGGCGCGTCGCAGCCGGAACGAACGGGCGTTTTCTCCCTCTGTCTCGGCGGGCGCTGGTATCGTCTTGCCGTCCGCCCCGAATACATTCCTGTGGGCGACCCGGTGCGCCGCATCGACGTTTCCTTACTCTCGGAGACGATTCTCGCGCGGATTCTCGGAATCACCGACTTGCGCCGCGACACGCGAATCGACTTCGTCGGCGGTATCAAGGGACTCAAGGAGCTCGAACGCCGCATCAAGGGCGGTGAAATAGCCGCGGCGTTCGCGCTTCACCCGACGCCGCTTTCCGAACTGATGTCGGTCGCCGACGCCGGAGAAATCATGCCGCCGAAATCGACGTGGTTCGAACCCAAACTCGCCGACGGCCTCGTCTCGCACGTGCTCGACTGAAACCCCGGAAGGCCCAGCGCCGGCCTTGCCCCGGCGTTCTCTCAGGGCAGTTTTCGCCGGGAAAGAGATATAACCCGCGCCTCAGACGATACCGAGGAAGACCGCAAGCGACTGACTCACGATCCGCAGGGTCTCCGCGCCGAGTGACCCGAACACGCCGCCGAGTTTGTTACCCCAACTTTAACGCCCCCAAAAAAAGTTGTTATAGAATCAATAGCTTGCAGGTACAAAAAGGCCTGTCTGGCACTACATACGTGAGTTTGCCAGGAATCTGGAAGTGAGGGAGGGAGG
>JAISAZ010000072.1 GCA_031266435.1 Accumulibacter sp.
TCCCTCCCTCACTTCCAGATTCCTGGCAAACTCACGTATGTAGTGCCAGACAGGCCTTTTTGTACCTGCAAGCTATTGATTCTATAACAACTTTTTTTGGGGGCGTTAAAGTTGGGCTAGGTTCATGACGCCTCCTGTCGGGTCGAGATCAGGGAATTATATTCCAGCTTGAAGCTCGTGTTGAACGCGGAGGAACGGTCAATCGTCCGCATGTAAATCCGCCATCAGTTCGTCCACGCTGGTGAACTTCTTGCCCTTGCCCGCTTCCAGCTCGGCAATGGCCTTCCTGGTGGTGGCGTTGGGCACCTTCACGTCGAAGGGCAGGCGATGTTCGTCGGCGATGCGCAGCATCAGCAGGCGGATGGCATCGGAAATCGACAGCCCCATCGCTTCGAGCGCGCTGGAGGCGCGTTCCTTGGTGTTGGTGTCGATGCGGGCGCGGACGTAGGTGTCGGCGGTCGTGCTCATGGTAATTCTCCGGGAACGGTTTAAACACTCATATTGTAGTCACATTGCGACTACAATTCAAGCTGTGTGCTACGTCGGAAAACATCTGTTAAACCCATGCCGGATAATCAAATTTATCGTTTCAACCAAGGCTCTCAATGAGTGAACTGCAAGTGAAAATAATATCACCAGTAGTTCATTCCGGTGGGTGATATTCCCTGACCTCGACGAATCTCATGGTGCTTTCGTTCCATTCGAACGCCTTATGTTCCGACGCAAAAACTTCTTCGAGTCTGGGTTCGAAGGACAATACGTCTTCGAGCGTCAATATCCTTATATTGGAAATGTCCGAATTGTATTCGTCATCCTCGTCACCATAAAACAACTGCCAGCCGCTGTCCGTGGGATTATGCGGCTCGTCTTTGAGCGCCCAGTTTATCTCGCGTTTGGCAATCGCTCTTTTCGACACAAGCGCCTTCTTTTTTTCATCGAAGCTTTGAGCTACCAGGATCGTCGCTATGTTGTCGCTCGAAAACTCGACGACGTCGCCCATTGATACGTCTTTGATATAAACGGGTCGATTCGTCAGGAAGCCCTTGAAATTTTTCCCGTCAATTTCGGAAATCTCGACCCACATCCTTTCGGCGCGGCAACCGTCGCCCGTTTCAAAATCCAGCATGAAAAACAGACGAACCATTTCGCCGATTTTCAAACCGTCGATTTCCTCCGCCGTCGGCCTGGTGAATTTTCTTGCGCCCGCTTTTTCCTGCGCTGCCGGTATGTTTTCGAGATGATACGACGGCTTCTTTTTTTTGATGAAGTCGAATAGTCCCATTGACTAAAATTCTCCAAATAGATGAAATTTTCGTGCACGAACGGTCGGGCGCGATTCCAGATCAAATCACGAAATCGCCCTGCGCGGCCTGCGTATTCCGCAGGAATTCTCCGACTCTTTCTTCCGAGAGTTCGGGGATGAGTTTGTGGATGAAGGCGTATACGTAGCTTCGGAGGTAGACGCCGCGGCGAAGCGCGATGCGCGTCGTGTTGGGCCTGAAGAGGTCGGGTATTTCGATCAGCGCGAGGTTTTCGTCGCGCTTTGCGTCGTACGAGATCGACGCGACGATCCCGACGCCGAGGCCGATCTCGACGTAGGTTTTGATGACATCAGCGTCGATCGCCGAGAGGACGATGTCGGGGACGATCCCGGCCTCGGCGAACGCGCGGTCGATGTTGGGACGGCCGGTGAAGCTCTCGTGGTAGGTGATGATGGGATGCTCGGCGATGTCGGCGAGCGAGACGTGCGCGCGCTTCGTCAGCGGATGCTTCTTCGGGACGACGAGCGCGTGCCGCCAACTGTAATACGGGAAGGTGACGAATTCAGGGACGCTGCTCAGCCACTCGGTGGCGATCCCGATGTCGGCTTCGCCGGCGGTCAGGAGTTCCGCGATCTCACGCGGGCTTGCCTGGTGCAGGACGAGGTGTACGCGGGGGTATTCCGCCCTGAATTTCTTGATATTCCCCGGCAGCGCGTAGCGCGCCTGTGTGTGCGTCGTCGCGATGACGAGGCGGCCGCTCTCGGAGTTTGAAAAATGGTCCGCAATGCTTCGGGCGTTCTGCGTATCGAGAAGAATCCGCTCGACGACGGTCAGAAGTTCCTTGCCCGGTTCGGTGAGTCCGAGAAGCCTTTTCCCGCGCCGGATGAAGATTTCGATTCCGAGTTCGTCTTCGAGGTCCTTGATGTGCTTGGAAACACCCGGCTGCGAAGTGAAGAGCGCGTTGGCGACCGTCGTCAGGTTGAAATCCTGCCGGACGGTTTCCCGAACGATGCGGAGTTGCTGGAAGTTCATTTTTTACCTTTCGTGCGGATACGATCGGAGGGCGATTTTCTCCGATTCAGGCTTCGAGGTCGCCGCGCCGCCATTCGATGAAACTCTTGACGCACAGCGTCAGCAGAGCCAGGATCGCCAGCAGCGAGGCGACGGCGAAAGCCGGGACGAAATTGTACTCGTTGTAGAGAATCTCGACGTGCAGAGGAATCGTGTTCGTCAGCCCGCGAATGTGCCCGGAAACGACCGAGACCGCGCCGAATTCGCCCATCGCGCGCGCGTTGCAGAGGATGATCCCGTACATGAGACCCCATTTGATGTTCGGCAGGGTGACGCGGAAGAAAGTCGTGAATCCGCCCGCGCCGAGCATGACGGCGGCTTCTTCTTCGTCGTTGCCCTGCGCTTGCATCAGGGGGATCAACTCGCGCGCGACGAAAGGGAAGGTCACGAAGATCGTTGCGAGGACGATCCCCGGAACGGCGAAGAGCACACGAATATCGAGTTCGCGCAGCGCTTGTCCGAAACGGCTTTGCGCGCCGAAAATGAGGACGTAGATCAGACCGGATATGACGGGAGAGACCGAGAAGGGGAGGTCGATCAGGGAGATCAGGAACTGCTTCCCGCGAAATTCGAATTTTGCGACCGACCACGCGGCGGCGACGCCGAAAACGAGGTTGAGCGGAACGGAAATCGCCGCGACGACGAGCGTGAGCTTGATCGCCGAGATCGAGTCGGGCGTGCTGATGCTGTTTGCGTAGGTGTCCCAGCCTTTCTTCAGGGCTTCGATGAAAACGGCGGCGAGCGGGATCAGAAGAAAGACGGCGAAAAAGGCAAATGCGACGCCGATGAGGACGACGCGCACCCAGAGTGGCTCGGTCGTCGCGCGCGTCGGCGTCCGGACGGAGGGCGGGGAATCCGGCTGCATCACGAAACCCGTCATGTCAGGCGTCCCTCTGGCTGCGGCGCGACCACGCCTGCAGGGTGTTGATCAGCAACAGTATGATAAAAGAAAATACAAGCATGACGGTGGCGATCGCGGTCGCGCCCGCGTAATCGTATTGTTCGAGCTTGGTGATGATCATCAAGGGTGTGATCTCGGAGACCATCGGCATGTTCCCTGCAATGAAGACGATCGAACCGTATTCGCCGACCGCGCGGGCAAAAGCGAGCGCGAAGCCCGTCAGCAGCGCGGGCGTGAGGATCGGGAAAATGACCCGCCAGAACGTTTGCCAGCGGTTCGCGCCGAGGCACGCGGCGGCTTCTTCGACTTCGACTTCGAGGTCTTCGAGCACGGGTTGGAGCGTCCTGACGACGAAGGGCAGGCCGATGAAGACCGACGCGACGAGCACGCCGAGCGGCGTATAGGAAACTTCGATACCGAGCGGCACCAAGAGGCGGCCGATCCAGCCGTTGCGCGCGTAGAGCGTCGCGAGCGTGATTCCGGTGACCGCCGTCGGCATCGCGAACGGAAGGTCGATCAAGGCGTCGAGGATTTTTTTGCCCGGAAAACGGTAGCGCGAGAGCACCCAGGCGAAATTCAAGCCGAAAACAACGTTGATCGTCGCCGCGAGGAGAGACGCGCCGAAACTGAGCCTGAACGAGGCGAGAATCCGGGGGTGCGTCACCGTCTTCCAGAAGCCCGCAAGGCCGAGTTCGGTCGACTTCAGGAAGACGGTTGCGAGGGGGATCAGGACGATCAGTGAAAGATAGGCGAGCGAATAGCTCATCGTCAATGAGAAACCCGGCAACACGCTGTGTTGAAAGGAAAAGACTTTCCTCAGTGAAAAATTTGCAGTTGCCGGGAACGCAGAAATCATTTACGATTATCGTAGAGTTGGTCGAAAATACCGCCGTCGGAGAAATGCTCCTTCTGCGCCTTGTTCCATCCGCCGAAGACTCCGTCGATCGTGATCAGATTGACCTTGCCGAATTGGCCGGCGTATTTCGCGGCGATTTTTTCGTCGCGCGGTCGATAATAGTGCTTCGCGGCGATTTCCTGGCCTTCGGGCGAATAGAGGTATTCGAGGTAGGCTTCCGAGACCTTGCGCGTCCCGCGCTTATCGACGACCTTGTCGACGACGGTCACGGGCGGTTCGGCGAGGATCGAAAGCGAAGGCGTCACGATGTCGAATTTATCCGGACCCAGTTCCTTGATCGCGAGAAAGGCCTCATTTTCCCACGCGAGCAACACGTCGCCGATCCCGCGTTCGACGAAACTCGTCGTCGAGCCGCGCGCGCCCGAATCGAGCACCTTGACGTTTTTGAAGATTTGACCGACGAACTCCCTGGCTTTCGCATCGTTTCCGCCGGGTTGCGCGAGCGCGTAGGCCCACGCGGCGAGGTAGTTCCAACGCGCGCCGCCGGACGTCTTGGGGTTGGGCGTGACGATGCCGACGCCGGGTTTTGCGAGGTCGTTCCAGTCCTTGATCTGTTTGGGATTGCCCTTCCTCACCAGAAAAACGATCGTCGAGGTGTAGGGCGACGAGTTTTGTGGAAGACGCTTTTGCCAATCTTCGGGGAGAATCTTTTTTTCCGCCAGCGCGTTGATGTCGTAAGCGAGCGCGAGCGTTACGACATCCGCATCCTGCCCGTCGATGACGGCTCTCGCCTGTTTCCCGGAACCGGCGTGCGACTGGTTGATGACCAGCGTTTCGTTCGTCTTGCCTTTCCAGTATTTTATGAAAGCCGCGTTGTATTCCTGATAAAGCTCGCGCGTCGGGTCGTAGGAAACATTCAGCAGCGTGGTGTCGGCGGCGGCGGACACCGAGAGGGTCGCGCTAGCGAGAACGCCGGTCAGCACTTGGGTGAATTTCATGAAAACTCCTTCGGGTCGATGAAAGGAAGGGAGTCTAGAAAAAATATCCAAAGATACAAACGATTGAATTTTTATTACCTTATTCCATTTCCGGTTCATCCCACCCTTTGTCGACTCGCCTTGCCGTACTACTTGTACTGTCTGCGGCTCGGCATCAAAGTATGAATGAACTGGAAAAGGAATCATGATCAACATCGAATATGCTAATTACATCTGAAACCACACCCCGGAGGAGCTTCGGCGACAGCGCTCGAAAGACGCCGATTTTGTTTCGTCGGGGCGCTTTCATTTGCTTGCCGGGTCGGGTAACATCCCTTCCACCGCCAGCGTCCCGCCCAGGACCTTGAGCACGCGTAACACTTTCTCGAAGCGTACGCCGGGCTTGCCGGCCTCCAACTCGACGATGAAGCGCACCCCAACCCCAGCCACCAAGGCCAGTTGAGGCTGGGTCAGACTCAGCGCCTTGCGGGCTTTTCGGATCGCGGCGCCGAGGTCGGATGGCGTATCTATGCGGACCATGATATTTCCCTTTCGGTAAATTTTAGGCATTGATTCGCCGAAAAGCAAGGAAATTTCCCGAACGGGAAATTTGTCCAGGGATCAGGAATCAGGGATCAGGAATCAGGGATCAGGAATCATGAATCAGGGATCAGGAATCAGGGATCAGATGAAAACCGATCGGTGTTCGTTGATCTTCTGCGGCGGCAACGCCGCCGGTCACAGATATGTTTCCTGTCTCCTGATACCTGATAGGCGTGCCGTGCCCATCGGCGGTATGGGTTGGTGGTGAGCGAAGCGAACCCCAACGATTCCGCAGGTGTGGGAATGACGACGCGCGGACGCATGACGCCGTGGTTCCTCCCCTGATAAGGGGAGGATAGGAGGGGTTTGGAAGGCTTGAAAACGCGCCAACGCTTGCCAAATCGTCATAAACCCCCTTCATTTCCCCCTTGTCAGGGGGAAAGTGGGGAACCCATACCGCATTGCTCCGTTCCGGGATTCTCACCCGTTTGTTTTGCCTTATGTTGGGGTTCGCGGCGCTCACCCCAACGATCATGGCGCGGGTCGGCGTCACCCCGTATACTCATAAGTCAGTAATATAGGCTACATCCGGATGCTGAAAGAATGAGCGAATGAGTTTGGGGTTGTTCTGAATCTGTTCGAGTTGTTCGCGTATTTTCGGCTCCAGTTTCTCTCCTTTCTGGAGCGGGCGCCTTGCGACGCCGGTGCGCTTGACGTGACTCCAGACGAGTTCGTCCGGGTTCAGTTCGGGGGCGTAGCCCGGGAGGAAATGGAGCGTCAGTTTTCCGTTCGTACTCGCTACATAGGCTTTGATCGCCGCGCTTTTGTGCGCCGACAGATTGTCCAGGATGAGATGCAGGGCTTTCTTTCTCTTGTCCATCAGTTTCTTGAGGAAGGTTTCGAACTTCTCCGATGTGAGTGCGCCTTCGTAGGTCGCATACCAGAATGCACCTTTGGTGTTCACTGCGGACGCTGCACTCATGCTTTGACGTTGCCCCGGAACTTGGACGACCGGCGTTTCGCCTTTGACGCCCCAGGTCTTGCCGTGTACGGCGTCGGCCCGAAATCCCGATTCGTCCCAGAAATAGATGTCACTCTTTTCTTCGCGTGCTTGCCGGGCGATCGCGGGGTAGGTCTCTTGTTGCCACCGTTCGATCGCTTCGGGGTCGCGCTGATATGCGCGTTGCAGGGGCTTTTGCGGGCTGAGACCCAGGCGCGCCAGCAGGGTGCCGACCGACGCCAGACTCAGAGGCACGTCAAACTCTCGTTGGATCAGCTCTTGGACGATCTTCCTGGTCCATAACATTCCTTCGAGTTGGTGTTGCATCGGGTTCTTCCCGTTGATCCAGCGGAAGACTTGCTTTTCCTGGCCCGCCGTCAGTTTCCTGGGGCGCCCCGTCCCTTTCTTCGAGGAAAGTTTCCGCAGGCCCTTTCCTCGTCCTTCCGATGCTTTGAGCCATCGGTAGATCACCGTCCGGCAAAACCCGTAGCTGGCGATGACTTTGCTTGGCTTTTCTCCTTCTCTTACTCTCGCGACCGCCATCTTCCTGATCTCTTCCAGTGTCCGGTGATCCAGCTTCCTTCCGTCTCGTTTCATCCCCTCGCCTCGTGCGTTTCATTACCCAAATTATAGCATAAGCGAATTTAATATGTAGACTAAATTAATGGCCGGTGAGTAGCGCCGAGGGGCAGCGATGGCGATGAAGAATTCAACCGTCGAATTCCGATAGTGCTAAAAGATCAAGCGCGCTGTCGTACGAATCCTCTGAGGGAACCCCCGTCAATTTCTGAAGCTGCGTATGAGTTATATACAAGTCTGAAACCTTAAGTCGGCGGGCAAGCCAATCTTCAGCACGTGCATAAGCCACCTTATCTATGCTACCAGCGGGGGAATGAAGCTGAAGCCCTGACAATATCAGAGGCGGCAGAGAAGATGAATAGTGGCAGTCCGCTGGTACAAGAGGCTCGCAAGAAACCACTGCAGAAAGACTATTTGGGGTGCCCAAAGGATCGCTAAACAGCGGATTCCCTAAATTGTACGCAGTTGTTGGCGTCACTCCCCACAGCCCCGCTGCTTCGCAAATGAACTCAAACCATCCAACCGAGGGATCGTTCGTAAACCTAGAACGAACGTCATATAATTGACGGCGACCCACAGAATAAGAATAAAGCCGAACGCGACTTAATTGATACTCATCTATTCCAAACCAGCCCGGGTTGTCATTTTTCTGTTTTAGCATAAGCCCAAACACGTACTCTAAAAACTCCTTCTCCGAGCCAAAATGACAGGAATTGCCTTCAGGCATTTCCAGCGTAGCGCGTATAAATAGCGACCACGGAAGCCGCAGACACAACTGGATAAGGTTTTCCTCCGCCCAACGAAGAAGGTCGCTTTTATCGCAACCCAAGCGTTTAGCCGCGCTTTTCAGCGTGTAATACTTCAACGGCGGTAATTTTGTGCGCCGCATTTCCCCCTCTCCCCTGAGGATATTTTGGGCTAGATTATCCCCCGGCGAGGTGCGGCGTCAACCAGTTTTTAACTTGGCGGCGATAATGTTTCGCGGTTCCTTCTTTGTCCACGAAACGATATCTATGACCTGGCAGACAATTTTATACCCCCTATTCATAAAGCGTTAAACGCCTGCGAAATCCTGTTAATAGAATCAATCACTTAGTTCAAAATGAGCGTTAAACACATCAGCCTGTGCCTAAGTCCAGGCGTACCGCGCGGGCTGAATCACACGACGCGATTCCCGCCGCGCGGCGCCGAGCGTCGTCCCCCCGTCGTGGAACAGACAGGCATATTGGGTTCCGTCGAGCACGTCGGACCAAGGGTGCGATTTCTCCGGCGTATCGTCGCGCACCCTCTTGGTATTGATTTTGTACCGCTACTTCTTGGCGAGCGCCGTAACGATTCCCGCCGTCTTGGGATCAATGAGAATCCCCGGCTGTCCGCCCACCTGCCGCGACAGATATTTCTCGACGACCGCGAGCCGCACTGCGATCGCCTTGGTCATCGCCGGGGCAACCGTGTACCCCTCCGTCCGAAAAATATCGGCGGCGGTACGCTCGTCGGTCTGCGCCCATTGGGTCGCCGCCGGGTCGACGATGATCAGCGTTTTGTTCATACTGTAACGTGTCGCCAAGAGCGGTTTCAATTCCTTCCGGATGAATCGCAGCGCGCCCATTCCCTCGTCGCTGCCGGTCACAGCGTCGTGGACGACGATGTCGAAGCGGCGGGTCTTCGGGATGGTCGCGTTGGCAAAAGGAACGATGCTGCTATTCATGTGTATCTCCTTTGGTTAAGATTTGAATCGGAGGGGAATGACGTTGGTCGGGGCTTTGTGCTCCAGGATTTTTTTCGGGAAGCGCCGCTCGATGTAGTTGCAGAAGGCTTCGGCGACGAGGTCGGAGTCGTCGCGCCCGTCGGGGGTCTTGGCAACTTGTTTGATCGACTCGGTCAGGATGTCTTTCACTACCGGCGCAGAGACACGCACGTACGAGGTCGCCCGGTCTCTGCATTGTTCGTCACTTTTATTGGGGAACTCGGTTTGAATCGCTTGCGTAATGTCGTCGATGCTCGCCTGGGTTATCCCGTGTTGTGCGAAGATTTTCCAGACCGCCGGGTGTTTGCCGAACACATTCAACGCGGCGTGGATAAACACCAGACGTGTAACCTCCGCCCCGGTATGCTTGACCCCCAGGCTTGCCTCTTCTTCCAGGTGCGCCGAGAGGTTTTGCTTGAGCAGATAGCTGCGATCTTCGCGGGTAACGCCCTCTAAAAATGGCAGGAAACATCTGTCTTCGGGGTCAAGCTCTTGCAGGTAATCCGCTCTACTCTTTCGCTTGGGGACCGATAGCAGTTCAGGCTTCTCTTCAGTCATCGTTCTTCTCCTCGTTATAGTTTTTTCCACGCAGGACGTGGACTTTGTCTTCCTCCAGCCAGGACAGGCCCGGCGGAAGGTCTTGCTCCTGCTCCCGGTATTCCTTGACCGCGAGCTTGTTCGCCTGCAAGGTCAGGAGGTCGAACGCGTCGTTCGTCTTGATCCATTCGAGAAACGCGGATTTGTCGGCGACCGAGCAGTAATAGGCTTTGGCTTTGTAAACGGTGCCGGTGCCGGTCTTGAGACTCTTGGCGCCGCTGTGCTTCAGGATACGGTCAAGTACGTCGGTGAGGCGTTCCATCGCGGCGTCGTACTTTGCCACGCGCGCCTTGTACTCACGCGTGATTGCCGCGAGCTGGTCTTTTGTTTGCAGATACAGCGAGATGATTGCCGGGGACATATCGATCGCCACTTCTTTGATTTGTTCCGCTTGGGCGCATTGTCCCCCGGCATAGCCGGAGGATTACCCGGTTTGTTTATTTATGACCTATAAGTAAATCACATCAGTATTGTTAGTAACCACAAACACTTGGGCAGTTCCACCCGCCGCCAGGTCCGCTATAACACGGACCCCCTGGACCGCTGTAACAAGGGCCGCCTGGTCCTGCGTAAGCAGCCCCTCCAGGTCCTGCATGCGCAGCTCCCCCTGGCCCAGAATACCGAGGTCCTCCAGGGCCTGCATAAGCTGGACCTCCCGGACCAGAGTAGGCTGCTCCACCAGGTCCATCGTAGCAAGGGCCGCCAGGTCCTGCATAAGCAGGGCCACCGGGGCCAGAATAAGCGGGGCCGCCTGGCCCGTTATAGCAAGGCCCTCCAGGTCCTGCATACCCTTGACAATTACAGGGATTTAGCGCATAAGCCGAAGATGACATAATGAGTAAGTTTAAAACCAATATATATTTTCCCATGACATTCTCCCTGGTTTATAACAAAGCGGTAATTTCAAATCTTAATCAAATAAATATTCTGCGAATGGTTTCACAAGCCCGCCCAAAAATGGATTTCGTCTGGTATATCTGAGTTATCAAAGTGGACAGCGCATTGACCGTTTCCTCTTTCCTCTCGTCATCAATGTCCTTCAGTTGCGCCCGGATCAGCCGCTTGACCTGTCGTGAAAGCTCGATGTTTTCGCGCAATGCCAACCATTCCAGTGCTATTGCCCAAACACTTTCAGGAGCCAATTCTTCTTGGACGGCGAACTTGATCACCCGATCCTTCAATTCGGCATCCGCATACACCAAAACATCTGATAATGCCGCTACCCATTCGGTTTTTGTTTTGGCGGCCTCGTTCAGTTCCTCAATAAGTTTATCCGCGATCTTCGTGAGCGCCAGGGTATCAAGCGCCTTGGCGGCCTCGCGTAGCTCACGCGCAGCCTTCATGGCCTCGTGCGTACCGACGCGGGAGAAGAAAGTTTCGTTCTTGAAGTCTAGGTCGGCTTGGCTTTCGCAGGCGGCGGCTTCCCCTAGAAGTGTTACTCCGCCCCACCCGGCAGCCATCATCTGCGGCACCTGATACAGTACGGGTAGGTCGGTCGCTTTTTCTCCCTCGCGTACATGAACAAGAAACAGATTGGTTTGCCAACTGACGAGTTGGTATTTCAGAGCCAATGCGAGCGCTTCTTCCTGACCGGTCGTTTGCATTTGCTTCGCGCCGCCCAAGCGTGCCAAATCAGGATCGCCGACGGTGTTCAAAGCCCCGGCTTGTGCGCTTTGTGTCTGACCATCGACCTCCCAGTACAGTGTCGGTGCAGTTGCCGGCTTCTCATCGAAGCGGGCAAAGGCATGCAGGGTTTCGTTTCCATAGACGGCTTTTGGCAATGAACTTTGCCAAAAGGGTTGGCCGTTCCACTCGATGCGCGGTTTTCCTGCCCGCGCTCCGCGCATCCGATAGAATAGCCGCAGAATGGCGGAGGCGATATCTTCGTTCGGGGAAACCAGTTCGCAGGCGCCACCGGTGATTTCAGAAAGCTTGCGCAGAAGACTTTCCGCCGGAGAACTGCTTACCCCCACGGCGAAGACCCGCTGCCCACCGTTCAGAGCGGCCTGGATCACGCTGTCGATGTCCCAGATTTCGCCATCGGTAATCAGTAGCACATTGGCCGGCGGAGCGGCTTCAGGCACAGCGATGTCTTGCAGTGTCGACAACATGGCTTGTTCCATCTCGGTACCGCCCATGTCCGCTTGAGTACGCTGGACAAGGTGTGAGAGAACATTCCGCGTTCGCCGATTACAGGGACTCGGTTTAGAGAGGTCGTGCAGATAATGGCTACCGAAACGGCTGTAGGAGACGTAATCGCGTGTGTCGAGTTGTCCGACAAGGCTTTTGAGCGCCGTTCTGGCTTGTCTCATGCTGTCCCCGCCCATCGAGCCGGAACAGTCCACGAGGATTTTCAGGGTGATTGGGTCGGAACGACCAGCCAGTTGCGGGCAAAAGCTGGCGAGCACGATTTGTTCGTCGTGATCCGGCGCGACGATGGCGAAGGGGGTAGCGGGTAGATCGGAAATGGTCAGAATCATATCCCGATCCAGCTTTGCGCCGGGACGCAAGGTGACGACCAAGCCATTTTCCGTCGATTGAGTTTCGATGGTATGGCTGGGTGAACTGACCCTGCCCTTGGCGATGTCACCGTTCAGGTCGATGCGTGCGCTCAGTGCGTATTCGGCCAGCACGTCAACAGCATCGCTTTCGTGCAGGGCAAGGCCACCTTCTGCGTGCGCTTGTCCATAACGCGGAGCGATGACCGTCGGCACATGCAGGCGCACTTGCCCTTGCTCGAAATGGAGCAGTTGGGCGTAGCGGAGCGTCAGTGTCAGGTTTTCGCCATCGAGGAGATTTCCGAGGTTGGCGGTATAGAGACCATCGGCCGAGGCTTCGACCATGATCGGCGTGTCACCCTCATCAATGGCTTTTTCGTAGCGATCGCTGGCTTCTTTCTTTTCGATGACGCAGGCTTGCAAGGTTCGGGCGCCCAAAGTGACGTCCATCCCCATCAGCGTGGCGCCAAAGGCCAATGGAAAGGTGTAGACGATTTCCAGATTCTTGCCTGTTTCGTTCCGGTACTTCTGGGTGACCGCCATGTGCAGATAGAGACCGTCCAGTTCGCCTTTCAGGGCGACGGATTTCAGGGCAATGGATTCACCGCTGGCGCTTTCGAGACCGACTTCGTAAGACATGATGCATTACTCCTTGGGTAAAAGAATGTTTTGGGCGACGGCCATGACCGAACGCACCAGTTCTCTCAACTGCTCCGGGCTGAGATGGGCATCTTCCGGCGAAATCTGTAGTTCAATGCCGGGGGCGACGTAAAGATGGCTACGCACGTCCACGTCGCCCGGATGGTGGCGGCGCAGTGGGATGGATGCCGGTTCATCGTCAAAGCTTTCCCGGATACGTTCGAGCGAGAGACCCGCGTCAGCGAGTTTCTTCACTTGGAGAAGGCGGTCAACGTGACTTGCTGTGTAGTGGGACGCCCGCCCCAAACCCACCGGCCCCGGCACGAGGCCGAACTGGATGTAGTAGCGGACGGTGCGCCGACTGAGGTTCGACAGCGCGCACAATTCATCAATGGTGAAGGTCTTTTCGTTCATGGGAGAGTTCCACGAGATACTCATTTTATTAGACAGTACAATAAAACAATACAACTGTCAACTTAATGGTGAGATTGCGTAGAAAGTTTTCAATCTGTCTGGTCGTCATGGTGTTCCAGAGGAGAAGAACGATGAACCGAGCGAAAATAATGGAGAAGATCAGACAGATGAGATTCGCCGAAACGATCGATCTGCCCCTGCGACGGGTCGGCCCTCGCGTCGCGGAACATCCAGATACTCGGCCCCGCAAGCGCGACGACGATGTCGAAGCGGCGGATCGGGTCTTCGGGATGGTCGCGTTTGCAAAAGGAACGATGTCGCTCATGAGGTTTCTCCTTTGAAAAAAGGCGGTTAAACTTTGAGGCGAAAAGGCACGATGTTGCTACGAGGTTTGGCTTCGGACGCCAGAGCCTCCGCCTTTTCTTCCGGGAATCGTTGATCAATATAGTTGATGAATGCTTCGGCGACGAGGTCGGAGTCGTCGCGGCCTCCGGGGGCGAGGCTGATTTTCTTGAAGTAAGAGCCCAACCCCAAACCTAAAATAGTTCCCGGAGAGGAAATAGCCAGCGTGAACATCTTTTCTTTTTCCTTCTGCGTAATGTTGGGAAGATGCGCATTCATAGCTTCCATCACTTCGCTACGATCGATCTTCGTCAACCCCGCGCTGGCGGCGACCCCCCAGGTTCCGGGATATTTCTTGAACCAGGTTTCCATCGCGGCGAACCTCACCATCAACCGGATTACTTTCGCGGGGCGGTGGTGGCGTATCTGGTCAAACCACGAATCGAAGTCTTTCTTCATCGCCGCGTCGAGCGCAGCACGCCGAGAGTAGCGTGACCATTCCAGCGGGAAGATATACCCCGGTTCCAAACACTCTTCCCGGTCTTCCCCGGTGCGCTGTTCAAACGCGATGTCGTTGATGACCAGTACGTACTTCCGGCCCTTGTCCCACTCGTTCTTCTCGTGATTGTTCGGAATCATTCATCTTCTCCTCGTTATAATTTTTCCCATGCAGGACGTGGACTTTGTCTTGCGGCCGGATACCAAGGAATGGCACCGACCACGGGTTTATGCTCATGCTTTGGGACGAAGCGTGAAGACGTTGCTCGGCGCTTTGTGCTCCAAGACTTTCTTCGGAAATCGCTTCTCGATGAAGTTGCAAAAGGCTTCAGCAACGAGGTCGGCATCGTCTCGCCCATTGGGAGTCTTGGCGACTTGCTTGAAAAAGTCCGAAAACATATACCGCAAACTCTGTTTTACCAGGCTGATGGGTCCCGAAAAAGTTTTTCGCGTAAAATTTTCGTTCACCGCATGCAGCGCATCGAGCACGTCGCTTTTACCGATCTCGGTAAAACCCCGACGCACTAGCACTTCCCAGACTTTCGGGCGCGTGCTGAATACATTCAGTGCTGCGTAAACCAGTAGCGTCCGTGTCGCGTCGCCGCAGATGGAGTGCCACCACTTGGCGATTTCTTCCACGTGAACCTGCATACTTTCCGTGAGCATGTACAACCGGTCTTCCCGGGAAACGTCTTCCGGGAACGGCAGAAAGTATCGACACCAGTCAGCAACGCCGGGCAGGTATTCCTTTTTTTCTTCGGGCTTTGGGACTGACACGAGGTCGGGCTTTTTTTCGTTCATTCTTCTTTCTCCTTTTCATGTTTTATTACGCAGAGGGTGAAGCTTGTATTCCTCCATCGAGTTGCCCTTGGAGGAGAGGGCATCCTTGCGTTCCTGGTACGCCCTTGCCGTAAGTTTTGGCCGAGCCATAACGGATGTTGTAGAAATTGGCAGTGGTTTGCGGAAGAAGTCGTCATCCCGCAATCCAAATCATCGAAACGCCCGAAGACCTGCGCCATTTGATTCGCCGACCAAGGCTGGACGCACGCGTCCCTCGGCGAAAAACTTACAGAGAAGTTGGAAACACAGACAGTATGAGAAAGGGTGAAGCCCCCTTCCCTGATCTCTCCCCACAGGAAGAGGGAATTTCATGAACAGGGGCTGTTCTCGGAATTATTGATTTCTAAACAGGATTTGCGAATTACGCGAGCGCTCGACGAGCGCCACACCGACCCCGCGTCGAATTTACGACCACGAGCTGACTTCGGTGGATTCCCTCGGCGAGCTTTCGTCACGTTCCGAGGCGACCCCCGCCGTCACGGAAGGTAGGCTTCTCGGACCCACCGAGGGAGTGTCCCGAACCGACGCCTCATCCCCAAGTGGGGACGCTCCCGCCGTCGCGGGCGGCGGCTATCGTCCGGGCATGGTGTCGAATATAGTGCGGAAGCACCTGGAGGTCAACCCTCAAGTCGATCATCATCCGGCCTCCATCCGCCCAATCCGAGTACCCGGCCGCATGGGTGTAAACCTGACAAAATGGTAGATTTCCACCCATCCCCACGCTCGGCCCCGCGAGCGCGACGACCATCTCGTTCGCGTCCTCGCGGTTACGCACGTCGGCATCGACGAAAGGCAGCGGGTCGAACATATCCGCCGCGCCGACGTTCGACGACATATCAATCCCGATCGCTGCGGGCGCGCCCTTGACCAGCACGTCCGCGAGCAGCCCGCCGCCGAGCGCCTCGTGCAGTGTGTCTTCGAGGTCGAACGGGTCATCGTCGTCGCCGAAGGCCATCGAGAGCGCCGCTGCGAACGCCCCCATCGCCGGAAGACCCATCGCCCCGGCGAGCGCCATGTGGTTCGCCATGAACATCAGGAACGCCCGCTGCGCGTATCTACGCTCGGTCTTCGAGAGACCGGCTTTGAGGAAGGCGTCGCGGAACATACTCACCGCGTACGTCACCTGAATCAACTGGAACTTGCGGAACTGCGTCGCCACGCGCGCGAAGCCGTTGGCGTTGAAGAGCGGCGGCGCGTTGAAATTGCTGTAGTCCCCCTGCGTCATGTCGATCGTGCGCCCCGCGTATGCCACGGCTTCGGCATGTGCCTTCGCGGTGTCGTGCGTCGAATCAAAAGACTTCGCGTACTGAAGCCGGTACGCCGCGATCCCCGTCACGATCCGGTTGACCATCTCCGAGCGCTGCATCGCCGTACTGAACCAGTCGTCGACGAGGCCGAGCGTCCGCGCCCAGCGGTTCGCCGACCGGGGTTTTACGCGCGCGCCCAGGTCCTGCGTGATCGTAATGTCGATACGTCCTTGGTCGACGAGTTCGCGGATCGCGGCCCGCACGTCTTCGGGCAGCGAGTCCGGGTCGTTCAGACTGCGGAGCTGTTCCTTCAGCTTTGACCACCCGCCGCGTGCGTTCGTCGTGTCATTGAACGCCCGACCGAGCGCCTGCCACGCCTCGGTTCCCCCGAAGGTCTTCATCAGGTAAGGCTGCGTGAAGAGTACCGGCTGCGTCAGGTTATACACATAGAACGCCGGTTTCGTCATCAGCTTCAGGAAAGACGTTCCCCGGAGCAGTCCATTGACGAGCGTGCTGTACGTCTGCGTCGCCGCATCCTTGCGCCGTGCCAGCGCGTTGAAGATCGGCATACGCTTCTCGCGCGTTCCGGGTTCCCGCGCTTGCGTGCGCATCTCTGCGAACGCCCGACGTTCCTGCTCACCCTCCGAGAGCGACGCGATGTAGCGTGCCGTCGCCATCCCGTGTGCCGCAAAGGCTTGGCGCGTCGAGTCCGCGTCCATCCCCGGAACGTTTCGCCGTTCGAGGTCGGACTTACGCGCGGACGAATCGGCGAGCTGCTGGATATACATCTCGGTCAAGAGATTCAGCATCTTGTTCCGTTCGGTCGACACGCCGTTCTCGTCCTCGGTATTCGGCGTCAGTGTATCGGCAAGACGCTTGAACACATCGACCGGAATCCCCGCGTGCTTCGGCGCCTCCTCGCGCTCGAACGCCTCGACGAAGTCGTACGAACCCGCCAAGCCTCGCGCAAGTTCGTTCGCCGCGGCCTGGCTCTCGCGGAATGCAACGTTGTAATGCACCGAGTCGCTTCGCATCTTGTCGAGAGCGGCGGTATCTCCGTCCTCCTCGGCGTCGATGAAGTCCTGCGACTTGGCGATCACCACGTGCGACCCCACGCGCTGGAGCGGCGCGTACAGCAGCATCCCCGACTCCTTCGGCGCGAGCAGGCGCAGCGTGTTTTCCATCTCGGTGCGCAGCCGCTTGATCTGCTGCTCGTCGTTCCTGCGGACCCGGTCGGTCGCCGTCTTGACCGCCGCGTCCAGTTCGTCGGCGTTGATCGTGTCGGTGTCGACCTCGCCGTCGGCGTCCTTGTACTTCGCCTCGAATTTTGTCCGCGCGGCGTTCTCCGCGCGGCGCAGCCGGTCGTTCTGCGTGCTGGTGATTTCCTGAATTCTCTCCTCGACCGCCTGCTTGATCCGGTCGCGCGTCAGCGTTCCAATTTCCTCGTGAAGCTGCCGGTTGATCTGGAAGATTTCGTCGATCGACGCACGCTGTTCCGGGGAGAACGCCTTGTAGCGCCTCGCCATGTCGGGGTCGTGCTTCACCGTCTCCGGCATCCAGTCGTAGCGCGTGAATACTTTTTGGTTCATCGTCGCTTCGAGCACGAAGCCCCATACCGCGAGCGATTTACTCTGGTCGGCGCTCGTCCCGTCGAGTTTATCGACGCGGCGCATCACCTCGTCGATCCGCCCCTCGTTGTGCGTTTTCGCGGTTTCGCGGCGGCGCACGAGGTCGCCCCACTCGCGGGCTTTCGTCAGCCCCACGCTCTCGGCGATGTCGATGATCGAGTTCGTGAAGGCGGTGTAGTTCAGAGACTTCCGTGCGGCGACGCCGACGGCGTCCCAGCCCTGGCGCAGCCACTTCTCCGTGTCGGGCGAATACTTGCCCAGCCCCTCGACGAAACGGTCGGTCGCCCGGTTGATCCCGTCGGCGATCTTCGAGAGGGTGGGGGTGGAGAGATCGTCACGGGCGATGTGGGATTCGGCGAGGGAGAAGAAAACGTCGTTGCTATTAATGCTAGTGCTGCCTGCTATATTTGCTAGAGGCTCGCCTGTTTCAGGGTCTAGTTCTACCGATACGGCGTCGAGGTTGATTTTCTTGTCTAAGGATGCTACAATTTCTTCAGCGCTTCGGATGGGGGTGAACGCGGAACCCGCAGGGTTTGCTGATTCATCTAACGAACTCCGAAGCGCTTTCAATTCTTGTAGCTCAATCGAGTAGACTCGGTGCCCATGCAGTATAGATTCCTTGGCAGTCAGCCAAGCGTACCCGGTTTCTCCGTCCAAGATAAACGGTGCGGCAAAACGTTTGACCGATCTAAGGTTGCTGGCGGCGCTGTTGGGTAGTGGCCGCGGCGGTCTGCTCTCAACCAGAGTCGCGTGCTTCCATAGGTTTTCGATGTTCGCGGCGACCGCGTTATGCTGCCCCGCGGTAAAACCATTGGCGATACTTTTCAACTCCGCCGTGCCGCTGATCAATTTAGTAGCCTGCGAAGAATTTATCTGCGCAGTGATTCCTGTTTCCAGGTTCAGCAAACTACGCTTTCGTAACGCTTCGATCGATTCCAGCGCTTCGGCGCGCGTAAGCGAATTCTTTCTAATGCGCAGATCGTGCGCAGGTTCCCAATCCCCGAATGCTTCTTTGAATTCCGGTGTTCGCACTTGTACCCACTGCTCGTAATTTAATTTTGTCCCCCCCGCAGTTTTGACGCGGTCGTACGCTGCGCGCCCACCATACGCGCGTTCGGTTTCTTTGAACGACGCACTGTCTGGGTCTACTATATATTCTACTGCGCCGGTACCCGCGCCTTTGTTTTCGGAGCGGCGTGAGTAAAAAGTCTCGCCGAGGTCGTTGACAAGTTTTTTACGCTGAATTACATTGCGCCTGTTACGGAACAACGCCCCAATGGACACGACCCAGAAACGCGCCGTAGCCGAAGCCCCGCTTCTTGGTGGGGCTTCATCGTTTACGGGGTTCTGATCACGCGCGTACGCGGGCTTTACCGCTTCACCAGGGCGCGTCTGCAACCCGGCTTCCATGCGGTCTCGTAGAACTTCCCAGCCTTTGTGCTCCCCTTCCTCGTGCTGCGGCGTAATCGTAGTAATCTCTCCGTCCCGGACGGCAACCACGATTGGCTCGCCCTTTGCTGTCACGGCATCAACGATAACCGTCGCGCTCCCATACTTATGTGGATAAGCGAAAAGCGGGTCATGCAACAACGCCGGGAGATTCAAAAACACGTCAAGCGGAACGTCCCGGTGCTTCTCGGCGATCTTCCGGGCGACCGCGCCGGAGATCGTGATCGTCTTGCTCTTTTCACCAAGGTATTGCAAGACGGCGGGGGTCTTTATCTGCGCCGTGACCCGGGGGTTCTTCGCTGCGGCCTTCAAGAAAGACTCCAGCGACTTCCGCCACGCCTTGACCTCGGCTTCGGTCGGGGTCAGCCCCATGCTGTATGCTACACTGGCACCGGCCCCGACAGGAGCGGAGCGCGCCGACGTTCCACCGTTGGCAGACCCATGCACATTGGGGCCACCCTCGTACTGCCTGAACACACTCTCGATAAACGCCCGCGCCGCTTCGTCGGGTCCTTTTTCCAGCTTTCGCGCCCAGTCGAAGAACCCGAAGCGCCGTGCGAGGTTTGCCAGCCAGCGCTTCACAGTGTTGATAAACCCCTGCGGTGGTGCGGTTCTCTCGGCGAGCTGCGCCAGTGCTTCCTCGATCGCGCGCGTTCGCGCCTCCGCGGCACCGTTGTTCTTGGAGAGCGCTTGACCTTCACCGGTGGCAAGCCAAGCGTCCGCGGTTGCGCGCACGTCCGGGGACGTGTTGTACAGCCGGTTCATCGCCGCACGGTACTCTCCCGGCGGCAGGAAACTACGCACGCCGTAGTGCAGCAGCTCGTGCCACAGCGTCTCCAGAATGTCGGCGGGGGTCGTCAGACTCTCCGAGACGAGGAAGACGCGCCCGCCCGACACGAATCCCTTGGGTCTGCCACCCCGGTTCGCATCCTTGATCCTCGACAGAATGTCCCGGACGGCTTCAACGTCGTCGCTGCTTGGGTTCTCGTTCCCGATGATCTTCATCAGGCGGGCGAGGTTCGGGTCCTTGGCGAGCGCCGCGAGGTCGCTGCTTTGCAGCACGACGACGGGAATCTTTCGTGCGAAGCGCTTGAGCTGCGACGCCACGCGCTGCGCGACGCGCTGGAGGGTCATCCACTTCGGGGCCTTGCCGGTCGCGGTCAGTTTCGAGCGGGAGTAGGGCGGGTCGAAGGAATTGATCTCCACGTTTTCTTCGGAGACGAGTCCTTCGGCCATGTCCCGCGCGAGATTGACGTTCGCGTCTTCGTCCTGAAACGCCGTGCTCTGTGTACTTTCGGCTGGGCTAACCTCGTCGGCGATCCAGTCTTCAAAGTCCTCGGCGCGCGATTCCCAATCCGAGACTTCGTTTTCTGTGAGAGACTTTGCCCCGCGCAGCTCGGCGAGGAACCCGTGCAGGCTTTTCTTCAGCTCGTTACCCTGTACGCTGGGAAGCAAATCGGCAAGCCGCTCTGTCATCGCACGCACGCGCCCTTTAAGCGCAAGCTCGGCAGGGTCGGGCGCTTGCTCTGCTACGGATTGCTCGAGGTCGGCGATCTCGTCTTCCCAATCCTGAAGGTCGGACGCGTCGTACTCGGTCTCGTTTTCTATCGCGCGCGCAAGCTGCGCTTTGGTCGCGGCGAGCCGCTTGTTTCCTTCTGGAATCTGGACTTCCGCCAGACGCGCGAGCGCATCTGCTTTACGCTCCGCGTTCTCCGCGCTGGGTTCAGCTTCCGGCTCGGATACCGTCTCGTCGAACGAGTCGCTGGAAACGGGGAGGTCCGGCGACCCGGAAGTGCTGCTTACGCCGTCTTCGCTTTTCCTTGCTGCGCGGGTGTTTGGCGAGCGGCGGGCGTCGGCTGCGTCGAGCGTTTCTGCAATGAGAGCGGTGGCGGCGTCCCGAAGATTATTCGCGGCGTTGCGAACGGATGCCAGCTCGGCACCGGATCGTTCGGGCCCAAATGAATTATCTTCGCCATAGTTGTACTCCTCCTTACTTGGGAACCAAGCATGGAACTGCCTAGTCACTACAGTATATTTCCCGCCGAGCGCAAGTGCAACACGCGTCGCCAAAGTCTTGATCGGGATCGCCGCGGTTACGCTCGCCGGAACCAGAATCGCCATAGCCCCGCCGACGGTTGTGTGTCCTTCGATTGGCTTTGTTCCTTTGACCTCGATCTGACGGAGCTTGTCGTAAATTTCACGGACGAACTCGATGCTCGAATCCTCGGGGAGACGGACCACCAGGGACTCGACGGCTTCGGACCCTTTGAACGACGTGGGAGCCACCGTCATCATGCTGTCCTGCGAGAGCACGTAGCCGAGGCGTTTCGTCGCTTCGATGATCTTCGCTGCGTCGGTGGCGTCGGCAAGGACGAGCGCGAACGACGGGTTCGTGTCGTCGAGGTATCCGCCGAACTGCCCCTGGACTTCGCCCTGCGCGCCCACGTCGTCCATTGCCTGCGGGACGATTTCTTTCGCAATCCGTTCGCTGGCGGCTTGCCGCTCGGCGTCGGACATCGCGCGCCAGCGTTCGGTCAGCTCGACATTGTTGGGGTCGGGCGCGACCTCGAAGAGGATACGCGTCCCCGGCGTTGAGGGTTCTACTTCCCGCGTTTCGCCTTTTTCTTCGGCACCTCGCGCAGCTCGTGCTTCGCGGTTTTCATCGGCGCGGCGGTCTTGCTTCTCTTGGCCCGCGTCCCGCTCGGCAGTTTGAACGGACCCGCTTCGGGGCTGGGCCCCAGCCCTTTGAACCTGAGTTTCGGGAGCGGCATTTACGTCTCCTTGGCGGGGTTGTCCGGTTTCAGCAGCTCCAGTGCCGCCGCCATCCGCTTGTACGTGAGAGCCAGCTTGTCCGCTTTCGCGGCCTTGAGACGATAGTTCGCGGCTGTTTGTTGCCTCTGAATTTGGCGGTATTGCTCGTCGTTGTTCTGATCCATTTGCGTTCCTTTCGTTGAATCGTTCGTCAAGTTCGGCGTTGTACGCGGCTTCGTTGTCTTTCCGCGCGGCCTGGAGCGCGTTGAAGATGTCCGCGTACTTGGCGCGTTTCTTCGACGCGGCGTTGATCACCGCGGTCAGCCCCGCTTCGGTGATACGTTTTCTCCACCGGTCGCTCAAGGCTTCCTGAACCAGCGGGAGGTTGTACCGGGTCGGCTTGAACCCGTACGTCCGCTCGATGTTCTGCGCGTCGATGCGCGCACCCTCTTTTTCCCGTCGCGCGTCGATGCGTTCCTGCTCGCGCTGCGCCTTGTCCGCAGCGGATAGTTTCCGGCGGGGTTGTTTTGCTTGCGGCGCGGGAGCGGTCGTCGCTCCGAGTCCGGGAGCAGCGCCGGCAGGCGGCGGTGGAGGCGGTGGGAGCTGCGGGGGCGCGGGGGCCTGCGCGATCGCCGGCACTCCGGGCGGCAGGCTCGGCGCTGGAGGCGGAGCTGGCAGTGCCGCAGGGGGTTCGGTCGAAAACTCTCCCGCGAGCGCCGAGTGATTGCGTATTTCTTCTATCGCGGTGGCAAAGTCTTCCCGCGAAATCTTGCCCGTAACCAGAAGCTGCTCGGCCATCAGGATGTATCGAACGTCACCGGGCACCGGTCGGAACCCATACTGTTCCTCGATACGACGCGCCGCGCGCTCCATGAGGTTTGGCGGCGTCTGTTGCGCCGTCGGCACCAGCGCCCCGCCGCTTGGCCGTGGCGGAATCCCGCCGAGAACCAGCACGCCCCCAGCGGCAGGTGGCGCCGGCGGAAAATCTGGAACCGCTTGCATCTCCGCCGACGGCCCGCGAGGCATCGGGGGCATTTCTGCCGGACCGGAGGGCGGGGGAGGCGGAGCCTCGCCGACCCGCTTCGGCAAAGCGGATCGAATGAGGATTCAATACTTATGCGAAGTCAGTCTGAACGAAGCGCCTCAGCAAATTTCGGTATTCAAAATATCCATGTACTGCGAGTAAGCGAAGAGCCGGTTGCGCTTGCCGTCGTTCATTTGGCGCACGATACCCGCCTTCTCCAGCTTCGCCAGAGTTTTGTTCACCGTCGCCACGGTCAAGCCGGTCTTTTCGGAAAGCCATGCGGCGGTGACGATGGGGCGTTCCAGTAGCGCGGCATGTATTCGCCCGGCGGAAGGCGCGGCGCGGCCAAGCCGCGCGATGCGCGCCGCGTCGTCTTCCGCTATTTTCGAGAGTTTACCGATCGACTCCACACCCTGCGTGGCGGTCGCGGCGACGGCCTCGGCAAAAAACAGTAGCCACGCCTCCCAATCGCCGGTCACGCGGACGCCGTTCAGCAGTTCATAATAATATTGCCGGTGTTCCTTGAAATAGAGGCTCAAGGTGAGCAAGGGTTTTCGCAAGACTCCGTTTTCGTACAGGATGAGCGGAATCAACAGGCGACCCAAACGCCCGTTACCGTCAAGGAAGGGGTGAATCGTTTCAAACTGGACGTGTGCCAAGGCGGCCTTCAAAAGCGGCGGCGTCGCCTGCGGTATGTCGTGCAGGAACTTTTCCAGGTCGCTCAGGCATTCCAGCATACTTTGAGGAGGTGGCGGCACGAAAGATGCGTTGCCCGGACGTGTGCCGCCTACCCAGTTCTGACTGCGCCGAAACCCCCCCGGAGCCGCGTACCGTCCACGAGCTTCGGCCAACAGAACGCCGTGTATTTCACGGAACAGGCGTAGCGAAAGAGGAAAGCCCTCGGTCAAGCGCTTCAGACCATAGTCCAGCGCAGCGACGTAATTGCTCACTTCTCGTACATCCGCCAGTGGAACACCGGGTGTCTGGGAGATTTCGTACAGCAGCAGGTCGGAAAGCGACGATTGCGTCCCTTCGATCATCGAGGAAAGCACAGCCTCTTTTCGGATGGTCGTGTAAAGAAAGAGCGGCGCCCTTGGCAGCATCGTCGATGCGGCGTCGAGCCGCCCGAGAGCGAGCAGCGCGGCGTCAAAAGCGGCCAGCAGTTCCGGCGACCACTCGATCGGCGGTTTTGGGGGCAAGGGATCCGGCACAAAAGCTTTTACCCTTTCACCTACCGTGCTGATGGTCAGAGTGTGGCCTTGCAGGGGGCGTTTCACGGGAATCCTAAAATAAGTTCGTCGGTTATTTTATTTTCAGGCTCTATCATAAAATAAAAAGCGCCATAGAGGTGTGTAGCGCCCCGATACTCACCGGGAAGCCAAGAAGTGGATGGCATGGAGAAGGATGTGACTTACCGTCCCGCGATCGTTCTGGCTCTCCCTTCGTCCAGTCCAATCCATACCTCTGCTGTCATTTTATCCGCCGCTGTGTTGGGCATCGCTTCGCTCACCCCAACCTATGCCGCCGCTGGGCACGGCACGCCGTGCCCCTACGAGAACCCAGCGCATCTGGCAATCGCCGTGCCTCTCGCTTCGCTCTGCCCTATACCGGTTCTTCCCGATCGGTTTTCATCTGATCCCTGATCCCTGACATCTGATCCCTGATATGCGCATACGGAATCGTTGTGGCTCTCGTTCCTCAGCCCAACCTATACCGCCGCTGGGCACGGGAGGCCGCTTTCCGACGCCGCGCTTTCGAGCGGCCAGCGGGGTTTTACCGAAAAGCCTCCCCCCGGAGGGACGATCGAAAGCCCTTCCCGGAAGCGGAGCGCGCCCGCGAGCGCGATCATCGCGCCGTTGTCGGTGCAGTATTCGAGTTCGGGATAAAAGACCGTGAAGCCGCGCGCGACTTGGTCGAGGCGCCGGCGCAATTCGCGGTTCGCGCCGACGCCGCCCGCGACGACGAGCCGCTCCAGGCCGCAGTTCTTCAAGGCGCGTACCGATTTATCGACGAGCACGTCGACAACCGCCTCCTGAAAACCCCGCGCGATGTCGGCGCGCGTGGTGTCATCAAAGCCCCCCGCTTCTTCCGTCCCTTCCGTTTTTTCCACTCCCCCCGCCGGATATCCGTCGGTGGAATTCCGAAGCGCCTGAACCTTGAGGAGCGCAGCCGTCTTGAGTCCGCTGAAGCTGAAGTTCAGGTCCTTCGAGCGCAGCATCGGGCGCGGAAAGCGGACGCGACCGGGACGCCCGTGGTCGGCGAGTTCCGAGAGTGCCGCACCGCCGGGGTACGGAAGCCCAAGCAGTTTCGCCGTCTTGTCGAAGGCTTCGCCCGCCGCGTCGTCGAGCGTCTCTCCGAGGAGCGCGTAGCGTCCGACCCCCTCGACGCGCATCAACTGCGTATGCCCTCCAGAGACGAGGAGCGCGACGAAAGGAAAGGCGGGCGCGCCCTGGGAGAGGAGCGGCGAGAGCAGATGCCCTTCGAGGTGGTGCACGGGGACGAGCGGAACGCCGAGCGCGAACGCGAGACCTTCGGCGAAAGCCGCGCCGACGAGCAAGGCGCCCGCGAGGCCGGGGCCTTGCGTATAGGCGACCGCGTCGATGTTCGTCGCCTTTCGCCCGCTGTCCTTGAGCACCTTGCGAAACAGGGGAAGGACGCGCCGGATGTGGTCGCGCGAGGCGAGTTCGGGGACGACGCCGCCGTAGGCCCGGTGCAGGGCGATCTGCGTGTGCAGGGCGTGGCAGAGCAGCCGGCCTTCGCCCTCCGCGTCGAAGAGCGCGACGCCGGTTTCGTCACACGAGGATTCAATACCGAGGATCAGCATCCGAGCATTTTATTCCTTTTCACATCAGAGGACAGAGGACAGAGGACAGGGCGGCCTTCGGCCTCGTCAGGTATCAGGTATCAGGAATCAGATGTCAGGAGACGGGAGACAGAGAATTCTTGCGGCCTTTGACCGGAGTAGAATCAACAAAATACCGATCGGTTTTCTTCTGTCTCCTGATTCCTGACATCTGTCCTCTGTTGGGTGCGCCGCCCCACCGTCATTCATACGCATACGGAATCGTTGGGCTTCGTTCCTCAGCCCAACCTATACCGCCGATGGGCACGGCACGCCGTGCCCCTACGAGATCACAGCTTGTCGAAACTGCTTTTGTTGGAATGACGTTCGTCCAACATGGATTCATGGCGCGCCCTCTTGGAATACCACGAAAAACCTCGTCACGCCGTTTTCGGACGCCGCGCCGACGCGACCGCCGTGCGCCTCGACGATCGATTTGACGATCGCAAGGCCGAGTCCCGACTGCGCGCCGCCGCCCGTGCGCGACGCCTCGGCGCGGTAGAAGCGGTCGAAGACGCGCGGAAGGCGCTCTTCGGGGATCGTTTCACCCTCGTTGGCGACCTCGACCCGCACCCAGCCTCCCGCGTCGGCTGTGATCGTGGCGCGGATGCTTCCGCCCGACGGCGTGTAGCGAATCGCATTCGAAAAGAGGTTGGAAAAAACGCGGCGGATCATCAGCGGGTCGCCGCGCATCGTCCCCTGCCCTTCGCAGCGTATCGTCACGTTTTTCTCGTCAGCCTCGATGCGGTGAAAGTCGGCGATGTCGGCGACCAGCGTCGGCAAGTCGAGCGTATCGAGCGTCGGGACAATCTTGCCTTCGCCGGCTTTTGCGATGAAAAGCATGTCGGCGATCGTCCGCGAGAGCCGTTCGAACTCGTCGACGTTCGACGCGAGCACGTCGCGGTACTCGTCCGCGCCGCGTTCGCGCGAGAGCGTCACCTGCGTCTGCATCAGGAGGTTGCTGACCGGCGTGCGGAATTCGTGCGCGAGGTCGGACGAAAACTCGGAGAGCCGCTGAAACGATTCTTCGAGGCGCGAAAACAAGGCGTTGAGCGTCCGCGCGAGTTCGGCGAATTCGGCGGGAACCCCTTCGACCGGAAGACGCGCGTCGAGGCGCTCCGCCGTGATGCTCGCGGCCTGACGCTTCATCGCCCGGAGCGGCGCGAGGCCGTAACGGACGGCGAGCGATCCCAGGAAACCCGATGAGACGGCGGCGAGGAGGATGAATGCCCACAAGGTTCGCCGAAACGCCCGCATGAAGGATTCGTGATGCGACACGTCGATCGCCGCGCCGACCTGTGCCGTCGCCTCCCCGGAAACGCCGACGCGAAAACGCGCGGAGACGCCGCGCAGGGGAAGACCCCCGGCCGTCGTCCAAACAAAGGGGCGCCCGTCGGCGGGTGCGCTGCCGAGCAAGGCATCGGGAAACTCCGCGCCGTCCGTTGCGAAGAGCATTTCGCCGTCGGGCATCCTGACGACGATGGCAAGCCCCGGCGCGCCGGAGAGGATTTCGTCGAGCCTTTGCGGGATCGACGCCGGGTCGTCCCCGGCCTCTTCGAGAATGCGCCGCGCCTGCGCGAGCTTTCCGTCGAGGACGAACATATCCTGCTCTTCGAAATGCTTTTCGACCGAGCGGCCGATCAGCGCGCCGAGAATCAAAAGGACGGTCGTCGAAACCGCGGCGAAAAGCACCCTCAAGCGCCAGGAAAGACTGATCGAATTTTTCATTCCTTTTCCAGTCCGTTCATGCCGAGAAGACAGCCGCTTCACAGTACAAGTAGTACGGCAAGGCGAGTCGACAAAGGAAGGGACGGACTGGAAATGGAATCATTCGTCGTCCGCCTCGTCGAGCACGTAACCCATGCCGCGCCGGGTACGGATCAAGCGACGATCGAAGCCGTCGTCGATCTTGGCGCGCAGACGGCGCACGGCGACTTCGACGACATTGGTATCGCTGTCGAAATTCATATCCCAGACCTGCGCGGCGATCAAGGAACGCGGCAGGACTTCGCCGCGCCGGCGCATCAGGAGTTCGAGCAGCGCGAATTCCTTGGCCGTGAGGTCGATCCGCTTCCCGGCGCGCACGGCGCGGTGCTTGCGCAGGTCGAGTTCGAGGTCGGCGACGCGCAAAAAGTCCGAAAACTCGCCCTCGGCGCGCTGGCCCCCGCGCCGCAACAAGCTGCGCACGCGCGCGAGCAGTTCGGCAAACGCAAAGGGTTTGACGAGGTAATCGTCGGCGCCGAGTTCAAGCCCGCGCACGCGGTCGTCTATCTCGTCGCGCGCCGTGAGAAACAGAACCGGCGTCTTCTTTCCAACAGCGCGCAACGCGCGCAGAACACCCCATCCATCGAGTCCCGGAAGCATGACATCGAGGAGGACGAGGTCGTAGTCGGCGCTCAGAGCTTCGTGAAGACCGTCGCGCCCGTCGCGCGCGAGGTCGACGACAAACCCCGCCTCGACCAAGCCTTTACGCAGGTAATCGCCCGTTTTCAGTTCGTCTTCGACGACAAGAATTTTCAATCGCACCCCCTCGTTTTCAGGATAAGCTTAAATGGTGCAATAAAACCCGCCGCTTTCGCAAGATTACAAAAAAGTAATCCGCGCGTCAGCGTTCTGTCGCGCTCGATTGTCTAGACTTGCCCGAAATCTTTTGAAGCGTCTCGCCGGGAGTCTGGATGAAAAAATCATTTTTCACCGCCTTTTTTTTCGCTTTGGCGTTTTTCATCGCGCCCATCCGCGCCGACGTGCAGGTACACGGCTCACACGATTCGCACAGTTCCCACGGTTCGCATAGTTCCCACAGTTCACATTCCGCGCACGGACACGGCGCGCGGGATGAAGCGGCGCCCCCGGAACTCGTCGCGGGTGTCGTCAGAAGGGTCGACAAGGCCGCCGGGAAAATCACGCTCAGCCACGGCCCGCTCGCCGGCCTCGGTATGCCGGCGATGACGATGAGCTTTCGCGTGAAAGACGCCGCGTGGCTCGACCGCGTACACGCGGGGGACAAAGTCCGCTTCGCCGCGGAATCCATAAACGGCGCCCTGACCGTCGTGCGACTCGAGACCTCCGAATGAAAAAAACACCGCTTCGCGTCTATACGCTGATCGTCTGCCTCGCGCTGCCGTTTTTCTCGCGCGCCGACGACGCGCTTTTGGGACGCACCGTCGAGAGTCTGCTCGAATTTGCGCGCGCGTCCAACGCGGAGACCGCCGCGATGCGCCTCGAAGCCGTCGCCGCCGACGAGCGAATCCTCCCCGCCGGCGCGCTGCCCGACCCGATGCTTCGTACCGAGTTCCGCGACATGACGCGCATGGGCGAACAAAAGGCGACGCTCGCGCCGAGCCGCGTCGGCAGCACGCGCTATCTTTTGATGCAGACCTTGCCCTGGTACGGAAAGCGCGCGCTGAAGGAAGACCTCGCGCGCTTTGACGCCGAAGTCGCGCGCTCTCGCGCGGACGGCGCGTGGATCGAGATCGCCGCGCGGATCAAGGCCGCGCACGTTCAGCGTTACACGCTCGACCGCGTCGTCCGCCTCGCGCGCGAAGAACTCGATTTGATGTCGCGCCTCGAAAAAATCGCGCGTGAGCGTTATGCGGTCGGACTCGCCGCGCAACAGGATGTCATACACGCGCAACTCGAACAGACGGCGATCCGCAGCGAACTCATCCAGATGGAAAACGAAGGCCGCCAGATTCAAACGCGCGTAAACGCGCTGCTTTCGCGTCCCGCCGGCGCGCCCCTCGCCGCCCCGGAACGCCTGCGCGCACTGCCCGCGCCGGCGAAGCTCGAATACGCGGCGCTCGAAGAGCGCACGCGCGAGCGCAACCCGGAACTCTTCGCCGAAGAGGCGCGGATACGCGCCGCCGAAAAGCAGCGAGAACTGACGTACAAAGACCGCTACCCGGACTTCACGCTCGGCGTCTCGCCGATCCAGTACCAGCACGCCGTCCGGGAATGGGAAGTCATGGTCGAATTCAACATCCCGCTCCAGCAATCCTCCCGACGCGCCAAAGAGCGCGAGGCCGAGTCGATGCTCGGCGCGGCACGCCTGCGCAAGGAAGCCGCAAGCCACCGTCTGCTCGCCGAACTTGCCGAAAACCTGTCGGGAATCGAAGCCGCGCGTCACGCCGAGTCGCTCGTCGTATCGAGCCTTCTGCCGCAGGCCGAATCGACCTTCCTCGCCGCGCTCGCCGCTTACGAAACGGCGAAAGTCGATTTTTCGACGCTGCTCGAAGCGCAGCGCCAAATCCGTCAGGCGCGCCAGAGTCGTCTGAAAGCGCAGGCCGAATCGCTGATCCGCCTTGCCGAAGTCGAAAAAATCCTTGGGGACGATTTATGAAGCTGCTAAAACTCCCGCCCGTCGGGTCTGTCGTAATTGTCGGAATTGTTGGAATTGTCGTCGCCGGCATTTCGGGATACACCGGTTACCTCGCCGGGAAAGGCGCGCACCGAAACGAGTCCGCGTCCGCCGAAGCTCCGGGCACTCCCCGCGCGGGATCGCGGAAAATCCTCTATTACCGTAACCCGATGGGTCTGGCCGACACGTCGCCGGTTCCGAAAAAAGACCCGATGGGGATGGATTACATCGCCGTCCATGAAGGAGACGACGACGCGAGCGAAGAAAAACTTCCGGGGCAAGTCAGCGTCGGCCCTGAAAAAATCCAGAAGCTCGGCGTTCGGACCGAAGCCGTCCAGAAGCGTGTCCTGAAGCGGCGGGTTCGCGCGACCGGACGCGTCGAGGCCGACGAGAGGCGCATCCACGCCGTCACGCCGAGGTTCGAGGCGTATATCGAGCGCCTCCACGTCGCGATCACCGGCGAAGCCGTCAAGAAAGGCCAGACGCTTTTCGAAGTCTATAGCCCCGAACTCGTTTCCGCACAACGCGAATACGCGATCGCGCTCTCCGGCGTCCGCGCGCTCGGCGCCTCGGAAACGGAGAACGACGCGGCACGCTCTGGCGCGCGTCTCCTCGCCAAGGCGTCGCTGGAACGCTTGAGAAACTGGGGAATCCCGGAAAAAGAAATACGCGCGATCGCGCGCTCGGGTAAAACGCGGCGCACGCTTTCCTTCGATTCTCCGGCTACGGGGGTCGTCGTCGAAAAAATGGCGCTCCCCGGAATGCGCTTCATGCCGGGGGAAACGCTTTATCGGATCGCCGACCTTACTTCGGTCTGGGTCGTCGCCGACATCGCCGAACAGGACATCGGTGCCGTCGCCGTCGGCGGCGCGGCGCTCGTTCGCGCCGACGCCTACCCCGACAAGCTCTTCGAGGGGAAGGTCGCCTACGTTTATCCGACGCTCGACGCCGCGACGCGCACCGCGCGCGCGCGTATCGAACTCGACAACCCCGATCTCGTCTTGAAACCCGCGATGTTCGCGCAGGTCGAACTCGACAGTGTTTCGGACGACAAAGTCCTCGCGCTCCCCGCCTCGGCGCTCATCGACAGCGGAACGCGGCAAATCGCTTTCGTTGATCGCGGCGAAGGCCGTTTCAGCCCGCGCACGATCCGTACCGGGCGGAGCGACGCGGACTTCGTCGAAGTTCTCGACGGCATCGGCGAGGGCGAACGCGTCGTCGTCGCCGCGAATTTCCTGATCGACGCGGAAAGCAATTTGAACGCCGCGATTTTGGGCCTCGTCGCCCCCAAGGCCTCAAGCGGCGCAGCGGAACCGCGCGCCGCCAAGATTGAGCGCGCCGTCCACACGGCGACGGGGAAGATCGATTCGATCGGTCCCGAAGAAGGTGTCGTCAGCATCGAACACACGCCGGTCGCCTCGCTACACTGGCCTGCAATGACGATGGACTTTACGCTCGCCGCCGATGTTCCGCGAAAGTGGATCGAAGCAGGCGCGCGCGTCGAATTCGACTTCGTCGAGCGCGGCGCGGGCGAGTGGGTGATCACGGCAATCCGACCGCTTTCGGGCGTACCGAGCGCCGCAGACCGCACCGGTGCTTCGAGCGCCGCGCACGCCGGATACTGACGCGATGCTCTCCAAAATCATCGAGTCCTCATTCCGGAACCGCTTCGTCGTCCTCCTGGCGACCTTCGTCCTGATTCTCGCCGGAATCTTCGCGCTTCTCCGCACACCCGTCGACGCGCTCCCCGACCTCTCCGACGTACAGGTCATCGTCTACACCGAAGCACCGGGGCAGTCGCCGCAGGTCGTCGAAGACCAGATCACCTACCCCCTGACGACGGCGCTCCTCTCGGCGCCGAAGTCCAAAGTCGTGCGCGGTTTCTCGTTTTTCGGCGCGTCTTTCGTCTATGTGATTTTCGAAGACGACACCGACATTTACTGGGCGCGTTCGCGCGTCCTCGAATACCTCAATTCCGCCGCCGACCGCCTCCCCGAAGGCATAACACCGCGCATCGGCCCCGACGCGACCGGCGTCGGCTGGGTCTATCAGTACGGCCTCGTCGCCAAGAATAAAACGCTCGCCGAACTGCGCTCGATCCAGGACTGGTTCGTCCGCTATCAACTGAGCAAAGCCCCCGGTGTCTCCGAAATCGCGTCGATCGGCGGTTTCGTCCAGACCTACCAGGCGACGGTCGACCCGGTGAAGCTGCGCGCTTACGGGATTCCGCTGATGAAGGTCGCTCAGGTTCTCCGCGATTCGAACCGCGACGTCGGCGGGCGCACCGTCGAAATCTCCGAGATCGAGTACATGGTGCGCGGGAGGGGGTATCTGCGGGGCATACGCGACATCGAGGACCTCGCCGTCAAGAGCGAAGGCGGCGTTCCGGTGCTGATCCGCGACATCGCCCGCGTCGAGTTGATCCCCGACGAGCGGCGCGGAATCGCCGAACTCGACGGCGACGGTGAAATCGTCGCGGGGATCGCGATGGCGCGTTACGGGCAGAACGCGCTCGAAGTCATTCGCGGCGTCAAGGACAAAATCGACGAAATCCGACCGGGTCTGCCGAGCGGCGTGCGCGTAGAGACGCTTTACGACCGCTCGGAACTCATCCATCGCGCGGTCGCCACGCTGAAAGACACGCTGATCGAGGAAACCCTGATCGCCGCGTTCGTCTGCGCCGTCTTCCTGCTCCACCTGCGGAGCGCGCTCGTCGCCGCGCTCGTTCTGCCCGTCAGCATCCTCGCGTCGTTCATTGCGATGCGCGCGCTCGGAATCAATTCGAACTTGATGAGCCTCGGCGGAATCGCAATCGCCGTCGGCGTCATGATCGACGCCGCCGTCGTCATGATCGAGAACGCGCACAAATACATCGAGGACTTGCCCGAAAACCATACGTCCGCCGAACGCGCCCAAGCGATGCTCGACGCGTGCCGAGAGGTCGGGCCTTCGCTTTTTTATTCGCTGCTCGTCACGACGGTTTCCTTCCTCCCGATTTTCGCGCTCGAAGGCCAAGAAGGCCGGATGTTCTCGCCGCTCGCCTGGACAAAGATCCTCGCGATCACCGCCGCAGCGCTCCTTTCGATCACGCTCGTCCCCGTGCTGATGCATTTTTTCGTGCGCGGAAAGATCGTCGCCGAGGAAAAAAACCCCGTCAACCGTTTTCTGATCTGGGTTTACCGTCCGGTCATCGCGCTCGTCCTGCGATGGAAAAAAACGGTACTCGCGCTCGCCGTCGCGACGCTCGGCGTCACGCTCTACCCGATGTCGAGGATAGGCTCGGAATTCATGCCGACCCTGAACGAGGGGACGCTGCTTTACATGCCAACGTCGTTACCCGGAATGTCGGTCACGAAGGCCGCCGAACTCCTCCAGACGCAGGACAGGATTCTCAAGAGCTTTCCCGAAGTCGCGTCGGTCTTCGGAAAGGCGGGGCGCGCGGGGAGCGCGACCGACCCCGCGCCGCTCGAAATGTTCGAGACGACGATCAATTTGAAGCCCGAATCGGAGTGGCGCCCCGGAATGACGATCGACGCGCTGATCGCCGCTTTTGACAAGGTGCTCCAGTTTCCCGGAATATCGAACGCCTGGACGATGCCGATCAAGTCGCGCACCGACATGCTCTCGACAGGGATTCGCACCCCCGTCGGCGTCAAGGTTTTCGGAAACGACCTCGTCGAAATCGAAAGACTCGCCCAGGAAATCGAGTCGGTCGTACGCAAGGTGCCCGGAACGACGAGCGCGTTCGCCGAACGCATTCTGGGCGGCTTTTACCTGAACATCGAACCCGACCGCGCCCGACTCGCGCGTTACGGCCTGACGGTCGGCGAGTTGCAGGATGTCGTCGCCGCCGCGCTTGGCGGCGAGCGCGTCACGACGACCGTCGAAGGACGCGAACGCTACAGCGTCAACCTGCGCTATCCGAGGGAGTTGCGCTCCGACCCGCAACGCATCGCCCGCGAAGTCCTCGTGGCGACGATGAACGACGGGATGATCCCGATCGGTCAGGTCGCGGAAATCAAATTCGCGCAGGGCGCTTCGGTCATACGCACCGAAAACGCCCTGCTCTCCGCCTATATTTACATCGACCTCCGCGACCGCGACATCGGCGGTTACGTCGCCGAGGCAAAACGCGCGGTCGCCGAAAACGTCGAATTCCCCCCCGGCACTTACGCCACGTGGAGCGGCCAGTTCGAAAACATGGAACGCGCCGCGCAGAAAATGAAGATCATCATCCCGGTCACGCTGCTCTCGATTTTCATTCTGCTCTACTTCAATTTCAACCGCGTCGGGCCAACGCTGATCGTCATGCTCTCGGTCCCGTTTTCGCTCGTCGGCGGCGTCTGGATGATGTGGGCGCTCGACTACAATTTTTCGGTCGCCGTCGCCGTCGGCTTTATCGCGCTCGCGGGCGTCGCCGCGGAGACCGGTATCGTCATGCTCATCTACCTCGACAGCGCCTGGAAAAACGCGAAGGACGAGTGTCGCCGCCTGCGGCGCTCGCCCGACGCCAGCGTGCTTTACGAAGCGATCATGGCCGGCGCGGTCGAACGCGTCCGCCCCAAGATGATGACCGTCGCAACCGACATCGTCGGACTCCTGCCGATCCTGTGGAACCACGGCGCCGGCTCCGAAGTGATGCGGCGCATCGCGACGCCGATGATCGGCGGCATGGTGTCTTCGACGGTACTGACCCTGATCGTCATTCCGGCGATCTATGCGCTGATGAAACAGTGGGAACTCGACCGCTCCGTGGCGGACGAAAAGGCCTTGGACAAAATATAGGGTGGGCTTTGCCCACCCTTTTTGGGAAGGAAAAGCGAGAGAAACAAAAGAACTCCGAGACCGGACTGGTTTGGCGTTGTTTTTACCTGGTTTGAAGGTGGGCTTCGCTCACCTTCAAACCCTGATCAACCCGGCCAGGGTTCCACTTTTTGACGAACACTCAGGTCTGACGCTGCGCCTTGTGCGCGCGCTTGTATTCGTACATTTTCTCGTCAGCGGTGCTCAAAAGGTCGGTGCGCGACTGCGTATTGCTCTTGTCGACTTCGATGATGCCGTAGCTCATGCTGTGGTTGTACAAGGCGTCCGGCTTTTCGCTGTATCGGGCGAGCTGATCCCGCATCTCTTCCAGGCGGTCTTCCGCGTCTTTCTGGGTCCAGCCTTGCACCAGAAGCATGAACTCGTCCCCGCCCAGGCGCGCGATCTGCGCGAGCGGTGAAAAATCACGCAAGCATTCGCTCACCGCAAGGATGTATTTATCGCCCTCGCCGTGACCGAACTTGTCGTTGACGTACTTCAGATTGTCCATGTCGACGAAGCACAGGATGAAGTGAATCCCCCCCGACAGCCAGTTGTCGAGGAGTTGCATCCCGTAGTGCCGGTTGTAAACCTTGGTCAGCGTGTCGCGGTACGCGACGTTTTCGAGTTCCTTCAAGTGCTCCTTCTCGGCGCTGACGTCGGAAAACGCGAAGGCGGCCGCTTGGCGCCCGTACCAGCGCAAAGGGTGTACGAACACCGAAAAATACTGCGCGCATTCGTTGTTGAAGAGACTCATTTCGGTCAGATGCGGCGATTCGTCGTTTCCCATCGAATCCGTCTGCATTTCGAGCCACGCGCTCATCTGCGACTCGAATTCATCCTCGACGAGGATATTCGTCAGAGGATAGTTGCAGAACAGTTGCTGACCGGTGCCCTTTTCGATGACGACGATCCACTGCGACGCCTGCGCGGTGATCGCCTCGAAAAGGCTGTTGCTCTGGGCAAGATCCTGCGTCTTGCGCTTGCCGCTCTCAATCTCTTCCATCAGCTCCTTGCGGCGCTCGTCGAGCTGTTCGATCATCGTGTTGAACGCCGTGGCGAAATCGCCCATGAAGTTTACGCGCTGCTGGTAGTCGCCCTTCGCAACCTGCTGCGACTGCCACGTCAAGTGCTTGAGCGAGGAATGGAGCGATTTCAGCGGAGCGGCGATCTCGTTGTTCGGCGACGGCAATTTGCTGTTCAGATCGCCCTTCGCAAGCGCCTTGGCCAAATCCCTCGTTTCGATGAGGCATTCGGCAAAATACTGCAATCCTTCGCCCAATTCGCGGAAATCTTCAGGCAATTGCTCAAGGCTGAGCTTGGCGTGATCCGGCTTGTAGATCACATCCCCAAGATAATTGAACATTTGCTCTGCAACCGGGTTTATGACAGCCACTCCACCAAGCGTCGGGCCTCGCGGACGAGGCCCGACGTATTCAGAATCGTTTGATCTGTTTCTTAGTTAACGACGTTTCCCTGGAAACGACAGACCCTGTCGCCGTTGGCCCAGCAATCGACTTCGCGCACGTCGTACTTCTTGCCGGTGTAGGCTTCGAGAATGCCCGCGATGAAACCTTCGTCGTAATTGCACACGGTCTCGTTGGTCACCGGAAGACCGCTGCAATCGAGGTCCTGACCGACGGTCAGCACGAGGCTACCCGTATCGGCTTCAAAGCTCTCGACGCGCAATATCCCGATCTTGAGGTCCCTCAAAGCCGCCTGAAGGTTTGCGACGAAGGTGTTGAAATCGACTTTCAGGTCGAGGACGTTATGCGAGAATTCCATCCCCGCCAGAAAGCCCGCCTGACGGAAATACTCGTTGGCCTGCTCTCCGCCGTAAGCCTTCGACAGCACGTCGAGCATCGTATATTGCATCAAGCGATAGACGAGCACCGGCATTTCTTCGCCGAGATCGCCGCGCCCCTCCTTGATGTCCCCAAGATTTTCCCACGAAAATTTATTATGCTGCTGGTTTTCCTGCGCCTTCCTTACGAATATGTTCGCCATCGCGGTCTCCTCTAAGTATTCGTCAAAAAGTAAAACCCACCTTTTTGCCGGGTTGATCAGGGTTTGAAGGTAGGGAGAGCCTACCTTCAAACCATGTAAAAACAACGCCAAAACAGTCCGACCTTGGAGTTTTCCTGCTTCTCTTGCTTTTCCTTCCAAAAAAGTGGACGTTGCCTAAACAAGAATTGTTATCTTGATTGTAATAGGCTCTCCATTCTTGTCAAGGAAGAAAGTCTCTTCGTTACGGTTTTTACACGCTCGCGGAATCGGCGTCCACTATCGGTTCACGCTCAGAAACACTCTCCGGACGAGGGGGTAGCAGTTTTCAGGGTTTCCAGCCAGCTTTCGAGTTCATTCGAAAACTGGCCGACCGACGCGACGAGCGCTTCGACCCCGCCGCGCGCGTCTGGAGCGCTCGAAGCGCGTTTGACCGAAAAACGCCGCTGCGCCAACAACTTGTTCCCGCCGAACAGGCGCGCGTCGGCTTCCAGAAGCGCGTGGCTTTCGTTCGACGAATCGAAAATCTGCGAAAACTCGTTCAAATCGACCCGAAGCACGCAGGAAGTGCGCGCGTCGGCGGAGGTCTCGGTCGAAAATCCCATCCGCTGCCGCAAACGGCGGCTCAGCAAAACGCCGGGGTTCGCCGCCCAGCGACTCGTGGCGTATTCGCGCCGCTCCAGCGGAGCCGTGGCGATCAAGCGGTAATCGACGTAAAGCGAATCGAACCAAGCCGGCGTCCTGACCGAAAGACCGAGTTTTGCCGCGACGCTGCCTGCGCCTTCGACCGGAAGGCCGAAATCGTACTGCGCGAGGGGCGCGCTGGCCTCCGGCAGACCGACGCAGGCAGAAAGCGAAAAGAGCGCACAAAGCGCGAAAGGCGCAAGAAGCGGATGTTTCATGGCGAATCCTTTCCTTCCCTCCCCGGCTCGACAAATCCAGGCTCGCCCGGTCCGGCTTGTTTTTTGTACCCGAAGATAATGCCTTGCGGAGATTCCTCGATTTTCTGCAAAACGCGATTGAGTTCGCGCAAGCTCGTCGTCAATTCCGAACCGATCTCGTCGATCCGCAACGCGGGCGCGCCCGAAGCGTCGGACGGCGAACCGAGCGCGAGGTCGAGTTTATTGCCCGCGCTCTCCAAGCGAGCGACGAGTCCGCGCGCCTCGGCAAAAAAAGGCGCTGCCTCGCCGACGGTCTTTCCGGCGCCTGCCAAGACCGCGTCGAGCCGGCGAATGTTCTCCGGCGTCATAAAAGACCTGAGCCGCTCGGAAACCTCGCGCGCGTTGACGCTCGCCGTTTCGAGGTTCGAGAGCGTCGTGGAAATCTTCTTTCTGTTCTCCGGCCCCAGAATTTCGTTCACCGACGTTAGGACATCCTGCAGGTCGCCGAGCGTCGCCGACCCCGCGCTGGCGATTTCGTTCAGCGACAGCGTTTTACGCATCGGGATGCGTGGCAAGCCTCCTTCGGGCGCGACGAGAGGGTCGGCGTTTTTTTCGGTTTCGTCGAGCAGGATGTGAGCGATCCCCGTCACGCCCTGCGACCCCAGTTGCGCGACGGTTCCTTTCGTGATCGGAACGCCCTGGCGAACGCGGATATGGATCAGCGTGCTGCCGGGGTTGGCAGGATCGAATTCGATCGACACGACGCGCCCGACCCGAACGCCCCGATAACGCACCTGCCCCTGGACGCTCAGACCCGAAATGCTCGCCGATGTTGTGACAATATAATCGTCCATCGCCTCGCGCGTCCCACCGAACCACCAGACCGCGAAAACGACCGCGATGCCGAGAAGCAAGGTAAAGGCCCCGGCCATCAATGCGTGAGAACGATTTTCCATGATTCGGCGCGTTTCCCCTTTCTGATCCCCTTCCCAAACCGTCCGTGGCGCCTGTGCCACGACGGACTGCAAGCCCAAACCGCATTTCGCCTGACCAGCGCGGAAAAGCGAGTCAACAAGCGCGCAAGGGCTTCGGGAACGAATTATTGAGGATAGCGTATGCTTGGGCGGTGTGCAAGCCCAGTCTAGTCCAATATGAGGTGAGTCTGAAGGAAGAGACTGATTCCGACGTGAGGGGAGTCTGAAAGAAGAGCTGTAAGGCGGGATCATTAGGAGATGATCATGACCTTGCAAGAAGAAC
>JAISAZ010000032.1 GCA_031266435.1 Accumulibacter sp.
TCGAAGAAGAAGGCGCCGGTGACGCTTGCGGTTTCAAGGCGTTTTCCAAACGCAAGACCGGTGACGAGGTTGTAGCCCTTGACGGCGACACTCGACCCCGTTTGGTTGTGTATCTTTCCATAACCCAGAGCCGCGAAGACTTCAGGGCGCCCCGCGTTTCCTTCGGCGACGGCAGTGCGTGCCGCACTCATACCTTTGCCGAGGAGGAAGTCAGCACCTTGGCTCAGGAAGGAGGTTCCTGAGAGATAACCCTCAGAAAGCGATTTGCTTTGTTGGGTGACGACGGGTGCGCTCGTGACGGTGGCGATGAGTTTGTTGGCTTCGAGGAGCGTACTGAGTCCGAATTCGTATTTGAGCGTGACACCTTGCATTCCCTGACCGCTGGTCGTGGGGTTGATCGGCGATCCAGTCAGAGAACCGCCGCCTCCGCTCGCGTCGATCAGCGTGACGCGATCGCCTTCTTTGAGCGGTGACGCGTTCCCCGCGATGCCGACCTGGACTTCCGTTTTATCGGTGTTGGAAGCGTCCTGGAAGTTGACGTTTCCGCTTACGGTCAATACGGTCGAACCCGCCCCCAGCGTCGCGGGAAGGTAGAAGTTCATGAATTGGAAGTTCTGGATACTGGCGACGGTGTTTCCTGCGGCGCGCACGTTCAGCGTGTTGCCGGTGAAGGCATCGCTACAACTGGAGTAACAGTAACCACCGTAGAGTTCCGTACTAGCTGCGAAGGTCATGACGCCTACGCCGCCGTTCAGGTTGACGGTGTTGCCGGTCACCGCACCACTATCGGAGGAGCCGCCGTAGACGTAGCCGCCGACATGTCCGCTGTTCAGGTTGACGAAGTTACCGGTCACAGCGCCACTATAGGAGGCGCCGCCGGAGACATCGCCGTCGACCCGTCCGCCGTTCAGGTTGACGGTGTTATCGGTCGCAGCGCCACTATCGGAGGATCCGCCGAAGACTCCATAAAGCACTGTCCCACCGTGAATTTCGACCTTGTTGTTCGCCGCACCGTTGTATGCGTCCCCGCCGTAGACAAAGCCGGCGGTACCGCTGTAGCTGGCTTCAATGATGACCGTATTCCAGTCCGCGCTGGTGTCTCCTTTTCCGCCGAAAACATCGCCTCCAATACTGCTGCTGGCGCCCCGGATCGTGACGGTATTATTGTTCGCGGCGCCGTCGGTCATCGCGCCGAAAACGCTGCCGACGTTACCGCCTTCGAGGACGGCGGTATTCCAGTTCGCGTCACCCGCGTTCTCATGCATGCCGCCGTAAAGCTCGTAGACCGTCCCGGCAGTCATCTTGACGGTGTTGTGTTCGACGACACCGGAACCGGTGTTGTTGACGAAACCGCCGATGGCAGCTCCGTTTGAGGTACCGTTAGCCATCACCGTCCCGCCGTGGATTTCGACCGTGTTGTTCGACGCGCCGCCGTCCCCTATCCCGCCATAAACATCGACCGAGGTCGATCCGTTGCCGACCGTTCCGGCGTTGAGAATGACCGTGTTCCCGATCGCTTGACCTGATTGGCTTTCACCTCCGACGACATCGCCGACGATCGTCGCGGTACCGCTGATTTCGACCTGATTGCCTTGCACGGTGCCCGAACCGGCAGTGTAAGCGCCGTAGGCGTCACCCGTCACGACAACGCCCGTACCTGTAATGAGCAGCGTCTTGTTCGAGGGTGTTTCGTTACTGTCGCTACCGTTCGGGTTCGTACTGTTGCCGTGTACGTCACCCGTCACCGAAGAGTTGATTTCGATATCCGCCGCGAACGCCGAGGAAACGACCCAAGGGAAAAGCAGCGCAATCAGCGCCGCCGCGCGGCTTAGGCGATTAGAATAATGCTGTGTGTGTGTGTGTGTGCAGCAATAAACGTGCCAGCGAGGGCCGGCGATTCAATGATACCGCGTGTCGATTTGTTCATGCCTTGCCTCCCTGTGCGGATATGGTTCACGAGTGTCATTATAGTGAGACGAAATTCCGAGGCAAGAGAAATTTCAAGCATAGGTTGGGGTGAGCGGAGCGATGCCCAACGTCAGGAGGCAGATGTCAGGAGACGGGAGACAAGAACCGCGAAACACGCGATTTTGTAGGGGCAAACCTATGTGTTCGCCCAAAGTCGGGCAGACACGCAGGTCTGCCCCTACATTTTCGCGTCTTTCGCGTCTTTCGCGCCTTTCGCGGTAAAAATCGGTTTTCATCTGATCCCCTATTCCGTCATTCATACACATACGGAACGTTGGGCTTTGCTTCGCCGCAGCCCAACCTATACCGCCGAGATGCGCCTGCGGAATCGTTGTGGCTCTCCCTTCGTTCAGCCCAACCTATACCGCCGCTGGGCACGGCACGCCGTGCCCCTACACCCCCCTGCCCTCAGAGATTTTCTTTTACAGGGTCGCGGTTCAGGAGTTTTTCGACGGCGTCGCGCACGGAAACGCCGTGGTGCAGGATTGCGTCGATCGCTTCGGCGATCGGCATTTCGATTCCGAGTTTTTGGGCGAGGCGCGCGACTTCGCGCGCCGTGTCGACGCCTTCGGCGACGTGGCCGAGTTCGGCGAGGATTTCCCGGAGCGTTTTTCCGGCGGCGAGCGCGAGGCCGACGCGGCGGTTGCGCGACAGGTCGCCGGTGCAGGTCAGCACGAGGTCGCCCATCCCGGCCAAGCCCATGAAGGTCTGCATCCGTCCGCCGAGCGCGACGCCGAGTCGGGCGACTTCGGCGAGACCGCGCGAGATCAGCGCGGCGCGCGCGTTGAGGCCGTAGCCCATTCCGTCGCAGACGCCGACGGCGATTGCAATGACGTTTTTGACCGCGCCGCCCGTTTCGGCGCCCGGAAGGTCGTCGTTGAGGTAGATGCGAAAGAGCGGGTAATGCAATTCGGAGACCAGGGCCTGCGCGAATTCAAGGTGGTTCGCGGCGAGCGTGATCGCGGTCGG
>JAISAZ010000031.1 GCA_031266435.1 Accumulibacter sp.
GAGATAGACGTACTGGAACTCCCCAAGCTCCCGCAAGACGAAGACGGAACACCCCTATGGGACTGGATGAAATTCCTGTCCGCGCAAGAAAAGGAGGAACTCACGATGCTCGCAAAAAAGAACCCGCAAGTAAAGAAAGCGGTAGTGAAGCTACTCGCGCTCTCGGAAGACGAACGCGCGCGGATGCTCGCCGACTCGCGGGAAAAGCTGCGCCGCGACATCTCCGCGCAGGTACACGCAGGAGAAATGCGAGGATGGGAAGAAGGTCGCGAAGAAGGACGTGAAGAAGGCCGTGAAGAAGAGAAACGCTCGGTTGCTCGGAGCCTGATCAATCTCGGTCATCCGGTGGACGTGGTCGCCCAGATCACGGGGCTGTCGCGGGAAATCGTCCAGTCCATGTTGCACTGAATCAGGAGACAGGAGACAGGAGACAGAAGAAAACCGATCGGCGTTTCAAAGCTCCTCTCCGGTGGCGAAGCCGCCGCTAGCTGATCTGATCCCTGATCCCTGATACCTGATCACAGCTTCACCCTGAAGCGGCTGCCGCCCCCGGCGGGGGTTTCGAGCGCAATGCGCCATCCTTCGTGCTCGCAGATGCGCTTGACGAGCGACAAGCCCAGCCCCAGCCCCTCGCCGCGCGCGTCGCTGCCGCGCACGAAAGCCTGGAATACCCGGTCTCTTTCCGCTTCGGCGATACCGATTCCGCTGTCTTCGACGCAAAATCCGTCCGCATCGAGCACCAGCCGAATCCCGCCGTGGTCTGTGTAATGCAGCGCGTTGCGCAAGAGGTTGCCGAGCACGGTGTTGAGAAAAGCGGCGTTGTAGCGCGCCCCGTCCTTTTCTTTTTCGACGACCTCGAAATCAAGCCCTTTGGCGCGAATGCTCTCCGCCCAGCGTCGGCTCTGCGCGCTCGCCGCCGTGGCGAGATCGACCCCGGCGCCGGGGTCGGCGGCGCTCGCGTCCGGGCGCTTTCCATCTCTTTCCAGATCGTCCGCGACGCTGGACGCGCGCGCGGGCGGTTCGGGAAGCGAGCCTTGCCCCTGCGGCGCCGCGCGCGCAAGCATCAGGAAGGTCTCGACCAGATTCCGCATTTCTCTGGCGGCGCGCGCGATGCGGTCGACGCGTTCGCGCGCGTGGGGCGGGAGCTCGGCGGATTCGAGCAATTCGCAGGACGTGGCGACGATCATCAGCGGCGTACGCAATTCATGACTCACGTCGCTGGTGAAAAGGCGTTCGCGCTCCATCGCGCGATTCAGGCCCCGCAGCGCGTCGTCGAAAGCGGCCGCCAGACGACCGACCTCGTCGTCCGCGTAATCCCGCGCGAGAGGGGCGTCGGGCGGATGCGACGGGTCGAGATCGCGTACCGCTTCGGCCAGACGGCTTACCGGCACCATGACTTTTCGCGCCATCAGGCCGCCCAATGCCCACGCGCCGACGATCGAAAGCAGCAGGGCCGCCGCCAGAACGCCGAGCATGACGCGCTCGTGGCTCTCGAATTCGTATTGATCTTCGAGCAGGATGTAGCGCTGCCCGTCTTTTTCGCGGACGTAGGCCCAATAGTCCCTGAACTCGTTGAACCCGACCCGCGCGGCCGCCAGGTTTTCCGGAATCGCGTACCCGGGGTGGTCGGAAGCGAAGAAAACCATGTCGTAATCGAGGCGCGGCGGCCTGCCCTGCTGCACATCGTCGAGAACGCGATCGAGCGTTTTGTCGAGCGAGTTTGAAACGAGATACCTTTCGACGTAATGCGCGACATAGACGAAGGAAAGCGAGAAGACGCCGCCGATGATCGCGGTCATCAGCGTAAACGCGACGGCAATCCGTCGGGCAAAAGGCTGACGCTTCACGGTTTCGGTCCGCCCAGCCGAAAACCGACGCCGTGCACGGTGTGCAGGAGCGGTTCGGAAAAAGGTCTGTCGATCGCCAGACGCAGTTGGTGAATATGGCTTCTGAGGCTGTCGCTGTCGGGAATGTCATCACCCCACAGAGCCTCTTCCAGCCTTTCTCGGCGCACGACGGCGGGGCTTTCCCGCATCAAGGCTTCGAGCAGTTTCAGCCCGATCGGGTTCAATTTGAGCGCCCTTCCCGCGCGGACAACTTCGAGCGTATCCAGGTCGTAGCGTAAATCCCCGACTTCGAGCAGATGCTTCATCTTGCCCTGCGCGCGGCGCAGAACGGCTTCGATGCGCGCCGCGAGTTCCGAGAGCGCAAAAGGTTTGACGAGATAATCATCGGCGCCGGCGGAAAAGCCCGACAGACGGTCGTCGAGCGCGTCGCGCGCCGTCAGCATGATGACCGGTGTCTCGCACCCGGCGTCCTCGCGCAAACGCCTGCACACCTGATAGCCGTCGATAGCGGGCAGCATGACGTCGAGAACGATAAGGTCATACGAACGCGTCGCCGCGAGATGCAGGCCGGTCAGCCCGTCCTCGGCGCAATCGACGATATAGCCTTCGCCTTCGAGATATTCCAGAACATTGACGAGGATGTCTCTGTTGTCTTCGACGACAAGAATTCGCATGGCTTGCTCCCGAACAAGGACGGATCGTATCGGGCGAAAAAGCCCGTTCACGGCTGACGGCGCACGCGAATTATAGCGCCGGCGCGCGCCTCGCTCGCTTTCGTGAAGCGTCCCGCCGCGCCGCATTCCGCGCTGGCGCGTCTTTCGTGCCGCTTCACGTTTTTTTTACATTTGCTTGACGCGCGCTTGACGGCGCCAATGAAAAAATGCGCCGCATCCAGGAACGCCACACCCGGTCGACGAGAACTTCCGCAGCCATTATATGTCATATAGTTTGTCTCCGTTTTATCACACCTACCACGCCTTCACTGCGCAGGGGGTATTCGGCGGCGCGCCCGAATCGCTACGCGCTGCCCTCGCCCGTGCGCGAACAAAATTATCGGGAATGACAATCGGAAGCGGCTGGCTGATCGGGCTTCTGGCGTTTTATTTCGGCTTCGTGCTGAATCTCGCGTTCTGGCGATTCATCCTCGACAGACTCGAAATCACGAACGGCGACATGCTCGTTTTCGCCGTCTCGCTGCCGATCCTGATCTTCATCTTTTTTGCCGGACTCTTCAGCGTGCTGCTCGTCAGCTTCGCCGGAAAGCCGATCGTCGTTTTTCTTTTGCTCATTTCCAGCGCCGCGAACTTCGCAATGTTTCGTTTTGGCATTTTCATCGACTCCGACATGCTACGCAACGTCTTTGAAACCGACGCCCGCGAAGCCGGCGAGCTGATGACCGCGACGGGGCTCGCGTGGATCGCGCTCACGGGCGTTCTCCCGGCGATCGCTTTTGCTTTCGTGAAAGTCCGTTACCTGCCGTTAAAAAAAGAAGCCGCCGCGCGCTTCGTATTCTTCATCGTCGGCGCGCTCATCCTGGGCGGTTTCGCCACGAGTTCGACGAAGGAATACGCCGCGTTCTTCCGCCAGCACAACGCCGCCAGAAAACTCGTCAACACCTTCAATATCGCCCAGTCGACCTTCGCTTATTTCCGCGAACGCGCGCTTGCGCGACGGGATTTCGCGTGGCTGGACCGAAACGCGAAATTCGAACCGCAGTCGAAACAAGCCTTGAGCGCGCGTCCCGGGACGCGCAAAAGGGTCATGATCTTCATCGTGGGCGAGACGGCGCGCGCAAAAAGTTTTTCCCTGGGAGGCTACGAGCGCGAAACCAACCCCTTGTTATCCCGGCGAGGCGTCGTCTACTTCAAGAACATGCGTTCGTGCGGAACGGCGACGGCGGTTTCGCTCCCGTGCATGTTCTCGAACAAGGACCGGCGGGAATTCAAGGTCGACGACGCGCGTTTCACGCAGAACCTTCTCGACACGCTGAAGATCGCGGGATACGACGTGCTCTGGCGAGAAAACAACAGCGGATGCAAAGGCGTCTGCAAGCGCGTCCCCACGGAAAAAACCGACCCCCCGACCGAGAGCGGTCAAAAATACAGCTTCGACGAAGCCTTGCTCGAAGGTCTCGAAGCGCGCCTGAAAGAGACCGAAAAAAACACGGCGATTTTCCTGCACACCATCGGCAGTCACGGTCCCGCGTACTACCGGCGCACCCCGGAGAGATTCCGCCGCTTCACGCCGACCTGCGACACCGCCGACCTGCAAAACTGTACGCGCGAAGCGATCAGAAACACCTACGACAACACGATCCTCTACACGGATACCGTCGTCGCCTCCGCGATCGACATCGCGCGAAAATTCCCGGAACTCGAAACCACCGTGATCTACGTTTCCGACCACGGCGAATCGCTCGGAGAAAACAGGGTTTACTTGCACGGACTCCCCTACGCCGTCGCGCCGAACGAGCAGACGCAGATCCCCTTCGTCGTCTGGATGTCGGAAACGCTGAAAAAAAACGAGCGCATCAGTGAAACCTGCGTCAGGAACAAGGCGGAAGCCGAAAGCTTTTCACACGACAACATTTTTCACAGCGTTCTGAGTCTCCTGAGTGTGCGAACCCGGCTCTACCGGCAGGAGAAGGACATTTTCAGCGGCTGCCGCCCAAAAAGTTTCCCGACGCGCGATGAACGCGCGCGAGACGCCGAAGCATAATTTTGTAATTTTTCTGTAAAATTTTTCTTGACTTTCCACATTCGAGGCGCCAAGATTGGTGCGCCGGATGAAAGTTCGGTGAACACCATATGTCTTAAGCAGAGTAGGTTATAAGTCATTTTGATCTTCCTTTCAAAAACAAACTTTCTTGAGCTGAAAGTTGGGAAAAGGGTCGGGAAACCGGCCCTTTTCCTTTATATTCCTTTATATCTTCCGGGTTCTCCCGGAATTGCAGTTCCAAATCGAATCTCTGCGATAAAATAAGCCTTTCGGGAGTCACTCGATCTGTCTGCTGCGATCCGCGTCCGGCAAGGTCGGAGATACGCCCTACGGACAACAATCCTCCCGAACGTGAGTTTCCGGCTTCCGCCTCCCCGCCCCTGTCGGGGGTCGGCGGCGGCAGCGAGAGGGAAAGTTTCCAACCAGAGGAAGGGTTTCGATGAACAAGAAAGCGGAAAAATTCTCAGCGATGCTGAAAGAAAACAAGATCGACTGTTTCGAAGCCGTCGAAACGCAGGACGAGTTTCAAACGGTCGCGTTCCGATCCGCGATGGAAGTCAGCGGTCAGCGTCTGCCCGTCGTCGTCATCGTCGATCAAAGCATCTTCGTGATCGTCAGGACGGTCGTCGCGAGCAACTGCATCGACGACAATGCGGTACGCGCGCGCGTCGAGCGCCGCATCGACGAGATGAACGCCCAGTTCAAGGTCTTCAAATACTACGTCAGGGACAACAGCCTCGTCCTCGACATGTGCATTTCGGCGAGCGAAACGGGCTTCGAGCCGGACATCGTCCGCGTCGTCCTCGACCTCGCGGTCAAACACCTCACGGAGGTATTCCCCGCGCTGATGGAAACGATCTGGGGACAGAAGAAAAAAGAAAAAGGCCCTTCGCTATTCTGAGGGGGCGAAGCGTCGAAGGGTCGATCGGCAAACCGGGATTCGCTTTACAAGGCGCAAAGACCTTCGTATAATCGCATCCCTTCACTCGGAGGGGGTATAGCTCAGCTGGGAGAGCGCTTGCATGGCATGCAAGAGGTCAGCGGTTCGATCCCGCTTACCTCCACCAACAACTAATCCAAAGCAGTCCAAAAAAGACCGGAAACTCAAGCAATAGCAAGGGTTCCGGTCTTTTTTTCGTCCAAAGCAGTCCGATAGAATCCATTGACACCCAGAAGTTTTTACGGTACTTTCCTCGGTATACCGTCTACCGTATAGGAGGTGTACCGTCATGCCCCGAATTGCAAAAGCCCTCTCCGATACCGAAGTCCGCGCGGCCAAGCCCCGCGACAAATCCCACAAGTTGGCGGACGGCGGCGGAATGTATCTCCTCGTCCAACCAACGGGGGGCAAGCTGTGGCGAATGGACTATGCCTTTGCAGGCCGGCGGAAAACTCTCGCGCTCGGAGCCTACCCCGACGTGAGTCTCAAGGACGCACGGAAACGACGTGAGGACGCACGGGAAATGCTAGCCAATGGTATCGACCCCGGAGAAGCGAAGCGCGCGCGGAAAGCCGCTGTGTACGGTCGCGCCGCCAATAGTTTCGAGGCAGTCGCGCGTGAATGGTTCCACGTGTGGAAACAGGACAAGGCGGAGACACACCACACCAAAGTCATCAGCCGCCTGGAACACGATGTTTTCCCGTTTCTGGGTGGGCGACCAATCCGTGAGATCGATGCCCCGGAGATTCTGGGCGTGCTCCGCAGGATTGCGAGCCGGGGAACGCTGGATACCGCACACCGGGCAGGAGGAAACTGCTCGCAGGTTTTCCGGTACGCGGTCGCCACGGGCAAGGCTTCGCGCAATCCTGTTCCAGACCTGAAAGGCGCGCTCCCTTCCGTCACGAAAGAGCATTACCCGGCGATCACCGACCGCGCGAAGGTCGGGGAACTGCTCCGGGCGATCGGCGCGTACAACGGGAACCCGAACGTCGTAGCCGCGCTGAACCTTCTCCCCCTGCTCTTCGTCCGTCCGGGGGAACTACGGAAAATGCGATGGGCGGAGCTTGACCTTGAGAAAGCCGAATGGAAATACTTCGTCACCAAGACGAAGAC